>JAOAHO010000015.1 GCA_026415195.1 Bacteroidia bacterium | reverse complement strand
GTCATATACTGCATGCAGCGGCCAAACCATTACACTTCAACCTACCATAACACCGGCATCTCAAACAGGCCCTCAAACTTATTCCTGGTCGAATGGCCCTACCGCTTCCAGCATTCAGGTTTCAACCGGCGGAACTTTTGTATTTACCGTTCAGGGCATTTGCGGTTCGGCACAAGCCACTACTCAGGTTCAGTTTACTCCTTTAACTACCCTGCAAATCAATGCTCCTCCGGGCCCTTATTGTAACCAAACCACACTTACTGCTGTTGGCAACGGAACAAGTTTTGTTTGGAATGGCACTACAAATGCAAGTTCCATCGTGGTGAATCAAAGCGGAAGTTACAGTGTCAGTTCATCCGTCGGCTGCAATACGGCAACTGCAAGCGTGAACGTTACCGTTAATGTTTCTCCAACGGTCCAACTATCTCCACTTATTTCCCTTTGCAGCGGGCAATCGGCAGTGCTTCAACCTACCATTACACCCGTTTCTCAGACAGGCCCACAAACCTATTTATGGTCGAATGCTTCAACGCAAAATTCCATTTCTGTTAATTCCGGCGGCATTTACGGATTTACGGTTAATGCACCCTGCGGAAGTGCCCAAGCTACAACTCAGGTTAACCTAACTCCTTTAACTACAGTTCAAATTTCTGCACCCAACCCGCCTTTTTGTTATCAAACCACTTTGACAGCAATTGGTAATGGTACAAGTTATACCTGGAACGGATCAGTAAATGCTCCTTCTTTGCTGGTAACTCAATCGGGGTCATACACCCTCTCCGGTTTCGGACCTTGTAATACAGCCACGGCCTCATTAAACGTAAGCATTACCCCAATTTTGACATTAAACGTTAATCCGGCATCGACTTTTGTATGTAAACCTTATATACCTTTCAGCTTTACTGCCCAATCCAACGCCAATACGGTTTGGCAGAATTCCATCAATGCTTCAGTTTTTACTCCAACTGCCAGTGGTAATTATTCTGTTACTGCTTCAAATGCTTGTGGTCAGAGCACGGCTGTGGTAACTTTTAGTATCTATAATGTTTTAGCTTCTTTTACGGCTTCTCCCATCAACGGCCAAGCCCCTTTAAATGTAAATTTAACCAATAGCAGTTCGGGTGCAGTAAGTTATACATGGAATTTCGGAAATGGCCAAACATCAAATGCTACCAACCCCAGTGTTACTTTTCAAATGCCAGGTACTTACACCTTAATTTTAATTGCCGGAAATGATTCCTGTACCGATACTGCCAAAATTGAAATTAAAGTTCTGGATATCTTTGGCCCTATTCCTGAGCTTGTTACTCCGAATGATGATGGTAAGAATGATTATTGGGAAATTAAAGGTATATTGGTACACAAAAATTCTGAGGTAGAAATATATAATCGTTGGGGTAACTTGGTTTACAGAAAAGTACCATACAAAAACGAATGGAACGGACAACACGATGTGGGTTCCGGAATTAAGGGAAGGTTACCGTCAGGGTCTTATTTCTATATTTTAAAATTAAATGATGCCGATAACAGGATTTTTAAAGGCCACGTCAGATTGGAGTATTAATTTGTTCCTGAAATTTAACTTTTTCAATCATTAAAAATAACATATAAACAAAACTGAAATAAATGCTTCCGGATGCCCTCTGAAGCATACTTTCCACTAAAAAATTTAAAATCAAAATAATTAATAAAGTAATCCAAAAGTAATTTTTAGTTTCTGCCCCCGCCCTTAGCATTTCCCAATGCATCCATAAAAGTAAAATTAACCCCATCCATCCCAAACCGATTAAGGTTTGAAGGTATTGGTTGTGTGCATTCAAATTTCGGCTCTTGGCTCCTGTAAAACCTAATCTTTCATATTCCCCACTCAATACCTTATTCACATTTGCAACACCATATCCATACCACGGCATTTTATTTATGGCTTCTTTGTCGGCAATCCATACCAATCGCCTCACCATATTGCTTTCCGTGGATGTTTTGTCAAGGGGCATCTCAATGCTGTCGGTTACGAACACAAAACGGTTTCTTATAGGTTCAATGACAAAAATAGTGGTCATCATCAGGATAGCGGATGCTATGAAGATGATTAACGTTAATGCTGTATTGAATTTTTCTTTAAGCGCCTTCATGATCAAAACACAAAGGGTTAAAAACAAACAGATAATGCCCATTTTGGATGCCGATATTAAAACAAAAACCGGAAACACGAGATTCAACCATGTTTTTAAATTTTTAATCTGATTGGGGATAAGTTCAAAAAAATTGATCATCAACAGCACGGTGCAAACATACATGGCATAATAGGAAGGATGAATGAAAGATGAAAATTCCGTATAAAATAAAAAATTGAAATTTTGTTTGATGATGACAAGAAATAAGGAACGTAATAACTGAATAATGCTCCAAAATAATATTCCCGATACAAAAGCATTCATCAGTAATTTTTTAAATTCCGTTCCGTGATAAGGATAAAAAGCAAAAGCCAAAGGCAATAGCAAGAAAGAGAGCTTCACTTCGATAGCAGAAAAGGGGTCGTCGGGATTAAAAAAAACGTAATTTGATATGACGGTTAACACAAAATAGGCAATCATAGGCCATGCATGCTTAATAACAGAAAGGTGGAATGTTTTGAATTTGAAATAAAAGCCAAAAGAAAAGATCAACCAAACAGCCAATGCCGGGGAAAAAAATTCATGCCCGCCCGGTATCAAAAAAACGAATAAAACGGGAATTCGTAAATATACAGATTCAAGAATATTTAAAAAACCTGATTGGAGCATGATATTAACATATCATAAAAATTTCGGGCAATCATTTTACGGTTAAATTTTTCCATAACCAGCTTTTGCCCGTTTTCGGTTTTGATTTTCACATCATCCGGATGATTTTTCATATAATCCAATTTCAGGGCCCAGTCGGAGGGGTTTTCGGGCTCGGCAAAGAAAACGGCATTATGTTGTGTTTCGAATATGTCGCGTGCTTCCCCATCTACAGCCAGTAATACGGGAATCTTCATGGTTAAATTTTCAAAAATTTTGGAAGGAATGGCACCCAAAAATAAATCGGATCTTTTTAAAGGCACAACCGAAACGTCCAAAGATGATATAAAACTTGGTATATGTTCAGGGCTTAAATGACCCAGGAAAATAACATTCGATATATTTTTTTCAACGGAGTATTTTTTTAACTTTTCAAGTTCAGGCCCGTCTCCGGCCATTACAAATAATACATTTTCCTTTTGCATTAATATTGCACAATCCAGAAGAGTTTGCAATCCCTGTGCAAGCCCGATCACTCCGGCATAGCCTATGATAAATTTCTCTGAAGGAAAACCATATGTCTTTCTGCAATCAATTTTGTTATATGCTTCGGGGTTCCATTTATCGATATCGGCTCCATTAGGCAGCCAGTAGGTTTTTTTTTCGGGAAATCTTGTTTTGATATTATTGCAAATGCCTTGTGTTTGTCCGGTAATGAGGAATGAATTTTTGTAAAGCAGGGCTTCCAGCTTCCACAAAGGCCAAAGAATAACAGGATTTTGGTTTATACCCAATTTGGCAATGCTCTCGGGCCATAGGTCGCTTACATTGAAAATGAGCTTGGCATTTAGTTTTTTCTTTAAATAAAGTGCAGCCAAACCCAAAAAAAGCGGGGGCGACTCACAAAAAATAAAATTATAGTGCTTAGCGGGAAGTTTTTTATAATGCATGATGGACTGAAACGTAAAGGAAAAATAATTGATTAATCGCTGAAAAAAAGATTTTTTTCTCGGGATATAAACGGGCACTCTGAGGACTTTTATACCCTGAAAATCTTCGGACTTTAGTGTCTGGTTGTCATAACCTGAATACAATTTCATCTGCGGATAATGTGGGTGGCATGTCAGTACATGACAATGCATACCAAAGGAACATAGGTGAGCAGCTAGGCTGAAAATTCGCTGTTGGGGAGCGCCACTTTCAGGTGGAAAATATTGTGTTAAAAATAAAATTCTAAGCACTAAATTAGATTGAAAAAATCATTACTAGAATAAATAAAAAAATTAATGCAATAATACTTATGCACCCTATGGAAAAATAAAATAAAATATCCCATAAAGTTAAACCGTGGTATTTATCCGGGTTTGATAAAATTTCATTTCTAACCGCTTTATATCGAATTAGTATAAATACTGCACCCACTAAAGTGGTTGTTAACAATAAAATTAAGCCAATCAGTATCTCCTCGTGTAGATTAGTTTGACCAATAGAAGAAGTCGATTTTGAATTTGTGGATTTATGATTTATATTATCATCTATAATTTCTGCTTTGCCATTGTGAGGCAAAATCATATAAAGATCCGATTTTGGAAGTTCAGAGACATATTCGGTAGATGATTTGCAATTATAGAACCGAACAACATATGGAGTAATTTCCACCAGCTTTACTTTTAAACGTTCCCCGTTTTTAAAAATTAATTCATCCTTACAAGTATCGGATAAAAGACTTACTTTTTTAGAAAAATTTCCGTAGAGTATGTGTTTTCTTAATACTTCATTCTTATCTGCTTCAATAGTTAGAACGCCTTCCTCCGGGGAATAATTTTTTAAAATAATGGCTTGCTCATGATTGTCAGCGGGCTTTTTTATTTCACCCGCTTGTTCCTTGACGGAAAGTTTAGCAATTGCTGTTTGTTTGCTTCTGCAAATATGATATCCCTTAAAGTATCTCCTTTTTTCCAGCGAACAGGAAAAAAGAACCAATATCCAAAAAGCCCAAAACAAAAAATTTGGGTAATTTTTATCCCTCATCATTTACAAAAATATAAAAAACCCTCTTGATATTCAAACAAGCAAAAAACGGGCATATTGCCCGTTTGAAGTTATATTATCAATAAAAAAATTATTTTTTTATTCCCTCCAGGGTAAAATTAATTTTAACATCATCGCCCAGACCGGAGTCGGGAGCTATATCGAAAGAACTTCTTTTAATTTGCCCTTTGCCTGTAAAGCCAACCACATAATACTTTTGCCCTTCATTTTCCTTTTCCGCTTTACCTTCAAAATTTACCTGCAAAATCACATCTGCAGTCTTGCCATGTAAAGTTAGTTTTCCGTAAGCAGAATAAGCATAGTCAGAAAGCGGGGCGTTCCTGACAATGCTGTCAGATTCAAAATACGCTGTAGGATATTTTTTGGCATCAAAGAAATCCTCGCTGAGCAGATGTTTGTCGCGGTTTTTATTACCGGTGTTGATACTTTTAATGTTAAACCAGATTTTTACTATTGGCTTTTCGTTTAATTCCACATAACCGCTGTCGATGCCGATAGTGCCTTTGGTGTCTGAAATAATATGGCGAATGCTGAAATCCACGGAAGAATGGGCAGCATCCACTTTGTAAATTCCTTCATTGACAGGAATTTTGGCAAATGTCTCGTTCCAATATGTTTCTGCCTCTTCCTGACTTGAAAAGGTTAGGTTTTCACCGTTAATTTTAAATTCAATAGTTTCTACTCCCAATTCCTCATTCTTCATTTCGTTTGTATGTTCAACGCCTTTGCCTGCAATGTAGGGAGCAATAATTAAAGAAACAATAGAGGTTAATTTAATAAGAATATTCATCGAAGGCCCCGAGGTGTCTTTGAACGGGTCGCCCACGGTGTCGCCGGTAACCGATGCCTTGTGAGGTTCCGATTTTTTGTAATAGGTTTCACCATTGATTAACACACCTTTTTCGAATGATTTTTTGGCATTGTCCCAGGCACCTCCGGCGTTATTCTGAAACATACCCAACAACACACCGCTCACGGTAATTCCTGCCAACATACCGCCCAACACTTCAGGGCCAAAGGTGAAGCCCACGATTACGGGAGATATAATGGCAATTGCCCCCGGATACATCATTTCGCGTATGGAAGCTTTTGTGGATATTTCCACGCATTTTTCATATTCGGGGCGGGCTTTATATTCCATGATGCCGGGAATTTCTCTGAACTGACGGCGCACTTCATTTACCATATCCATGGCGGCACGCCCAACGGCAGCGATGGCAAGTGATGAGAAAATAAACGGAATCATTCCGCCGATGAATAGGCCTGCCAAGACGGGGGCTTTATAAATATCAATAGTGTTAATGCCGGCAATACCCACGAATGCGGCAAAAAGGGCAAGTGAAGTTAAAGCGGCCGATGCAATGGCAAACCCTTTTCCGGTGGCGGCAGTGGTGTTGCCCACGGCATCCAGATTGTCGGTGCGGCTGCGCACTTCAGCAGGCAGTTGGCTCATCTCGGCTATACCTCCGGCATTGTCGGCAATGGGGCCGAAGGCATCAATGGCCAGTTGCATGGCGGTGGTGGCCATCATTCCCGCAGCAGCGATGGCCACTCCGTATAAGCCCGCGAAATGATAGGATAACATAATACCAGCAGCCAGGACGATAGTTGGCACCACCGTAGATTCCATTCCTACGGATAGCCCGCCGATAATATTAGTAGCATGGCCCGTAGCGGATTTTTGTACTATGGAATTCACCGGGCGTTTGCCCATGGCGGTGTAGTATTCCGTTATCCAACTCATAATAGCACCTACAATCAATCCGATGAATATAGCAATGAACACTTGCGTTGAGGTAAATTCCTTACCACGCAGGATCATGGTTTCCGGTAACATCCATTTCACAAGAAAATAGGACGCTATGATGGTAAAGATGATGGACGACCAGTTGCCCAGGTTTAAGGCATTTTGTACGCTGTCGGTTTCGTTCTTAACACGTACAAAAAATGTTCCAACAATCGAGAAAATAAGTCCGATTCCGGCGATCATCATAGGAAGCAGAATAGGAGACAGACCACCGAAATGATCAGCCGAGGCATCAATTTCCTGGCCAAGTACCATTGTGGCAAGTATGGTAGCCACATAAGAACCGAAAAGGTCGGCCCCCATGCCGGCCACATCTCCCACATTGTCGCCCACATTATCGGCAATGGTGGCCGGGTTACGCACATCGTCTTCCGGAATGCCTGCTTCCACCTTTCCCACCAGGTCGGCCCCCACGTCGGCTGCTTTGGTGTATATGCCGCCACCCACACGGGCAAACAAAGCGATGGACTCAGCGCCAAGGGAAAAACCGGTCAGCACTTCAATAGCACGGCGCATTTCAGGGCCTGTTGGCGAAGTTCCATGTGCAAACAGAAAATAAAATACTATAAATAATGCTCCAAGGCCGAACACGGCTAAGCCGGCCACACCTAATCCCATTACAGTTCCGCCCGCAAACGAAACCTGTAGGGCCTTAGCCAGTGAAGTACGGGCTGCTTGAGTAGTACGAACGTTGGCTTTGGTGGCCACTTTCATACCGATGTAACCGGCAAAGGCTGAAAATACTGCCCCAATAATGAATGAAACCGCAATCAACCAGTGTGAATGAATTGGAATACCGTTCACTTCGTGAATAGTTCCGCTGTAACCGAGAAGGATGGCGGTAATAATCACAAAATAGCTCAGGATTTTCCACTCTGCTTTCAGGAATGCCATGGCGCCGGCAGCAATATAACCGGCCAGTTCTTTCATGTTTTGTTCACCGGCATCCTGGCGGCTCACCCAGGCTGATTTCAGGGCCATCACCAGCAACCCCGTGAGGCCCAGTGCGGGTATTAGAAAAATAACAAAATCATTCATAGTTAAAAATTTAGGGGGCAAAGATAAAAAAAACAATTATATCGATTTAATGAGGTATAATCATTTGATAATCAAATATTAAAAATAGTTTTTGTTGTGCTTTGAAGCGTATTGACAATGTCGGTTTTTGACATAAAGTAAATATTCTCTAATGCATTGAGAATATAATTAAGATATGCAGGCTCATTCCTTTTACCCCTGAACGGCACTGGTGCAAGATAGGGGGCATCTGTCTCCAACACAATTCTTTCCAAAGGGATGTGCTTCAAAACTTCGGCAAGCCCGGAATTTTTGAAGGTTAATACGCCTCCTATTCCGAAATAAAAATTTTCCATTTGGAGTATTTTATTGGCTTGTTCCATGGTTCCCGTGAAGCAATGAAAAACGCCTTTCAGCCCGGGAAATTCCTTAACGATTTCAATGGTTTCATCAATGGCATTGCGGGTGTGTAGGGAAACCGGAAGATTTTTCTCCAGTGCCCAGCTTAGTTGTTTTCTGAGGGCAGTAAATTGTTGGTTTTTATAGGTCAGATCCCAGTAAAAATCCAACCCGATTTCCCCGACTCCTGCCATGGGATATTTTTCAGAGTAATTTATAATATACTCCAACTCTTCTTCCCAATTTTCTTTT
This sequence comes from Bacteroidia bacterium, assembly GCA_026415195.1. Taxonomy (GTDB): domain Bacteria; phylum Bacteroidota; class Bacteroidia; order B-17B0; family Aurantibacillaceae; genus JAOAHO01. Next base: position 48,503 of record JAOAHO010000015.1, on the reverse strand, counting down.
ACACTGCAAGGATGCAAACCGAACATCATCAGGCAGTGCTCAGGATAGGCCACGTGCATTGCTGTCATTCTTTCCAGCGAACAGTGGTCTATATTGGGTAAAACAAATTTTCGTATGCCGGCCTCTATGGCCCTTTTAATCATTTCATCTCGGTCGGCATCAAATTCTTCAAGATAAAGATGTGTGTGGGTATCGGTAAGGAACATTAAAAAACGAAATCTATTCTTTTATGATTTTTTTATGATAAGTAAATGATTTTTTCTTAATATGTAAAAAGTAAACTCCTGAGGACAGGAATTCAACGGACAGGGTATGTTTCCCTTTTTTATCAATAAAATACTCTGAAATAACTTTCCCCGTAATGTCTGACAATGTAATGTGGCATTGGTTTTCCCAAGATTCAATATAAAGATGGTCTCTGAAAGGGATAGGGAAAATATTGATGTTTAATTGGTTATCCGGCACTATTTCATAGAGTCCGGTAGGGTAACACATATTGGGGACTCCCCAGCCCAATGTATTGTTGGGAGCGGCAGCAAGAGAAGATGTTTTTTTCAGGGAGTCGATGATTTTTACGGGGTGCAGGGTTTTGTTTTTTTGCCAGAAGCAGGCCATGGCGCCTGCCAATATAGGCGAAGAGAAAGACGTGCCATTGGAATATCCTACACTATTCGACCATGCCAAAGCCACAGCTGCTTTTGATCCCCGGGCTACGAAATCGGGTTTTATGCGCCCGTCGGCGGTGGGCCCCCGGGAACTAAAGCCTGATGGTATTCCCAAAGAATCCACCGACCCTACTGTGACGATGCTGTCGGCATCGGCAGGAACTGTGATGTATTGCCAGGCGCTTCCCCCTTCATTTCCTGCCGAATTAAAAATCAACATCCCTTTGCGTGCAGCCATGGTGGCGGCACGGCTCATGGGAATGGTTTTGCCGTTCAGTTGGCTGTAGAGGTGGTTTTGTGAGGGCTTATCGAACGTATTATACCCCAATGAAGTATTGGCCACATCGCAACCCACGCTGTCGGCAAACTCAATGGCCCGTATCCAGTTGAATTCTTCCGAAGGGGTCTCGCTGCCCACATCTTCGGTGCGGAGCAACCAGTAATCAGCCCGAGGTGCGCTGCCCACCAATTTGTTGGGCCAAAGCCCTGCCATGCACGACAATACAGCAGTTCCGTGGGTATCATCATCATATACATTAGTACCGCCCGATACAAAGTCGCGTGTTCCCAATACCCCGCCCCGAGCAAACAAACTGTCGAAAACATCATGCGTATTGGCAAAACCAAAACCGGAATCCATTACGGCAATTTTCATGCCCTGCCCCCTGAATCCGGCGGAATGCAGGCAATCGAGATTCAACATTTTGGTTTGCCACCAGGCAATGCCATAGTAGTTGGAAGAAGCAGCCAACCTGTTCATGGAAAGGTTATTGGCCGGAGTAAAATCTTTTTCAATAGAAACTTTATAACGATTTACGGCATAATGGTTTTTTACAAATGTGAAGGTTTGTATGGTATTCAGAGCATTGGTATTCGTTACGGCTATGGCAACGGCATTCATCCATTTGGATGCATAAAGCACCGTTACACCGGGAACGGAAGCAACGGATTGGATGTAGTTGCTTTTTACGGGTAAGTCGGTACTGTCGATGGGAATATTGTACATCTGGCGCCGTTGAACGGATGCAGGCGAAAGATAGGCCGTAGGATTTGATAATGAATATGGCGTATTATTTTTATCTTTAAACTCAACCCAAAACTTGTTGCTAATTTGTGCATCTGCAATGGTAAGGAACAGAAATAAAAAAAGAAAATTATTCTTTGCCATATTGAACCAATTTTTGTGTATAAACAAACCCTCCGCTGATTCTGTTCATGAGCGGTATGGAGGGATTTAGGGTATTGGAATAAACCGATACCATTTCCTTATAAACCAATCCGATTCCTTTGGCATATTTTTCTTTAAAATAGTCTTTAGACAACAAAGTTTCAGTATTTTTTTGCTCCACCGACAGCACTTTTTCCAGTGAGATATTATTGATGGTTTCGGCTTTGTCAATGTACTCATAGCGATAAGTTTGTTCTCCCAGCGTATTAAGGGCATTGCCGTTCCACGTTGCGCCTTGTTCCACTGGAAAAATCAATTTGATGTAAGGGACGTTTTTTTCGGTTTGCTCCACTTTTTGATTGTCGGCGTAGGTTTTCCAGACTTCTTTGATAATGTAAGGTATGCTGTCGTAGGGCTTTTGGGGATGTTTTTTCTTGATATAACGCTCCAGCCGCCAAACCCTCCTGCCTTCATTATCAAGGTAGGTGTCGGCAAATTTTTCTTTGATGCGATACTGATAAAGCGTGGAAGTGAGCGTGAGGTCGTTGTAAACCAGGCTGTCAATGTCATACACCACATAGCGTCCGCTTTCAAGCGGAAAATATTCTTTTCCAAGTAATTGTTCGGCATGTGCAGGAGATTTTTTTTTGCAAAAATTTACAAGAGTTAAAAATGAAAAAAATACTATGCGATGAATTTTAAAAAACATAAAGTCAATGTAAAAATAACAAAATTATGGGGATGTGAGTTTGGATATGACTCGTATTTTTTGGTTCCCTGATACATTTGTTATGGACTTTGAAAGAAGATTAGTCTTTCGGTTAGGCAAGTCCAATAGAATACTAATTTCTTTTATAAATTTTCTTCTCTAAAAAATTTTCTGCCATCATACACCGCACGCTTCCGCCTCCGTATGACTCGATGGTGGGAATGGATGCTTCAAGCAGTTCAAATTTTGAGTTTAAAAAATCTTTTTGATTTTCATGCCACATTTTTCCGGCGGTTGACGACATCAATAATACTTCTTTTCCTTGTTGGTTCCGAACACATAAAACGTTTCCGCAAAAGCTATTCATTTGTTCAAATGATATTTTTAGTGTTTCAAATCCGACTTCAGAGAGTTTTTTTTCTATTTCTCTTTTTTCCTTGGCATCAGGGACTGCATCTGCACACCATACCGCAACATTTCCGCAAAAATTCAGGACGACATTCGTATGATATACCGCCTGTCCGCTCGGGCCAACGGCATAAAAAAACAGGGGTTCGTAGCCGATTTCCCGGCACAGGTATTCCAACGCCTTTCGGTGTGTGCGTGGCGAAAGGGCCGCAAAAGCTTTTTTCTTCTCATGACAAAAGGTAATGCTTCCCGTCCCTTCCAAAAAAATATTTTGTCTTTCAAAAAAACGCAGATCAATGATGCGATTTACCACATAATGCTTTTGCAGGAATGCTACAATATCTTCCCTGCATTCGGCCCTTCGGTTTTCTGCCATCATCGGATAAATCACCACGGTGCCGTCGGGATGCATGGATATCCAGTTGTTGGGAAAAACAGCATCGGGTTTGGGCGGTAATGCCGTGTCGTCAAAGGCATCTACCAAAATGTTATGATCCCTCATGCGCTTCAGCAGGCAATCAAATTCCTGCACGGCTTTTTCTGAAATCAATGGTTCTGGTTCGGAAAGATGCAACTGCTGAAAAGCATTGGTAGAAGCGGTTTGATGGTTAAATCCGAATGAGGCAGGCCTCATCATCAGTATGCGCTGCGCTGCAAGCATATAATGCTTAAATTTACATAGAATGGCGAGAGCACGGTGGTGCATGAGAAATTTTTTTTGCATAACCCGTCTGTTTTTATTTACTGCTTTTTTAATGGGATTTTGTTTTTCACAGGATGAAATTCCCGATACCTCTGCCATGGTGGAGCCCCACATCAAACTTTACCGTGAAGCCCTTCCTCACATCGACTCAGGCCGGTATGACAAAGCGCTGGAATTGCTGAAAAAATCCGTGAAGCAGAAAAAAGATTTTGCGGATGCCTACATTAAAACCGGATATGTTCACTATAAAAAAGGAAATAAGAAAGAAGCCATGAAGTGGCTCGACAAGGGAGAAAAACTTTCCTACCGCAATTATGAATTGTACAAAATGAAAGGAATCCTTTTTTTTGAAGATAAAAAATATCCCCAAAGCAAACAATATTTCGACTCTGCTTATGCCTTGGCTTATGATGAGAAGCGAGACGATGCCGAATTATATTATTTCCGTGCCCGCCTGATGTTCATCGGAAAAGCCTATAAAGAAGCCCTGAGCAGTGCCGATGCGGCTCTCGACCTTAAGCCCGATTATATGGAAGCCAGGAAATTGAAAGCCGAAATCCGTTTCGAACAGAAAGAATGGAAATACTGCCTGTTGGAATTGGATTCCCTGATTCCTAAAATGAAAGAAACGGAAAAAGATTACGAAATGTATCGCATGCGTGCAAAATGCAAGTATGAATTAAAGGATTACCGCGGCTCGCTGAAGGACTGGAATGTGATGACGGATGCTTTGCCAAAAGATGAAGAATCGTGGATTATGAAAGGGGCGTGTAAGATACAGCTGAACGATTTTTCTTCAGCCATCGCCGATTTGGATGAGGCCATCAAATTAAATTCCAAAAATCCGGTAAGTTATTGTTACAGGGGGTTGGCTAAGGGAAGCAACAAAATGATAGCCGAAGGATTGAAAGATTTGGATTATGCCATTAAGCTGAAATTCGATTATGCCTCGGCCTACGTGAACCGTGCTGCATTACGCATGGCCGCCAAGGATAAACAAGGCGCCTGTGAAGACCTGCAGAAAGCCGAAACCCTGGGTAGCGAGAATGCGGTGAAATTATTCGATAAGTATTGTAAAAGACAATAATTGAAAACCTGATTAAAGTTTATTGTCAATTTGGATTCAATTTTTCTAAAGCCATATTCCAATAATTGTTACGTCATCGATTTGTTCTTCGGCAGATTTCCATTTATTCAAAAAAGAAATCAGTTTTTCTTTTTGTTCTTCGGTTTTGTGGTACCTTGCAACATCACATAATAATTCTTTAAACTTTTTGGTGCCTAATTTTTTGCTTTTTTCCCCGCCGAACTGATCGGCATAACCATCGGTGGTTAGGAAGATTATACTGTTTTTACTTAGTTCAATTTCATTTTTAGTGAATTTGCCGGATTCTTCGTAATAACCAATAGGTTGCTTATCGGGCTTTACTTCAGAAAAAATTAATTCATGATCGACAATATACAAGGGCCTGTTAGCGCCGCTGAATTGAATGGTGTTTTTGCCTTTTTCAATTCTGACCAAGACGACATCCATTCCATCCCGGATATTTTCTTCACTTGTGAGTTTTTCGATGACAAGTTCTTTTGTTCGGTTTAGGATTTGATCGGTTTCAATTTGCTTCTCTTCCAAAACGGCTTTGGTTAATGCATTGGAACATACCACACTTACCATTGCTCCCGGAACGCCATGACCGGTGCAATCTGCTACAGCCAAAAATACATATTTGTCATAGTGTTCCATCCAGTAAAAGTCACCTGCCACAATGTCTTTGGGTAAATAAAGCACGAAAAAATCAGAAAGGTGTTCCTTTAATTTTAAAGGCGACGGAAGTATGGCATTTTGGATTTTCCCGGCATAATTTATACTGTCCAATATGTCTTTGTTTTTTTGTTCTACCAGTTTTTTTTGATCTTCTACTATAATTTTCTGCATTTCTACGATATGTGTTTGTTCTTCAATAATTTTTTTTTGTTTTCGTGTAAAGTGTAACCGGTTTATGACAAATCCAAGAAAACCCAAAACAGAAAGTAAGCCGGCAAATATGCATAATGTGACAATTCTTTGCTTTTCTTTCTCTTTTTTTTCAAGTTCTATTTTTTTGAGATGTTCCTTTTCTTTAAGGGCTTGTTCTTTATCAAAATTATACTGCAACTCTTTTTGTATGGCTGCTTTTTGATTTTCTTGATTAAATATACTGTCGCGGTATTTTATCTGTTCTTTAAAATGAATCAGTGCATCTTTAAAACGCCCTGATTGTTCAAAAATTTCAATGAATAAACTATGAATACCTTCCAGATTGTAGATATCATTTAAATCCAAATAAATTTTTTTTGCTTTTTCCAGATATTTTAAAGATTCAACAATTTTTTTTTGATTGAACAACAATCCGGCTATGTTGGCAAGATTGGCAGCCATTTCTCTTTGGTTGTTTAATTTTCGATTGATCTCCATCGCTTTTTGATAATATTTCATTGCCATGAAATATTTTTTTTGCCACAATGAATTATTTCCTTTACCTCGGGCAGAGTCGCCCTGAATTTCCAAAATCACCCCCAAATTACTATAGTTATTGGCTTGGCCTAAAAGATTATCAAATTCCAGGTTTATTTTTAATGCTTCTTGAAAACAATTAAATGCCAAATTATATTTTTTAAAGGATTGAACAGTTTTTTTGTTTCTTAATAATAATTCTGCTTGATATAAATAAACAGTTCCTAAATTTCCCAAGTTTATCGCTTGTTCGGGTTTGTTGTTAATTTCTTCATTAATATTTAATGCTCTGATTTGATATTGGACGGCCTTTTCTAAATAGCCCTGTTCAGTGTAAATGATTCCGATATTTCCCAGATTAGAAGCCATTAATTTTTTGTTTCCCAATTCTTCATTTAACTTTAATGCGTTAAACATATACTCTAAAGATTTCGCATAATTTCCCTTTCTTAAATAAATGGTTCCTATATTTACTAAACTAGATGCAATCATGGGCTTATTTTGCAACTTTTTATATTCTTTTAATGACTGAAAATAACATAATAATGTCTTATTAATTTTTTCATGATAATAATATATATGTCCTAGGTTAAAGAAAATATCAGCAATAAATAATCTAAACCTGTCTTGCAGGGGATATGATAAGTTAATTTTCATTACTGCCAAACCCTTTTGGTAATATTCAATGGCCTTTTTAAAATTAAAATTTATTTCATGGGTTTTCCCTTTTAAAATCAAGCATCTGATTTTTCGTAAAATGCTGTGATTATCGGAAATATTTTCAGATAAAATTTCTGCTTTATCATAGTAAAAAAGGGCCGAGTCAGGATTAATATTTTGATAAAAATTGCCTATATTAATATAAGCATTAAAGCGTGAGGTGTCATGTTTGGATAATTTTATGAAGTTTATTAAGGAATCAATTTTATCCGAAGTTTGTGAAATCAAAGGAATAGTTATATATGTAATAAAAAATAAAATTCTTTTCATGTAAGTGCATCAAAAATATGAAATTATAAAAGACATTTGCTTTTTTTTTAATATCTGTCTGAATGAAATTTTTCAATTAACTTAAGGTTACATCAAAAAAAATTAATGATAAAACCCCGAAGGTACTTTTTGTAAATGTATTTAGGTTACTGAATATATATTTGATTACCTTTGTATAAATTAAACAATCATGAAAAATACCATTCAAGAAAACATGGCGGTGTATCTGAGTTTTGTAATGTACGGCAAGACCCCGTCTGATCCGAACGAAATTCTGTTGGAAAATATTCCTCCTGATAATCCTTATTCCTTTTTGTATGGAGTGGAATTGCAGTTACCGGAGTTTGAAAAACAGCTTTTAGGCAAGGAAGAAGGCGCCGAGTTTGAGATTTGCCTGAGTATGGAAGAGGCCTATGGGCCTTACGAGCATGATTTGGTTGTAGATCTCGGGCTGGAAACTTTCATGGTGGACGGGAAATTTGATTCGGAGCAGGTAAAAGAAGGCAACCTGCTTCAGTTCTACGACCATGAAGGCCTGCCTTTATACGGTAAAGTGCTTAATGTCGGGGCTGCCGCAGTGAAAGTGGATTTTAACAATCCTTTGGCGGGTTATTCCTTACGCTATAAGGGTAAGGTGGAAAAAGTCCGCCCCGCCACGGCCGATGAATTGGAACATGGCCATTTACACGATGGCCACCATCATCATTGACCTGATTCGCCATGGCCCGGGAAAGGTGGAAATGGGTTTTGGGTTTTGTTTGCCTGCTGCTGATAATATTGGTTTTTTACTTTTCCGGACTATTACTTGAAAAAATCAGGCAGGAAGAAGAAAAAAAAGTTAAGCTGTGGGCAGGCGCCATTCAGAAAAAATCCGAACTCCTTAGGGAAGCTGGTAAGCTTTTCTCCGAAATAACCGAAGAGGAAAAAATCAAAGCCACCATTTATGCTCGTGCCACCGAGGCCCTGGCACACAACGCCTCGCCTTCGGGAATAGAATTTTTGCTTTTTGTGCTTCAGAATAACCAAACGGTTCCTGTAATCCTGACCGACTCCAAAAACAAAATAGTAGCATTCCGTAACCTTGACTCGGCCCGTACAAGCGATACTGCATATTTGTACTCCGAACTCAGGGAAATGAAAAAAAAATATCCTCCCATCCGCCTGAAATTGTACAAGGGATTGGAGCAGTTTTTATATTACAAAGACAGCCGCATCCTCACGCGTTCCAGATCCATTATGGATACGCTTGTAAACAGCTATTTGCAGGAGGTGGCCCGGAACAGTATTCAGGTGGAAGTGCTGTGGATGGGCGAAGACAACAGGGTGATTGCCTATAATGCCCCCGATAGTTCATCTCAGCCCCAACAAACGGAAAAGATATTGTTGCGGCTAAGTAAGCAGAATCCTCCAATAGAAATTACATTGCCCGACGGTTCAAAATCACACATCTATTATGCTTCCTCTTCCATTTTGAGTTATATACGGTATTTCCCATATCTGTTCAGCGTGGTATTCGTATTGATCCTTATCCTTACCATATTTTTCTATTCATCTTCCTATCGCCTTGAACAGGACCGCCTTTGGGTGGGCATGAGCAAAGAAACTGCCCATCAATTGGGTACGCCCATTTCTTCCCTGATGGGATGGGTGGATTTGCTGGAAGATAAAATATCGGATGAACGCATCATGTCTTCCATGAAAGAGGACCTGAAGCGGCTGAAAATGATTACGCAAAGATTTTCCAAAATCGGTTCCAAGCCCGAATTGAAAGAATCTTCACTGACGGCTTTGGTCAATAATTTCACAGAGTATATCCAACACAGGATCTCCAAAAACATACGTATTCATACTCGTGTGCCCGATAAGGAAATTTTTATTCCCATGTCGGCAGAGTTGATGGAATGGGTATTGGAAAACCTGATTAAAAACGCAGTGGATGCCATGCAGGGCCATGGAAATATTTACATCACGCTTGAAGAAAAGCCCGAAACCATCATTTTAAAAGTGGCCGATGAGGGCAAAGGCATACCGCCCAATTTAAGAAAAAAAATATTCAAGCCCGGTTTTTCCACCAAATCCAGGGGATGGGGCTTGGGCCTGAGTTTGAGTAAACGGATCATCGAGGAATACCATGACGGGAAGCTTTATGTGGAAAAGCAATTGCCGGACAAAGGAGCAGTGTTTTGTATTGAGTTGAAATCGTAATCCATGTGTTTTCATTCACGCCTTACGCATCCCGTTCATCAGATTAAGGAGAAATTTCGTTTGGAAGCCGTGGCAGATATTCCAGCCGGTTTTCGCTACGGCGATTTCAATGCTTTTGAATTTCCCTGGTTGCCCGTGATTTGTAATGATGAACCGCGGAGATTGTTATTTGCACATTGGGGTTTGATTCCGCCCCGGGCTAAAGATGAAGAAATAAGAAAATACACATTGAATGCCCGTTCAGAAACCTTGCAACAAAAACCGGCATTTAAATCTTGTATACAAAACCGCTGCCTTATTCCGGCGGATGGTTTTTATGAATGGAAATGGCTGGATGAAAAAGGAAAGAAGAAGGAAAAATACCTTTTGAAGGTTGGGGAAGGTGCCCTGTTTGCATTTGGCGGTTTATGGTCGGATTGGGCCGACAGTAAAACAGGGGAAATAATCAGGACTTTTACCATTTTAACTATGGCGGCAAATGAGTTAATGAGTGAAATACATAATTCAAAAAAGAGAATGCCTTTGGTGTTTGAACCTGAAGAAGGCCTGAGATGGCTTGGCGGAATTGATTCGGTTATCAGTGCGGAATTGGTTCCGCTTAAGTTGTGAAAAAAACCTTAACATTAATGCTTTTACTTTGATCCATAAATAACAATTAAACTTAATGCAATTGATTATTTTTATTCTCTAATTGGGGGAATTTATAAATTAATAAATTCCCAAAAAAAGAGTTTTCACATATTTCTTCGCCCATTTTTCATTTTTATGAACCCTTAGTATTTCCTGCTTCAGGCCCTCACGGGTAAATGATTTGGTTTTGACTTTTGGTAAGCCATGCAGAATCTGTTCAGACAATTTAAATTCAATTTTTTCCGCAAAATATACTTCGCTTCCGTCTTCCGTGGCAAGGCCCAAGATAAGGCCGGGCAGTCCGCTAAAACTTTCGGGCCCGCACGATACGGGGATATCTTCAGCATACCACGCGTAAATTCTTGTGGTGTCGTTTTGTTGCCAAACGGCTTTTCTGCATTCCATGCCTGCAATTTTCCGCTTGCTGTCCGTTATTTTCCATTGCCGATGCGGAAAACTGTCATAAATCATAATCTCCTCTCCCCACAATTCTTTCCATTGGCGATAGGCATTGGCTTTCAGCAGTTGAAGTGTTTTATTGCGTGAAGTAGCCCAGGAATACGGATCATATTTATTATTTTCCACAGGTGTAAAAAAGGCCATGGTGTCGTTGAAATACATCCGAAAATCATCCATTTTGTTTTTTTCGTTTTCGGGTATGTATTCCTTAATATCGTCCCAGTTTTTGAATTTTTTATACAAATTTAATTTTCGCTTGAAATGAATGATTCCCGCATTCATTTCTTGTGCATAAAACGGAAGATAAATAATAGCACAACAGGCCACGATATAAATAATGTATTTTACTTTATTCTTCATTTTCATCTGCGAGGCCGGAATTTTTATTTGAATTGAATTTCCATCGGAGGCCTAAAAGGAAATAACGCCTGACCACAAGGGTGCGCGAATCGAGGATATAATTCTGATAGATATTTCTTTCCACGCTTACATTATTATTCAAAAGGTCGTGTACGGTGAATTCGGCATACCATTTGTGTTTTTTGAAAATCTTGAAATTCAGGCCGGAATTGATGATGACGGGACTAAGGTTATAGCCCCGGGGGCGATTTCCGTAATATTCATAATTAATATCCGTATTCCATCCTAGGCGTTCTTTAAAGAATTTTAAATTTATGTTGGCTTCGGCACTGAAATCCGAATAGGGGACATTCATTTCATTGTAACGGTCGGATGTATTCCTGTAATGTGAATATTCAGAGTACAGAAAAAATGAGGCGTTTTCCAATTCCATGGAAAAACTAAGCCCTCCGCTGTACCTTCTGCTTCGGTTCCGAACCAATTCCCTATTTACGATGGTTTGGCGGATATTATCGTGAAACCCAACTGAAGGGCCGACATTCAATAACTGATCAAATAGGGGAATATCTATGGACATGGATGCATCGGAACTGCGGTTTCCTTTAACATTCACCGGCTTGCTCACCGATCGGCCCAAACTGTCGAAGCCGCTTTCGGTGGAAATGTCGATGGGGCTGTAAACGTGCCGGATGCTCATGAATAGATATTTTCTGGTAAGGCCCGTGTAGAACCAATGGTTGAAGTTGAATGAATGGGAGCGGGACGGCAAAAGTTCCGGGTTGCCCAATTGCACAAAGTTCTGATTGCGGTTATCGGGAATGGTGATAAGTTGATCAGGAACCGGAGGATTAGCGAGATAGGCATAATGGAAGCTGAAATTTTTGTTGCGGTTGGGGGTGTAACGTGCAATTAATTGGGGCTGCCATGCAAGGAAAGGATATTGATATTCTAAGTTCCGGAAAAAATCCTTGTTCTGGAATTGGTTGTATTGGCATCTGATATTACCGTTCACGCGCCATTTGTCTGTTTTATAGGAAATGCCTGCTTCGGGGACATGGCTTTGGGTATTGTTGCTGAATTCACCCGAGAATGCAGAATCGGTAAGGACGTAAAAATCACCCGATTTGTTGAATGCCAGGTTTTTTCGGTAGTTATGGTGGTGGTTAAAACCATACTTAAAATGAATAAAAATATTTTCGTTCAGGGGTTCTTGCCAGCCGATGCTAAGAGTATATTTGTCCGTCAGGTGATTAAAATTTTTTTTCTGATCGAAGTCGGTAATGCCGGGGTAAGCGGATAAAAAAAAGTTGTTTTTTGTAGATAACATACCTTGTTTTTCTGCCCTTGAAATGTCAGAAGAGAAACGGAAATTTAATTCACGGAATTTTTTGTGGAAATTTCTTGTGTACTCTATGGAAGGGTAAAACCGGAATTGTTTTCCTTTCAAATCGGAACGGGTGGAGGTGTTACGGTTCAACGAGCCCTTCATGTCATAAAAATCCTGCTCCATGCTTAAATCATCGGCATTCTCCATTATGCCGAACTTTATATCGGTTATGAGCTTTCCTAAACTGTCGGTGCGGGTTTGATTTCGCAGGCGAAGGATGTGGGAAATATTTCCCGTGGTTCTATCTGAAAAATCATTCAGCGTAAAAGAAGTGTCGGGAAGTTGATATAGATAACGGTTGTCGTTTTTTTTCCTCAGTAAATTTCGTTTGAAAGCATATTGCAGGTTCCATTTGGTGTGTTTGCCGGTATTCAGCTGATAGTTTAAGGATGCTTTCTGATGCACGGGCAATCCGGTATTATCAAATTCCGAAATCGTTTCACCCATTTCATCAGAGGCGGTGAAGAAGCCGTCTTCGTTTTCGGTAAAATAATAATCATCAAAAACCGACCCCCTGGTGTTGTTGGCGCGCCCGGTAAAAGTGATTTTTTGCCCGGGGCTGAATGCATTAACCAATGCGGAACTTTCATAATATCGTTCCGTGCCATAAGCCCCGTAAACATTTCCATGTACTCCTTTTTTGGCGCTTTCTTTAAGTTCAATGTTCATCACTTTGTTGGTTTCATTGGGGTCATCCGGATTTTTTTCGTCAAATACTTTCACATTTTCCACCTGTCCTGCTTCCATGTTGCGGGTTATCAGGGTATAGTCGGAACCGAAATATTCGTCACCATCCAGCAATACCTTACTGACTTCCTTGCCTTGTGCTTTGATTTTTCCTTGTGCCGTTACCTGTATGCCGGGCAGTTTTTTCAGCAGGTCTTCTATGGTGGCATCGGGGCGCACTTTGAAGCTGTCGGCCACGTAAACCAGCGTGTCTCCATGATAATAGACAGGTTCGCGGAAGGCCAGTATGGTAACTTCATCCAACTGAACGGAAGGAGGGGGAAGAATGATATTATTCATTTCAAAAACATAGTTTTTTTCGCTTCCGATTAGGAAAATGGTCCTGTCGGAAAAGCCCTTTCTTGAGATGATCACTTTGTAGGTATCGACGGGAAGGTTATGGAAGCTGAAAGATAAATGCTTATCGGTTCGTGCCCAGGCGACCAGGGAAGAGTCGCGGTATTTTAAAACGACGATCAGGGCAGGGTGTTGGGAGGGAATCATGGATGTGTCGCGTATTGTGCCTGAAAAACGAAGGGGTTGACTGAAACAATTGATAGTTAAGCATATCAGAAGATATGTAAACAAATATAATTTCATTTATTACTCGTTGAATTTATTAATTTATTATACATCCCATTCAAAAAATGCACATAATGCATAAAATCATCCGTGGCAGAGGCAAATATTTTCTTTTTTGAATATGCCTCATCAGCGCTTAAAACCTGGGCATACTTTTGTTCCAGCTTATGGGAATATTTTTTTATTTTCACCATAAAATCACTTAACAAGGGGCCCGGGGATTTTTTTAAGCAGTAGGATGCCCACAGATCCAAAACAGGAACGACACGTAATTTCCCTTTGTTATATTGAATAACGGGAAAGCCGAAAATATAGGCGCTGTCTTTTTGTTTTTTTCTTTTGGTTTTGATTTCAAATTCTTCATGCATGACTTCATAAGGATTGATTTGAAATTTTTCGGGAATTTCAATGCCGGTAAATGAAATTGAGTCATAAATCGGAATGAACCTTGCCTTTACAATACCGAGAAAAGCGCTTTTTTCCCGGCTGTCAAAATAAAAACCCTTCCTGATTTTTTCCGCCACCGAAAGTTCAGTGTTGCCGGCTTTCAAGGGTTGATAAGTTCCGCTGCTGTCTGTAAGCGCAGGCAAAATAAACACTTTATCGTAATCAAATATGCTTTTGTAATAATCAGGGAAATAAGTAAGGGTTCCATCTTTTTCTTCATCCAATGTGAAAAACTTCATGTTCGTTTCATACAATTCATATTTCATGTCGGAATGTATGGCCATAACCAACCTAAGAATAATAATCTCGGGGATGTTGTTTTTAAAATAAACATCCAAATCCAGATTTTTCACTGTTACCGTATCGTTTCGGTTACTTAAGCTTAAAAGGCCATGCCTGCGGAAACCGCAGTTGTGCATCTTCAGGTTAAGGATTTCATGCCGGTTATGGGAATAAAGGATTTGACCTTTGAAAAAATTTATGGTATCCTTTTTCGCCGATCGAGGGCTGAAATTAATTTGAAAAACCGTGTCCTTGTTTTCGGTATAGGCGTTCATGATTTGCAGATTAAATTCATCCTTGACATCGTCAAGGTAATCCGATTGCAAAGGATGAATGGGAAAGCGATGGTTTCTTTCAATGAGTCGGAATTTTTTAAGGTAATGTATTCCGGCATTGTTGATGAATAGGCGATGATTGGGAAGCAAGAAATAACCGCTTGTTAATTCAGGATTTTCAATGCCGCCGGCAGAGATTTTACATGTGTAATAAGCATCGAAATATTCTGCCGGCAAAGTATCGGTATTTTGTATAAAAAAAGTGTAGGATCTGAAATAAGCACGCCGGCTTTGGGGTTTATATTTAGATTCAAGGATGCCTTTGATTTGTCTCAGAACCCTTAAAACGAAAGGATAATTGTAGCTTAGGATATTCACTTCATCAAGGGTGATGATATTTTTTTTAAGTCGGTGAAAAACGTAATTGACGGATGAAGGAAGCGGCAGGGAATCTTTAAGGTAACCGGATTTGTAAAAGTACAGATATTTATCCTCTGCATTAATGTTCAGCTTAAACTCTCCGTTTTCATTGGTAAAAGTGTATTTGGATTTGGTAAATACCAGGCACAAATTAAGGGGTTGGTTGTCTTCGTCGGTGATTTTTCCATTTATATTCTGAGAATAAAAATTATTAAGTAATAATAAAAGGTATAGGAATGGTTTTTTAATGTAAAGAATACAAATTGAATTAATGCAATGCTTCTTCAGTTTTAATAACGGAAAAGTATTTTTTGTTAAGGAGAAGCAATTCTTCATATTTTCCTTTAAATAATATAAAATTATTTTTATTGTTAATTTCGTCAAATTTAAATGTTTTTTTAAATAAAACTTTGTTTTTCACAATATCATATTTTATTAAAAATCTTATATCACCCTGTTTAAAGATTACATATAAAAAAACTCCATGTAAATAACAATCGTCAATAAATATATTGTTATCATTTTTTAATTTAATTTTTTTATGTGGAATATTGTATACTTTATTGTTAATGTAGTCCCAAAAAATAAAATGGTTCAAATAAAAATAAAATTGTGAATTGTTCTTTAAATAATTTTTTGATTTATCAATATTATTAATTGAACTATGATTTATTTCAATTAATTTGTCGAACCTTAAATTATGACATTCCTCGAATTTATAGTAAGCCATAAAACGATTATCAAACGGATTTTCTTCATTGTAAACCTTGGTGGTTAACCCGTTTTCATTAATATGAAAAGGGAATAAAAAATCCTGAATAAATTTACCTTGAATAGGTATGACTATTCCATCTTCTAAAAGACAATAAAATCGATTTGTTTTATTTTTAAAATTTTTAGAATAAATATAACACTTCGACTCATGCATAATTTGAATTGTATCGTTTCTACTAATTATTGTTTTATAAGGATACTTCAACATAACAAAATATGCCGAGTCATTAATATATGTGTTATATATTTGTATTTTATCCAAATATGATTTTCTATAATTCGAATATTTATTAGCTTCATCATCTTGTATAGTATCAAAACAATTACATCTTCTAAATAAATTATCGGAAAAGTAATTAAAATTAGTCCAATAAATTTTTTCTAATTTATTTTCTGCGTTTATTTTGAACAATAAAGATTTATTTAATGTTGCATCATTAATTGAAAAATAGTTATTATAATAAAATGCAAAATTTATGCCAGAAATTTGAATAGAATCGTTAAAATAATTTTTAACAATTTCATCTTGTAAATTACCAATAGCATTAGCATAATCATCAGAAAAATTGTCATTCTTGTATTCAAGAATCATATTTTCTTTCATGTTAGATTTTTCTAATTGAATATTTTTTTGTTTTGAAATATCTTTTAATAAAAAAGAATCTTTTTTGTTATTTATTTTTGTAATTACATAAGAAGGATATATTTTTGTGTGACATTTTTTAAGTTTACAATAAAAATAATCCTCAGGGACGGTTTCAAATTTAATTTTTGATCTTAATTCTTTGTTTAATGGTAGTATCTCATCTTTAAATGAGATAATATCTTCCTTCATATAGATCTTTATGAAATATTTTGTTGAATTAAAGTTGTTCAATAATGTTAATGAAGCATTACAATTTATACAATCTTTCTCATTATAATAAACTAAAATGGAATCACTAGCCTGTCCAAGGCATTTAAATAATAAAAAAGTCAGTAGTAAACAAATTATATTGTTCATAAAAAAAAGGAATGCTCCTAAGGCATTCCTTTTAAGTTTATATTTAATTATTATTCTACATTAAGATAAACAAATTCACCATTGGATGAATAATCACTTATTGGGGATGTAGTTGGAGTAACGTTCAAATAAATATAAGCCCATAAACTTTCATCGTCATGTTCAACAATTTGAACACATACTAAGTGTGCAGGTTGACACCAGATAGTCCAGACACCATTACTTACTCCTAAATCCCAGGCTCTGCCCCGAAAAGTATGGATTACTCTAGGTGCCATTTCTTTATTATTTACTTTGAATTCACTTTCAACTATTTCATTTTCACAGAAGTTTTTTTTCTTGCCAGATGGATTATCAGCAAAAATGGAAAAAGTTGATGCCATTAACAGCAGCAGAGTAATTTTAAGTTTGTTTTTCATAAAATTATTTTTAATAATTTTTCCCTTTTACGCAAGGTATTTAGCGGCTTTTTTTAGGTGCTGTGTCTGCACCGGTTGGCCAATCCAATAGCGAACTTACACACACACACACACACACACACAAGTTTTTTAACAAAAAGATATTAACAAGTTATTAACACAAATATTATCTTAAAATTACTTGATGTTTTTATTATACTGCCCGTTCAAAAAATGTGCACATAATGCATAAAATTATCCGTAGCCTACTCAAAGATTATTTTTTTGAATATGCTTTATCAGTGTTTAAAATTCATAAAATTGACTTAATTTTTGAAAAATTAATGCCAAAAAAAATTCGGTTTGCCTTTAAGGTTATGGATAAAATACTCTAAAATGCAAACTAATTCGCATTATGTATAAAATTAATTTTTGATTATTTTAAGCAGCATGGAATTAAAAGCATCTCCGTTTATTTTCAAGAAATACATACCATTGGGTTCTTTCGTAATATCCAGATTATAAAAAGATTGAGAAGTTTGATAATGCCCTATAAGCTTACCGCATGCATTAAAAACGCTTAATTCATAGTTTCCGGGGAAAGGAAAACGGATTTCGAAAGATCCCGAACCGGGATTGGGGAAAATCTTAACCGTTGGGACGTTTTCTGTATTTTCCCATAATCCCTGGCAAGAATAAACCAGTACCTGAACGGAGGAAGAAGAGCTACACCCGGAAGAGTTAGTTCCGCTTACGGTGTAAATCGTGGAAATGGTGGGGCTGACAGAAATGGAAGATCCGAAAGATCCCGTGTTCCATGTAAAGGAATTGGCGCCAAAAGCTGTTAAGGTAATTCCGGAACCTGAACAAATGCTCGGCGTAGAGGGGAGATAGTGATTTGAGGGAGGGAGTCCACATAAACACTGATGGTTTTGGTCCCCTGGCAATTACCGGTTTGGCCCAATACGGAATAGGTGGCCGTTTGAAATGGCATCACGACAATGGATGCCTGCGTTGCACCGGTGCTCCAGGAATAAGATGTGGCACCTGAAGCAGTTAGTTGCAAGCTGGATCCGGCACAAACGCTTGGGCTTTGGGGGGTAATACTCAGTTGAGGTGAAGGGTTAACGATTAAAGAAACGGTTTTTGTATTTTGGCAGTTTCCGTTAGATCCGCTTACTGTGTAAGCAGTATTGACCGGGGGCGATACTACAATGGCCTGAAGGGTGGAACCGGTATTCCAAATATAGGAAGAGGCACCATTTGCAGTGAGTGTGGCAGTTTGTCCGGCACAAATCACTGAAGGATTGGCCTGAACTTGTACAGTGGGGGAATTGAACACCTGAATGGTCTTGGTGACAGGACATGTGGAAGCAGTGGAATTAGTAGCACTCAGGGTGATAGAAAATATACCGGTGGAATTAAACGTAACGGTTGGATTTTGTAAAGTTGAAAGGGAAGGGGTTGCACCAGTTAACGTCCACGACCATGCCGTGGGTGAACCGGTGGAAGCATCATAGAAAGTCACCGCCTGGCCTGAACAATAAGAGGAATTAACGGTGAAGTTGGAAATAATGGAAGGGATATTGTTGGAAGTAATTTTGATGTAATACATTCCCAAACTTCCGTAATCCGAATAATTCGGAGATCCGCCTCCGTCGATTACAAAATAATAGGAACCCGGGCCAAGGTTCATTCCAATGCGTGCATTAAGTTTGGTTTGCGGGGTATCTACACCCAGGGTGGCTGATGTAATGGCATTTACCAAAGTAAGCCGCACATCGAGGTTAGCGCCGCTATAGTTGGTGGTGTCCAGTGCCCAGGGCTTTACATCAATGGTAACGTAGCGGTTATTACACAAATCAAACCGGAAAACATCCACATCGGTTTCGGTGGAAATAATTCCTGAGTCCTGAACGAGTGAGGTATTAAGCAAGAGAAGTTTGGATGTAGCATAGGTATTGCCAACATCATCGGCCCTGTAAGAAAGAAAGTTGGCCCCGGTAATGCCCGCACTTCCATGATCGTATTGCAGGGTAGTACAACTCAGCGAATTAGGCCCATTGTGCCAAATGGTTACATTTTTAGAATATCCCACGCCCATGATAGGCGCCCATGATGTAACCCCGGAACCCACCCCGGGGTTATATTCGGCAGTTTTCACGCAAGAAGTATTCCAAACACTTTGATGTCGTAAGCTGAGGGTGTGACCTGCTTCATGTGATGCCGCTTCGGCAATGTTTTTTGTGCTGTAGCCAAGGGCATTTTCAAATACCCAACATGGAGTATCCGGGTTACCGCCCCATGAAAACGAATTCAGGTAGGCCACACCTCCTGCAGAATTAGGATACCACGAACTCGTGGGGGTTATAATGATACGCATCCTGCGGTTGGCAGGTGCGGCATTAAATTTAGCCACATCGGTAGTAACATTAACATCAAAAGGCCGATAATCCTCGGCTACCCTTTTCCAAACCAATATCATGTTAGCTGGACTTAAAGTGGAGGGGGCAGCATTGATGGTAGGGGTATTGTAGGAAGTATTCCACATGGTTCCGGTCACCACCTGGCCGTCAAAATCCAGGTACAGGACACGATTCGTAACCGATGGGTTGCTATTTAATAGTGGAACTTGTCCTGTAAGTGATGCTTTTAGCACCATAAGAAGCAGAATATTTCTTATTATTTTCATGTCTAATTTTTTTATTTATTCAGATACGATATCATCTTTAGAACACCGGTGCATGGTTATTTCTTTATCTGTTACGGAAAAATTCCCGTTCAGGTTATTAGAATAATAAATATTTTCCAAATCCGAAATAATAAAAATAATCGGAGGAGCATCGTTGTTTTTTTGGAGAATAAGGTAGCCTTCCTTGATATGTTTAAGTTTTAATTTTAATTGTCGGTTTTCTACCACTTTTTGATTGATGAGAACCTTTGATTGATTAAGGAAAATATTCCCCGATTTAACGACATCATTTACTTTTGTTGAAAAAAGTTTTTCAATGTCCGTAAGGAGAATCGTGATTGTTGGAGGATAATTTTTTTTAGAATTTTTTCCGGTTTTTTGGGCAATAACATGGGAAAAAGAAATTAATAATACAAAAAAAATTACTGAGGATTTTTTCATAATCTTCAAATTTAATTTAAACATGTGCCTTTGGGATTTTATTTTAAACTTATTTTTTTCCTTTTATAAAAAAGAACTGTAGTTTTTGTTAGTTTGTTTGTATTATGTACATTACATTAGATGTGTTTGCAACCGGAATTTTGCAATTTTCAGATTATGTTGGCTTAGAGTTATTTTATTTTGATATTTTATATTTTACATAAAAAAACGTAAGTTTGTTAGTTGTATATCGATCAGATTGAATTATGTCTGCCATCAGTGATAAAAAAATCGGCTTGGAGGAATTCAGAAAAATTCTTTTGGAAGATTATCGCATCATCAATGAAAGCCGACAGGCAAGTTTGATGGGGCGCAGGGAAGTATTAACAGGAAAAGCCAAGTTTGGCATATTTGGCGACGGCAAGGAACTTGCCCAAATTGCTATGGCTAAGGTGTTTCAGAAAGGTGATTTTCGCAGCGGTTATTACCGCGACCAGACTTTTATGTTTGCCATTGGGGCCCTGACTTTGGAACAATGGTTTGCAGGCCTTTATGCTCACACCGATCTGAACTATGACCCCACCAGTGCCGGTCGACAGATGGGGGGGCACTATGCTACCCATTTTTTGGATGAAAACGGTTCTTTTCTTGAATTGAAAAACCTTAAAAATTCTTCCTCCGATATTTCCCCCACCGGTTCCCAAATGCCACGCCTTTTAGGTTTGGCACAGGCTTCCTATTTCTTCAGGAATAATCCAGATTTGCAGGCCCCCCCCTTCGACAGATTAAGTAACAAGGGTAATGAAGTGGCTTTCGGGACCATTGGAGATGCGAGTACTTCCGAAGGATTGTTTTGGGAAACGCTGAATGCTGCCGGAGTACTTCAGGTCCCTATGTTGGTAAGCGTGTGGGATGATGGCCATGGCATTTCTGTTCCTAAAAAATACCAAACCACCAAAGAAAGTATCAGCGAGTTGTTGGAAGGCTTCCGAAGAACCCAAAATAAAAAGGGGTTTGAAATTTTTTACACTAAAGGTTGGGATTATCCCCATTTGTGCGAAACATACGAAAAAGCCGCTGAGATTTGCAGGAAAGAGCATGTGCCGGTGCTTATCCATGTGGATGAAGTAACCCAGCCCCAAGGTCATAGCACCAGCGGTTCTCATGAGCGGTATAAATCCAAAGAACGCCTGGAATGGGAAAAAGAATTCGACGGTATAAAAAAATTCAGAGAATGGATGATCGCCAATGCCCTTGCCAAAGAAGAAGAACTGAACCAAATTGAAGAACAGGCCAAAGAAAGTGTCAGGTTAGCCAAGCAGAATGCCTGGAATGCTTATTTGGGCGAAATTTTGGAAGAACGTCGTGAGGTGTTGGAATTGGTAGGTCACTTTTCCGAGGGGATTAAAAATTTATTCCGCCAGGAAATAAATGAACTGGCATCCCTTAAGGAACCCATCCGTAAAGACATACACCAGTTTGTCGGTACGGTCCTGAGAAAATCCCTTGGATCGGATGATCCGGCCCGCGAAGCCTTGTTGAACTGGAAAAATCATCAACTGGAAATTCAAAAAGAAAAATATTCCAGTTGGTTGTATTCCGATACCCCGAAAAGTGCCTTGAAAATACCTGCTGCCGAAATTCGATATGAAGATAAACTGGTGGACGGTCGGGAGGTGTTAAAAGCTAACTTTGACGCCATTTTAGGCAAGTACCCAGAGGTTGTTATTTTTGGGGAGGACAGCGGGCGTTTAGGCGATGTGAACCAGGGCCTGGAAGGGCTTCAGGCCAAATACGGCGAAATTCGTGTTTTCGATACCGGCATACGCGAAGCTACCATCATGGGGCAAGCCATTGGCCTTGCCATGCGCGGGTTAAGGCCTATTGCCGAAATCCAGTATCTGGATTACCTGCTCTACGCCCTTCAAATTATGAGCGACGATCTGGCCACCGTTGCCTGGCGTACCAAAGGAAGACAAAAAGCTCCCGTTATTGTCCGAACACGAGGGCATCGTCTTGAAGGAGTTTGGCATAGTGGTTCTCCCATGGGAATGATCGTACATGCTTGCAGAGGAATTCACATATGTGTCCCGCGAAATATGACGGTGGCTGCAGGTTTTTATAATACCCTCTTGGAATCCGACGATCCCGCTCTGATAGTGGAACCCCTGAATGGTTATCGCTTAAAAGAAAGGCTCCCAGCTAATCCCGGTGAATTCAAATTTCCGTTGGGTATACCGGAAGTGCTTAAGGAAGGCAGTGATATCACCTTAGTGTCTTACGGCAGCACCCTCAGAATTGTGATGGAAGCTGCGGCCGAATTAGAGTTTTTGGGTGTTAGTTGTGAAGTGGTGGATGTCCAGACTTTACTTCCTTTTGATCTTCACCACATGATTAGTCGTTCTGTTCAAAAAACCAATAAATTGGCCGTGATTGATGAAGATGTACCGGGCGGTGCCTCTGCTTTCATTTTGCAAAAAATTCTGGAAGAACAAAAAGCATTTAATTATCTGGATGCTGCCCCCGTTACCATCACATCCAAAGAACACCGGCCTGCCTACGGCAGCGACGGCGATTACTTCAGCAAGCCTAATAAAGAAGAAATCATAGAGAAAATTTATGCGGTGATGCATGAATACAATCCCGCAAAATTCCCATCTTTTTATTAACATCGTACTCCAAAAACCATGAATGATAAAAAAAGCAAAGCATTTTTGTTTCATTATCTGAACAATTTTTCACCCACAGGGCACGAGTATTCGGGACAGAAAATTTGGATGGATTATCTTAAGCCTTACGTGGACGATTTTATTACGGATGCCTACGGAACCTGCGTGGGAGTGGTAAATCCGGGCAGGGATTATAAGGTGGTAATTGAAGCCCATTCCGATGAAATTTCCTGGATTGTACATCACATCACCAAAGAGGGTTTTATATATGTTCGTCGTAACGGTGGAAGCGATCACCAGATTGCTCCATCAAAAAGAGTATTGATTCATACTAAGAAAGGTCCCGTGCCTGCTGTATTTGGTTGGCCGGCGATTCATGTCAGAGAACCGGGAAAAGAAGAGCCCCCCACCCTGAAAAATATTTTTTTGGATTGCGGATGTACTTCCGAAAAGGAAGCTGAAAAGATGGGCATACATGTCGGATGCATGGTAACCTTCGATGATATGCTCATGGAATTGGGGAAGGATTTTCTTTGCGGACGTGCATTGGATAACCGGATTGGCGGCTTTATGATAGCTCAGGTGGCACGCAAGTTGAAGGAAGAAAAAGTCCGCTTGCCCTTTACGCTTTTTATCGTTAATTCTGTTCAGGAAGAAGTGGGGTTGCGTGGAGCCGAGATGATTGCCAGAAAATTAAAGCCCGATGTGGCCATCATCACCGACGTTACCCACGACACCACTACTCCCATGATGAACAAAATTCAACATGGCGACATTGCCTGCGGAAAAGGGCCGGCTTTGAGTTATGCCCCTGCGGTTCACAATAAACTACTGGAACTGATCATTGAAACAGCCGAAAAAAACAAGATCAAATTCCAGCGAATAGCCGAGTCGCGCAGCACCGGAACCGATACCGATGCGTTTGCATACGCAAATGAAGGTATTCCTTCAGCGCTCATCTCACTTCCGCTACGCTATATGCACACTACCGTTGAAATGGTACATAAAAAAGACATGGAGCAGGTTATTAACTTAATTACGGCAGTTCTAAAGAAAATTAAATATAAACACGCCTTTTCATACTTTTGAACATGACCACCTTGCTGGGAAGCATAATTAAAAGTGCCGTTGAAATTCGCGGTAAAATACCAAGTTGGAAAAATCCCTACAAAAGCCAGGTTAAAACTTTAAAAAAACTGCTCAAAAAAGCTGAATTTACCCAATTCGGTCAATATTATGGATTTACGGAAATCCTAAATTCCCCCGATCCGGTGGTTGAGTTCCAGGCCAGAGTGCCGATTCATGATTACAATTCTATTTTTTCGGAATGGTGGCACAAAACGCTGAAAGGGGAAAAGGATGTTTGCTGGCCCGGAAAAATAAAATATTTTGCATTAAGTTCAGGAACATCCGAGGCTTCATCAAAGCATATTCCTGTTTCGAAGGAAATGCTGAAATCCATCACCCGAGGTTCGGTGAAGCAATTTTTTGCCATCGGTTCCTATGACCTTCCTGCAGAATTTTTCCGAAAGGGTGTACTGATGATTGGTGGCAGTACCAACCTGGAATATAATGGCATTTATTATAGTGGCGACCTGAGTGGTATCACCACAGGAAATATTCCGTTTTGGTTTCAAAATTACTCCCAACCCGGCCCCATCATCAAAGGGCAAAAGGACTGGGAAACCAAACTGGAAATGCTCACACAAAGCGCCAAAAACTGGGATATCGGCGTGATTTGCGGAGTGCCTGCGTGGATACAAATCCTGATGGAACGCATAATTCAACACTACCGCCTTAAAACCATTCACGACATCTGGCCCGACCTTCGGATTATGGTGCACGGCGGGGTTAGCATTGAACCTTACAAAAAAAGCTTAAATCGGCTGACTGCTTTCCCTTTGATTTACCTTGACACTTATATGGCCTCGGAGGGCTTTATAGCCTATCAGGCAAGGCCTAATGAACTGCAAGCCATGAAATTGTTCACCGATAACGGTATTTTCCTTGAATTTGTGCCTTTTACCGAACAATATTTTGATGAAGAAGGCAATATCCGCCCTGATGCCGTTGCTTTTTCCATCAACGACATTCAGGAGAATAAGGAATATGCCTTGTTGCTTTCCACTTGTTCGGGGGCATGGCGCTACCTGATCGGCGATACCGTCAAACTCACTTCAAAGAAATATAACGAAATCATCATCACCGGACGAACTAAGCATTTTCTAAGTTTATGCGGGGAGCACCTTTCGGTGGATAATATGAACCGTGCCGTGGCAGATGCTTCAGGGCATTTTGACATAGTAATCAACGAATATTGCGTTGTAGGTGAGCATTACGAGAATCTTTTTGCCCATCACTGGTTCATCGGTACCGATAAACCTGTTGATGCAAATGCATTGATAACATATATCGATGAACGCCTTAAAGTGCTGAACGATGATTATAGGGTAGAAAGGCAACATGGCCTTAAAAAAGTATATGCCACCGTGCTTAAAGACCAGGCATTCATTGACTTTCTTGCATCCAAAAACAAACTGGGTGGGCAAAGCAAGTTTCCCAGGGTAATGAAAGGAAAGAACCTGAATGATTGGTTATCGTTCCTGAAAAAGAACAATTTGGTTTAACGTGCTTTTTGCTTTAATATATCAGAGCATTTTATTAATTCTTTTTCTCACTTTTTCCATGGGGCCGGCTTTTTTTGCCATGTTGAACGTATCGCTTACGTTGCCTAAATCCAAAGCGCGCTTCTTTGCCGGAGGGATAGTTCTGAGCGATCTCATGGTTTGCTTCATGGGAATCCTTATCATTCACTTTGGTTTTCAGCAATGGCTCGATAATTTTAAATACAAAAAATTCATGGGCATTCTTGCGGGTTCCCTTATTGTTTTGATAGGAGGATTTTTTTTAAAGCCTCAGGACCGGAAAGGCCCCGAAAGTTCCAACATACGCTTTAAATCATTTTCCTGGCCCGTTCTGTTATCGAAAGGCTTCTTTTTAAATTTCCTGAACCCCTCGGTTTGGATAATGTGGCTGGGGAATATTACCGTCGCTGGAAATGTTTTACAATTCAGTTTTGCAAAAACACTTCTTTATTTTTCTGTTATTTTATTCTTTACTTTTTCAATAGAATTATTGAAAATCCATTTGGCTTCAAAGTTAAAAAAATTCATTTCCGGCCAAGTGTTGCGGTTTTTTAATACATTTACGGGTGTAGCGCTTATGGCTTTCGGATTTTATTTGATGTATTTTTTCTATTTTATTCCAAGTTGATGAACGAAAAAGAATTGGATGAATTGCAAACGAAGTTGGAAAGATTTCTCACTTTTCCCACGGTATATATGTTCAAATTCATTATCGAAACCGATTTGAAAAAATTAGCTCAAATTGAAAATTTATTCAACGATAAGTCCTTTATTCAGCTTCGGAACAGTTCGCGCGATCATTATTTGTCCATTACCGTTAAGATGCCCGCAGATAACATTCATGAAATCATGGAAATTTACCGAAAGGCATCGGCTATACAGGGGATTATGTTTCTATAATCTAAACCATGCTTCAAATTTATAATGAAAACAATGTATTGACGTTTTCTGAAAAAGGAGCCGAATTAATTTCATGGAAATTCAAAGAAAGAGAAATCATCTGGCAGGCCGATAAAAGCATCTGGCCCCGCCATGCGCCTATACTTTTTCCTTTTGTGGGTCAACTCAAAGGACAGAAATACACCCATCGTAAGAGGGAATTTAACATGCCTCGACATGGCTTCATCAGGGATATGGATTGGAAGTTGAAAAACATTCAAAATAATGTCATAGAGTTCGAAATCTGTTCATCTGCGCAAACGAAAGAATTTTATCCGTTTGATTTTCGCCTTATCAGCAAATATGAACTCAATGGTTCTGAATTGAATCATGCCTTAATTATAACGAACACAGGATGTCAAAAAATGTTGTTTGGTGCAGGGGCACATCCTGCATTTAATATATTAGACCCGGATGCCGTAGTGACCGCCGAGTGCCCCGAAGAGGAATTGAAAATGTACCCTTTGGTGGATGGCTGCCTTCTGAAAGCTCCGACAATTGCCCCAAAAATTATACCCATTCAAAGCAACACCTTTGACCGGGATGCCCTGGTGTTTATACGAAACAACATCTCCGCCATTACCTTAAGGCAAAAATCTTATGATATAAAAGTTTACGGTTATCATATTCCTTACTGGGGTGTATGGGCGCCCAAAGGATGCACAAAGTTCGTATGTATCGAACCCTGGTGGGGCCATGCCGATTTTACGGATGCTCCGCCGGAATTGTCCGATAAAGAAGATTTAATGTGCCTTGAACCCGGACAAAGCAAGGAATTGCAATACGGCATCCTGATAATCGAGAATAGGGATTAATTGATAAAATACCCTGCTTAAGGTATTTTCAATACTGCCGCATTGAAATACCTTTACGCCTAATGGCCACTTTAAAGGATTTAAACATAGGGGATAAAGCCGTATTTTTGGACAGCCCTATGCCGGAACTGATGCTTAAGCTGAATGAAATGGGAATCTTCCCCGGTGATCATATTGAGGTGAAAAACATCGCTCCATGGGCTTCTTCATTCCTTGTGGAAGTGAAAAACAAATTGGATTTCACCATTTCCGACGAGGATGCCGCTTTCATCCTGATTGATACTGAAAATGTCTCTAACCCATGACTCCTTTCCTCAACGGATAATTTTAACCGGTATTCCCAATACCGGAAAAACCACCCTATTCAATTACCTCACCGGCCTCAATCAGAAAACCGCAAATTTTGCCGGGGTTACGGTGGAGGTTGCCAAAGGTGTAGAAAAAAAAAATATTTTTAAACGCACATTGGAAATTATTGATTTACCGGGATTATATGGGCTTTATTCCAATTCCGAAGATGAGAAAGTGGTTTTAAAATTTCTGACGGAAGATTACCGCCCCAATAAAGATATTGTTTGGTTGGTGGGGGAAGCCACCCGCCCGTTTAAAAACTTTTTCCTTCTTACCCAGCTTCTCGATATGGGAATTCGTCCGGCCATTGTTTATAATATGAAAGATGAACTTCCCGATACCGTTAGCAAAGAAGATTTGCCAAAGGAATTCCTTGGTTTACCGGTTTGTTGGATTCAGGCCGGAGGGGCCCAACCCGATGTAAGCCCATTGAGCGGCATACTTTCGATCAGCAATGCCCAACCAAATTTGCATTTCAGGGATGTAAAAATATTTCCTTCTGCTAAGGATTACCGTGATTTTCTTATTAAGCTGGCATTTCAAAGCGCATCAGATCATGATATAAAGCTGAAACAATCCGATGCAACCCAACGCTCAAAGCAAGTGAAATATTTGTCAGAAAAATTTCCTTTAAAAATTACACCCTCTTCCTTTGCTTCAAAATTCAATGCATGGCTCTTACATCCTGTTATGGGGAGCTTTATGTTTTTACTGGCATTGTTGTTGCTCTTTGTGCTGGTATTTTATCTTTCGGAATATCCCATGAACTGTATTGAAGAAAAGATGAAGGCCCTGAGTGCAATAATTGCCTATTTAGAGGGATTTCCATTATTGGTAGAGGTTTTGAACGACGGTATTATTCCGGGCATCACGGGAGTTTTGGTTTTTGTTCCGCAAATTTTTCTAATGTATACGGTGATTATTTTTATGGAAAGTTCCGGCATGCTCACCCGTTTTTCTTTTTTATTTGATAAGCCCTTGCGTAAAATCGGGCTTTCGGGACAAAGCATGATGGCCCTAATGGGTGCATCGGCTTGCGCCATACCTTCTATACTTTCTTTACGCTCGTTGAAAAATCATTCCGTTAAAAAAAGGTTGATTTGGCTTATTCCCTTAATATCGTGCTCTGCCCGCATACCGGTTTATTTGATTTGTGTCTATTTATTAATTTCTGTTATGCCTGAATGGACTGCATTTCGCCCCCTGATTTTCATGGCTATTTATGCTTCAGGCCCGACACTTTTGATTCTTGTTTCTATCCTTTTCCGACATTTAAGCTATTTCCGTTCCGCCTCCGTTGAAATATCAGTAATTGAAATGCCTCCGCTCAGGATGCCCACGATAAAGCATGTGGCAAATCAATCTCTCGTTAAGGCCATGGAATTTGTCCGCCAGGCGGGTATGATTATTTTTTTTGTTTCTTTGATTTTATGGTATCTGGGCGCTTTCGGCCCGGAAAGGAAATTTTTATCCGGCGATTCAAAGAAAGATTTTAAATTCAGCGACTCCTGGCTGTACAAAGCAGGATCAGCTGTACACCCTTTTTTCAAACCCTTGGGCTTTGACGAGAAAACTTCTGTCGCCATTTTGGCCTCTTTGTCGGCAAGGGAGGTGTTTGTGGGAACCCTTGCCGTAATGTATGAAGGAAACGAATACAGCTTAAGAGAAAAACTTTTAAATGCAACAGATCAAGATGGAAAGAAAATTTTCCAACCTGCCAATATACTTTCCCTTCTTGTTTTCTACATTTTTGCCTTACAGTGCATCAGCACTTTAAGCATAACCTATGTGGAAAGCGGCAGAAAATGGAAGCCCCTGATCTTGCAATTCATGGCCTATACTTCGTTTGCCTGGTTGATGGCTTTTTTAACTTATCAATGTTTAAGCAGTTTTATCAAAGTTTAAAATCTAAGGATTTTATCTTTCCTGAATTTTATAATTAAGGCATCCATATGAATATGGCAGTGACATAACACCTTCAGGATAATAATCCCATCAAATCCTTATTTTTGTTACCTCAAAATTTATTTATGGAATATCGGATAGAACGTGATACCATGGGGGAGGTAAAAGTTCCTGCCCTTGTATATTGGGGTGCTCAAACCGAGCGTTCACGGAATAATTTCCGCATCGGCCCCGAAGGCAGCATGCCCAAAGATATTATTTATGCCTTTGCTTACCTCAAAAAAGCTGCTGCCCTTGCTAATCATGAATTAGGCGTGCTGTCAACGGAAAAAAAAGATTTGATTGCCCGCGTGTGCGATGAAATTCTGGAAGGTAAATTGGATGATCAGTTCCCGTTGGTCATTTGGCAGACTGGTTCCGGCACACAATCGAACATGAACGTGAACGAAGTGATTGCCTACAGAGCCCATGTTCTTTCCGGTGGAAAACTTACCGACGAGAAAAAAATTTTACATCCTAACGATGATGTGAATAAATCCCAATCATCGAACGATACTTTTCCCACGGCCATGCATATAGCCGCCTATAAGAAAGTGGTTGAAGTTACTATACCCGGTATGGAAAAGCTGATGAAAACGTTGCATGAAAAGTCGGAGGCCTTCAAAGACATTATCAAAACCGGACGCACGCATTTCATGGATGCCACTCCGCTTTCCCTCGGACAAGAGTTCAGCGGATATGTGCAACAGATCAGAATGAGTATTCGTGCATTGAAAAATGCCTTGGAAGCAGTTCGTGAACTGGCATTGGGCGGAACTGCGGTGGGTACGGGCCTAAATACACCAAAAGGATATGATGTTTTGGTTGCCAGGAAAATTGCTGAACTCACGGGATATCCTTTCATAACAGCTCCCAATAAATTCGAAGCCTTGGCGGCACACGATGCCATGGTAGAACTAAGCGGTGCATTAAAGCGGTCGGCAGTGGCTCTGATGAAGATTGCCAACGATATTCGTATGTTGTCCTCGGGCCCGCGCTGCGGCATAGGCGAAATCCTGATTCCAGACAATGAACCCGGTTCCTCCATCATGCCGGGCAAAGTGAACCCCACTCAGCCCGAAGCCCTGACCATGGTGTGTGCACAGGTGATAGGCAATGATATGGCCGTGGCTGTGGGCGGTTCCAACGGGCATTTTGAACTTAATGTTTTTAAGCCGCTGATTGCCTATAACGTGCTCCAAAGTGCCCAACTGATAGGAGATGCTTGTGTGAGTTTTAATGAAAAATGTGCCGTTGGAATCGAACCAAACCTGCCGGTGATAAAAAAACACCTGGAGAACAGCTTGATGCTTGTAACGGCTTTGAACCCCCATATCGGTTACGATAATGCTGCCAAAATTGCCAAAAAAGCCCACAAAGAAAATAAAACGCTACGCGAGGCAGCTTTGGAATTGGGATTATTAACCAATGAGCAATTCGACCAGTGGGTACGCCCCGAAGACATGATCGGCAGTTTAAAGTAGTTTATATAATACGGTAAAAACAGTATGGGAAATTTTTCGCGCGTGCGTGTGCGCTTTGCGCCAAGCCCCACGGGAGGCCTGCATATGGGCGGCGTGCGTACGGCTTTATTTAATTATTTATTTGCCAAAAAACACGGAGGGGATTTCATCCTCCGTATTGAAGATACCGATCGCAGCCGCTTTGTGGAAGGAGCCGAACAATATATCATAGATGCCTTGAAATGGTGCGGCATACCGCCCAACGAAGGCGTTGGCTTCGGCGATGGCCCCTATGGGCCCTATCGTCAAAGTGAAAGGAAGGAAACCGGCATCTATCACCGCTATGCCATGAAGCTGGTGGAGTGCGGTGCGGCTTATTATGCCTTTGACACGGAAGAGGAACTGGAACAAATGCGCAAGCGCATGGAACAAGCGGGTGTACCTTCGCCCCAATATAACCACATCACCCGCCAACACATGCGTAACAGCTTAACACTGAGCGCTGAGGAAGTAAATAAACTACTCCAAAACAATACCCCATACGTTATTCGCCTTAAAGTGCCGCGCAATGAAGAAATAAAGTTCCACGACATCATACGCGGTTGGGTGGTGGTGAATTCCAATCAGGTGGATGACAAAGTATTACTGAAAAGCGACGGCATGCCCACCTATCACCTTGCCCATTTGGCGGATGATATCGAAATGAAAATTTCCCATGTGGTGCGCGGTGAAGAATGGCTTCCTTCGGCTCCGGCTCACATCCTCATTTACAAGGCATTAGGCCTGGAAAACCTAATGCCGGAATTCGCTCATCTTCCTTTGATACTCAATCCCGACGGGCACGGTAAAATTTCCAAAAGGGAATCAAGGTTTCCGGTTTTTCCACTCAGTTGGAAGGACCCTCGCGAAAAAGAGGAATTTATCGGATATCGGGAAGCCGGTTATTTTCCCGAAGCATTTATGAATATCCTGGCCCTGATAGGTTGGAACCCCGGGGATAATCAGGAAATCATGACCCTGGATGAAATGGCCCAAAAATTCGATTTTGCAAAAGTCAACAAAGCCGGGGCAAAATTTGATCCCGAAAAGGCCAGGTGGTTCAATCAGGTGTATTTAAGAAAAAAATCGAATGAAGAACTTGCACGATTGCTTATGCCTGAACTGGAGAAAAAAGGGTGGAAGGGAGAAGAAAGTTATGTTGCAAGGGTGTGCGGTTTAATGAAAGAAAAAATACATTTTGTGAAAGAGTGCCTTGAATTGGGGAATTATTTTTTTGAGGAGCCGGAATGTAAAGACCATGAATTTTTGAAAAAGAAGAAGTTTGATGAAAACCGGGAGGTTTACCGTGTGCTGGCAGATGCATTGGAAAATTTAAGTTCATGGGAGGCCCCGGGCATACAGGAGACATTCAAGAAAACGGAATTCGAAGGAAAAAAGCCCGATATGCAAACCTTCCGGTATTTAATCAGCGGGCACACTTCGGGCCCCGGATTGTTTGAAGTGGCGGAGTTGTTGGGAAAAGATAGCGTAATTAAAAGAATAAAGAAAAACATTTAGGCGATATATATACAGGCAACGGTTATATCATCGGTTTGTTCTTCATCTGTTTTCCATACGATAAATGTATTTAGGATAGCATTTTTTTGCTTATCAAGCGGCATTCCATATAGTTTTTCAAGAAGTTCACGAAGTTTTTTATTTCCCATCTTTTTGCCGTAATCTCCTCCGAATTGATCCGCAAAACCATCGGTTATAAGATAAATATAGGAAGGGGTGTTAAAATTAAATTCATGTAATTGAAATGAATGCTGAAATTCGTATTTACCGATGGGTTGTTTATCCGGTTTAATTATGGTTAATGAATTATCATTTATATCATTATTTTTTTGAAGGATATATAAAGGAAGATTTGCTCCGGAATATTGAATTTTTCTTCTGTTTTCTTTATCGATTCTAATTAAACAAATATCCATGCCGTCTCTGACATCTTGTTCATTTTTAGACAATTGTTCAATGATGAATTCCCTTGAAAGATTTAAAATATTATTCGTATCAAATGTTTTAAATTCATTTACGGTTTTTGATAAAGCGTTGCTGCAAATAACCGACATTAATGCCCCCGGCACGCCATGTCCCGTACAATCGGCAATGGCAACAAAAATATGTGTATTAGTTTCTTCAATCCAGTAAAAATCACCTGCCACAATATCCTTAGGCAGGTAAATTAAAAAACTTTGGGGCAAGAGTGAATACCATTTTTTATCGCCTGGTAATATGGCATGTTGTATCCTGCGGGCATAGGTTATGCTATCCAGGATGTTTTTGTTTTTTTCATCCACTAATTTTTTTTGTTCAATAATAATTTGATTTGCTTCTTCTAATTTTTCTTTTTCAAGAATAATTTGATGTGTTGCCTCCTTTACTTTATTTTCGAGATATATTTTTCTTAATTGAAGGTTTCTTTCACGATATTTGATATAAAAGGTAACTATGAAAACTGATATGACGAAAGAAATCAGATAAAACCATGTGGTTTTCCACCAGGGCGGGATAATATTTAATTCAAGTAAATTAACAGGTTCAGACCAAATATTATGGTTGTTGGAGGCCTTTACCCACAAAGTATATTTCCCGGGAGGTAATCCGGAAAAAGTCACGGAATGCTTTGGACCTAGCTTTATCCATTTTTCATTTAATCCTTCCAGTTTATATTCATATTGGTTTTTTTGGGTTGCAAAAAAATTAATTGCTGAAAAATCAATGGTAAAAACAGATTCTTTGTAAGATAATTCAATTTTTTTCAAATATGAAATATTAATTTTAGTATTTATAGATTGATTAAAAACTTTAATATCGGTCAATACAATTTTAGGAGCTATGGAATTAGTTTTAATAGCATTAGGATTTAGTTTTATTAAGCCATTTGTAGAACCGGCATATAAAAATCTGTCGGATGAAAATAAAAGAGTATTGATTTCTGAGGAAGGCAGGCCGTCTGTATCATCGAGGTGTAAAAATGTATTGTTTCTTATGTCCATTCGGCTCAACCCTTTGTTGGTTGCAATCCACAAGTAATGATAGCCATCATATAAAATATCATTAATATTGTTCGTTAGTAATCCGTTATTTACATTAAAATAAAATATTTTTTTTGTTGAAGGATTAAATAAATTTAATCCGAAAGAAGTACTTATCCATATCCTCCCTTTTCGGTCTTCCTGTATCCCGGTAATATTATTGGATGAGATGCTGTTTGGAATATTATCTTTATGTGACATAAATTCAAATGATTGTTTTTGCGGAGAAAATATGGTGATTCCCTTATTAAAACTACCTAGCCAAATATTACCTTTGCTGTCTTCAAAAATTTCAACTATATATTTAATTTTTTTTCTCAAGGAGTCGGGAAGTTGTAAACTAAAAATTTTAAATTGATTAGATTTTACATCATAATAATGCGCGTCATGTCCGCCTAACCACATATTCCCTTTCCGATCGGAATAAACCACATTGTCCATTTCCGTAGAATATTCCGGTATAAATTTTGACAGGTTGAAATAATCATATAAATTCTTAAAAATTTTCTTATCAGGAAAAAAAATACTTTTAGGTGTACCATAATTGTTCATAATCCAAATTCTTCCATATAGATCTTCCGAGATGGATGTTATATCATTACTGCAAATTTCTCCTTCTTTTTTTCCTGAATGAACATAATTAGATACATTATCGTTTTTATCAATCACGCTCAAACCGGAGCCTATGGTGCCCACCCATATTCTGTTTTTACTGTCTTCAAAAAGCGCTGAGATATTATTACCACTGATTGCTTTTCCTTGTGAACCTTCATACTTATTATATACCTGAATGTAATCTAAATAAGGATTATATATATTTATTCCTTTTCCGGTTCCAATCCATATTAACCCCTGCCGATCTTCGAAAATAACCCGAATATGATTGCTGTTTATCGATTCTGAATTTAATTCGTCTAATTTAAATTTATAAAAACAAGAATTTTCAATATCCATTAAATTAAGCCCATCATTATTAGTACCAACCCATATTCTTTTTTTACTATCCACTTTTACTTTGCTTAAAAACATATCATTACCGGATATACTGCATGGATTGTCTTTTTCAACTTCATATATTTTAATGAACGCTTTTTTTGTTTTATCAAAAAATAATAAACCGTATCGGCTTCCGACCAATAGTAAATTGTCATTATAAAATGCACAGGATATCATATGAACATTGTTGTTTTTATGTTGAAAGGCATAGGATGTAAAATTTTTTGTGTTTTTATTGAATTCTAAAAGCCCATTATAATGCGTTACACACCAAAGTATATTTTCTTTAGGATCTGAAGCAATATGGAACATTAAGCCCTTGCATTTGTAATTTTTGAAGGATTGATTTTTCTCCACAAATTCACTCAATCCGTATGGTGTACCCACCCAGATTTTACCGTTTTTATCTGTATGTAATGCCGTTACGTCATTTAAAGGTAACGATGTGCTGTCTTCATTTATGTGTTTGAAGTATTTAAAAGAATTAAAAACAGGATTATAGACGGCAATGCCTTTCATTCTGCTGCCGATCCAAATCCGACCGTAATGATCAAGTGTCATGCAAAATATGGGAAATTCAGAATGATTTAAAGTGTCTTGTATTAATTTGAATTCGTAGCCGTCGTACCGCACCAGCCCTTCATCGGTCCCGATCCAAATAAATCCTAAGCTATCCTGAATAATATCTTTTATTTGTTTACCGGGTAAGCCATCTTTCGATGTTATACTTTGAAATCTGAAATTACGGTTATTAACCTGTCCGAAATGATCGATGTAAAAAAAAACAAAAATGCCCAAAATAATTACATTCCGTATTTTCAATGACATTATTTTCAAAACAATCAATGTAAATTTACATTTAATAATATAAACTTATGAAAAATCCTGTTATCGGCATCGCGGGATGCGGCACCATGGGAGCCGGCATAGCAAGGGTGGCGGCACAAAGCGAGCATGAGGTGGTACTGTATGACCTGAAAGAAGATTTACTGATCAAAGCCACTTCCGGCCTCAAATCGCAGTTGGAAAAAGAGGTGGAAAAAGGGAAACTCACCGTGCAGGCAAAAGAAGAAATCCTAAGCCGTATTCAAACTTCCACTTCCATGGAGCAGTTCGGCCGTTGCGGGCTGATTCTGGAAGCCATAGTGGAAAACCTCACTATTAAAAAAGATTTTTTATCAAAACTTGAACCTTTAGTTGGGCATGATTGCATCCTGGCAACCAATACTTCATCGCTCTCTGTCACGTCCCTTTCTTCTTCATTAAAAAAACCATCACGCTTTATCGGCATACATTTTTTTAATCCTGCTCCTTTAATGCCTTTGGTGGAAATTATTCCCACGCTTTCCACCGATACGTCGGTAACGGAATTCGCTATTCAGCTTGTCCAATCGTGGGGTAAAGTTACCGTAAAGGCAAAAGATACTCCGGGTTTTATCGTTAATCGTGTAGCCCGCCCCTACTACAGTGAGGCACTGCGCATAGCCGATGAAGGAATAGCCGATTATGCCACCATAGATTATGCCATGAAAACTTTCGGCGGCTTCAGAATGGGCCCCTTTGAACTGATGGATTTAATCGGGCATGACGTGAACTATGTGGTTACCGAAACCGTGTGGAAAGAACATTATTACGACACCCGGTTTACTCCTTCCATCACCCAAAAGCGCCTTTTGGAAGCCGGCTTGCTTGGTAAAAAATCCGGCAGGGGATTTTATGATTATTCCCTTCCTTTGCCGCCCCCTGATACCAACGAGGAGAAAGGAAAAAAAATATTTGAACGCATCCTGGCCATGTTAATCAATATGGCAGCCGACACGCTTTACATGGGCATTGCATCCGGGGAAGACATTGATCTGGCTGTTACCAAAGGCGTTAATTATCCTAAAGGCCTGCTTCGATGGGCCGATGAATGGGGAATTGGCCGTGTGGTTAATATTTTAGCGGATTTGCATGCGCATTACGGGGAAGAACGTTATCGCCCTCATCCTGTTTTGAAAAAACTTCATGGCGAAAACAGGGGATTTTACTCATAGTTAAGGTAGATTCGCTCATTTGTTCCGGGATTCATTTTTATGAAATGTAAAAAAATATTATATTTGCTTTATGAAAATTAAAATTGCTTTTACCTGTTTACTGATTTTAGTATCCTTTTTCTTCTTTTGCAAGAAAAAGAATGAAAATTCCAATGCCATTGCTCCCACATACAAATCAGAAGCTACCGGTACCGGAGCCAATCCTAATATCAACAATTCTACCCAAACAGGAACCGTACCCCCTACTAATCCGGCTACTCAGAATTCCCATCTCCAGGTTGGGGGATCCGGATGGGTTAACCCTTCCTGTGCCTCAACGGGCAGTGTTGTTATTAAGGGTATCAATGGAGTAACAGAAGTTACCCTTACTTTTTTAACCCCTCCCACGTCCGGAACCTATCAGGTAACACCTACCATTGGTCCCAATAATGTTCAGGTAACGGTTATCAATGCTCCTAATCAACCGGCAGGTGTGGTTTGGTACGGAAAGACAGGATTAGTTACCGTGAACACAACTTCAAATTCCATTAACTGTAATTTAACTTCAGTTCAGTGCACCCAACAGAATTTCAATTTTCCTGTTGTGAGTGTAAGCGGTGTGGTAGGGTGTAACTAGCCCGCATTTTCATGTTAAATAATTTTCGTGGAAATACAAATTTGTATTTCCATTTTTTTTGTTGTTTATCCTATCTTATGTTATCATTTTTCTAAAAATCAATGCTTTTCCCCTTCGGTGGTGGGACGAATCCTTGTTTGCCGAAAATGCCTATGAACTCATCAGAACGGGCCATTATTGGATACCGTATTATGAAGGTAATGTGGATGTGTTTAAT
Source organism: Bacteroidia bacterium (assembly GCA_026415195.1). GTDB lineage: Bacteria > Bacteroidota > Bacteroidia > B-17B0 > Aurantibacillaceae > JAOAHO01. The sequence continues at coordinate 10,541 of JAOAHO010000015.1, read as the reverse complement.
ATCAACAAGCCACCATTGACCGTTTGGCTGCAAAGTTTTTTTATCCGCTTGTTTGGTTTTCATGAATTATCCGTGCGTTTTCATTCGGCATTGTTTTCTACCGTAACTCTTTATGCACTGTTTGTTTTCGCTGCCCGTCATTTCGGCATACAAATGGCATGGATTTCCTGCCTGATTCTGCTCTGCAGTGAAGGATTTATTCATTTTCACACTTCACGCACAGGTGACTCCGACAGTTTGCTCACTTGTTTTACTTTTTTGGCTCACCTTTTTATGTTTGAATATGTTTTCAGCAAAAAGAACATTATGCTTGTGTTCTTTTTCTTATGGATGACACTGGCTTTTTACAGCAAAACCATTTCATCGCTTTTCTTTGTGCCGGCTTATTTGGTAATGGTACTTAAAGCAGGAATAAAAGAATATTTTTTAAAAAGGCCGGTTTTTTGGTTTTCTTTTATGGCGTACTTGTGCATTTGTTTGATGTTTTTCCCGGTTCGTGAATATTATTGGAGCGGTTTTTGTGAAAATTTTATCAAAACAGAAATAGGAAAACTCAATCATAATTTCACTCCATATGATAAGGGCTTCTTGTATTATATTGAAAATTTTTACCTTGGCCGATGGAGCATTTGGTTCCTTTTTCCTTTCCCGGGACTATGGATCATAATTAAAAACAGGGAAAAATTTTCGGACAAAGGGCGTGTGATACTTTTGGGTTTTGGCCTGCTTGTTTTTTTTTATTTGTTGATCATCTCCATTTCTTCACACAAGATGGAATGGTATGATATGCCCTTATATCCCTGCCTGGCTATGCTTGCTGCCGTACCCCTGGATGTTTTTTTACGGGAAATAAGTTCAGGCCTTGTAAAAACCGGGATATTGTGCTTTTTATTTCTCTTCCCGCTTTACCGAATGTTTGAAAAATCACAATCCAACGTGATACCACCGGGGAAAAAATCCTCGAAGCAAAGGAAAATTTTATTTTTCAAAGAATAAACAGTAACACCTTACCCGATACGATGTTTGTATATCATCATTTGCATAAAGGCAGCTTACTTTTTTACAAACACCGTTTGAAAGAAAAAAACAAACATTTGTATATAACTTCAGAATGTAATTTTAAGGCAGGGGATTATGTCCTGGTGTCCGGCGATAGTTTGAAAAATAATCTTTCAGGCCTTTATCAGTTGTTTTCCGTAGATAAGCAGGATCAGGCAGAACTTTTCAGAATTTTGAAATAGCCGGCTGTGTACTTTCATTCAAAAATGCTTTTCATTTTCAAGAGGCATTCTTCATATTCTTTTTCCGCTTCGGATTTCCACGTCACGGCACTGCCGGCACAAAACCTCCATTCACATTTGTGTAAATCATACTCCAAAGTTCGGATAACCACGTTCAGTGTGGCATTTTCGGGGCTTTGAAAAATCCCGATGCTTCCCGAGTAATATCCACGGTTAAAATCTTCCGTTTGCCTGATGACTTCCATGGCACTCACCTTAGGGGCACCGGTCATGCTGGCCATGGGAAAGGTGGCGGAAAGAATCTCAAACCAGTTGATGCCCGGCGGGATTTCGCATTCCACCGTGCTGTACATTTGAATGATGTTTTTCAGTTCTTTAATGGCAAACAATTCCGAAACCCGCAAACTGCTTCTTAGGGCAATTCTGGAAAAATCATTCCGCGCCACATCCACGGCCATGGCATTTTCCGTCCGTTCTTTTTCAGATGAAATAAATGCCCTTATGGCATGAGGATCGGTTTGTGCTTGAATTTTTTTTAATGTGCCTTTGATGGGCCGGGTGATAAGGGTGTTTTGTTTCCTTTCCAAAAAAAGTTCGGGGCTGAAGCAGAGCAAAAGGATATTGTCCAATCTGAATAAGATGGAATAGGGGGCCTGTGACTTTAGGTGCCATAGTGCAAAAAGCGATATCGGATCGATACTTTCATAGTGGCCCTTAAATTCCATGCAAAAATTCATTTCATAAATATCTCCCCTTTGCAATTTGCTTTTGATAAAAGCAAATTTGTTTTTGTATTCTTCAAAGGAAAGGTTTGGTTCTGCATATAGATTTGGAGTCCGGTATCCCGGAGTCAATTCAAATTCATTTAAGTAGTTCTCAATTTTAAAATGTCGGCAATGGTGTTTATCAAACAGGGATTCGCGTGAGTGAAAATGGTAGGGAATAACGATGAATTCTTTTGTAAAAGTTGGTTCTTGGGTTGGAGAAAGCATGTAAAGCCCCGCACTTGTGTTCCAGGCATGTTCTTCTTTTGGAATGTAGGCCCAATAGGGATATGCTTCTGAAAGCAGTTTCATTAATCGAGAAAGCCCGGAAGCATGTCCTTGGCCATTTTTTTCATTTCCGCTTCGGTTTCGGTTTGGGCTTTCAGATAGGCCTCGTTAAGATAGATTAAAAGTTTTTTTTCAAAATCATCTTTCCCCATTTGAAGAAGTGAAGGATGGATATGCAGGGATTTTAATATGCGGTTTCCGTTCATACTGCATTTAAAATTTCCGTCGGAAGAAGCATAATCAATATTCATGTTTTCCAGCATGGTTTTAACTTCTTCGCTCATTTGCTTCATTTCCTGAAGCTTTTTCATCATGTCGCCTAATTTTCCAAACATAGCGTATTATATTAAGTATTCTTGCGGGATTTTGCAAACCGGTATAGGTTCCATTTTGTGCTTGTTGGCAAAGTGGCGTTTACGGTAAATTTCCAACACCTTTTTTTGCCTTTCGGTGAGCGAATTTTCATCAAGCGGATTTTTTTCAAATTCCATGGCCCATTCCAGTTCAGGGTAAGATGCGCCGATTTGGTCTTCGTCTGAATATTCATCATTGTATAACCCGTCGGATGGAGGAGCCGCCAATATGCTTTCTGATATTCCCAGGTGTCGGGCCAGGGTATATACCTGCGTTTTGTAAAGGTCGGCAATGGGGCTTATGTCAACTCCTCCGTCACCGTATTTCGTATAAAAACCCACTCCGAAATCTTCCACCTTGTTGCCGGTTCCGGCTACCAGTAATTTGTAGTGTCCGGCAAAGACATATAAACTGAGCATTCTAAGCCGGGAACGGGTGTTGGCCATGGTTAAATCGTCTTGTACTTCAGTAGGGAAAATTTTTTTTAATGTTTCAAAAGCCGGCGTTAATTCAATATCCCGATGAGTAATATTAGTAAACTTTGATTTCAGCCAAGCAGCATGTTCAAGTGCGCGATTGACATGACTTTGATGTTGGTATATGGGGAGACTCAGAACGTAGGTGGTGTGGCCAGTCATGGCACATAATGTGGAGGTCAGAGCCGAATCAATGCCGCCGCTAATACCAACGACAAACCCTTTACATCCCGATTTCAAAAGATAATCGCTTAGCCAATGAACTATATGGTGGATAACTTTATCGGACTTCACCGTGTAAAAAAATGTTATTAACCTCTTTCAGCACAAAGGTAAGAATTATGAAATTACCCTTAACTTTTGCATTTAGATTATTATGACAAAAGAAACATTATTTCAGAATAACATTAAGGTTTTGTCAAGGTATATCCCTCAGCCAGCAGCAATTAGGTTTTCCGAATGGATATTGACCTATAAAATAAGCCTGAGAATTACCCGTGACCGTTGCACTAAACTTGGTGATTATTCTCCGAAAAGTGCAAAGGGGGTTCCTTCTATAACCATAAATCACAACTTAAATCCTTACGCTTTTCTAATTACGCTGGTGCATGAATTTGCCCATCATTTTAATTATCTGAAACACGGGTTGAATGTGGAACCGCATGGCCACGAATGGAAAAGGGAATATGCCGTGTTGTTATCCGAATTTATGCGAATGGACATTTTCCCTCCCGATTTGCTGCATGCGCTTAAAAAGCATATTCAAAATCCTCCTGCCTCGTCTTGTGCAGATCCATTCTTACAAAAAATATTGTCTTTTTACGATGAAGATGACGGGAGTATTCCCATTGAGCATTTACCCGTTAATGCCTTATTTGAATTTCGGAACAAAGTATATAAAAAAGAACAATTGCGCCGAAAAAGGATTCTTTGCACTTGCCGAGAGACCCGAAAACAATACCTTTTTCAACCGGGTGTTAAAGTTTTCCCGCTGGAAGGTTAAAAGGGTTATGGTCATTACAAAAAACGTTAAAATATAACCTTATCTTTATTTCGGTATATGAATTGAATTCCTATTTTTGAGCAATATTTATGGGTATGAATAAAAACTTGTTTTTGCTGATATTGTCGGTTGGTTTATTGCATTCCCAAACATTGAAGGATGCCGTACTGAAAACCCAAAATGAGCGATTTGAAGCAGCCGAGGAAGATTTCAGGAAACTTATTGCCAAAGAACCCAATAACGGTGAAATCTATTTCTATTTCGCCGAAAATTATTTTTTGAAAGGAGAAGTTGACAGTGCCCTTTATTTCTATAGAAAAGGAACGGAAGTGAATGCTTCACAGCCATTAAATTACGTTGGTTTGGGCAAAATAGACATTATGAATGGCAAGGCTGAAGATGCCAAAGCCAAATTTTATAAGGCTACTTCCATCAGCCAAAACAAAAACGCGGAGGTTTTCAGAAAAATTGCCGAAGCATGGATAGCCACTCCAAACAAGTATCCCGATGAAGCTATCAATGCAGCAAATCAGGCTATAAAACTGGATCCCAAAAACGAAGACGGATATATTATTTTGGGCGATGCTCTTTTAGAAAAAAATCCGGCCGACGGCAGCGGGCCCATCAAGCAGTATAAGCAGGCCACCACGATTAATCCCAAATCAGCCAAAGGGATAATACGGGAAGGAAAGCTCTATCAACGTGGCCGGAACTATCAACTGGCTTTGGACAAATACAAGGAAGCCGAGGCCATTGATAATACTTTTGCCCCGGCATACAGGGAGAAAGCCGAACTGTTTTTTCTTGCAGGGCAACCGGCCAAGTCCATTGAGAATTGGAAAAAATACCTGGAATTGAACAACAGCCCTTACGCACGGTATCGCTATATGAGCGCTTTATTCAACAACAAGCAATATGCCGATGCCGTGAAAGAATATGAAGATTTAAAAAGCAAAAATTTTTCCAATCTTTACATGGATCGGATTGCCGGATATGCCTATGCCGAAATGGGAGACAAAACAGACAAGGACGCTTACGCAAAAGGCCTGAAAGCCATTAATGAATTTTTTTCCAAAGCTCCTGCCAATTTCAAATATCTTCCCACTGATTATAAGTATCGAAGCATTTTATATGCACGTAACGGGAATGAAGCCGATGCCCTGACAGCCATGAACAAAGCAAGGGAGTTGGATCCTTCCATAGCGGCCGATATTTATTCGGATATGGCTGTTGTGGCTTACAAAAACAAAAACTATCAAAAGGTGATAGAATTGCTGGAAAACAAAAAGAAAGAAAGCCCGGCAGCCATGAACAACAACGATTATTTCAATCTTGGGCGTGCCGCTTATAATTTGGGTACGGCCAAATTGAATGAGGCGCTGAACAATAAAGACAAGAAAAAAGCCATACAGCAGGAAGCAGAAGCCATGCCCTTTTTAAATCTTGCCGATACGTCTTTTGGTTCACTGATTGCCTTGAATCCCAACTGGCCTGTTGCCCACATATGGAAAGGAAGAAGCTTGGCATCCATTGATTATAAAAATGAAAAATGGCTGGCCAAGCCCTCGTATGAAAAAGTGCTGAACATCATCAAGCCCGAAGAAATGAACGGCACATATAAGAAAGAAGCGGTGGAGGCGTATGAATATTTAGGATTTCATTATGTAACCATAAAAGATAAATCCAAAGCGGATGAAATCTGGAATAAAGTGAAGGAACTGGATCCTGAGAATGCCAAAGCCAAAGCATATTTTAATCCTAAGCCCCAGGCAGGTTCCAATACCCCTCCAAAAAAATAATGAAAACCTATCTGGTTCAGTTTGATATTGTCTGGGAGAATCCTGAAAAGAACATTGAAAAGCTGAACCGCCTTATTCCCTTTCCGGAAAAAGGAAGCGTGGTGGTGCTTCCCGAAATGTGGAGCACCGGATTTACCATGATGCCGGAAAAACTGGCTGAAAAGGCCTTCGACGGCCCGGGGTTTCGATGGATGAAAGAGAAAGCAAAAGAATGGGAATCTTTGGTGGCGGGTTCACTTGCAGTAATGGAACCGGACGGGAAGTATAAAAACCGTTTTTATGCGGTTTATCCCGACGGGAAATTTGTTTTTTATGATAAAAAACATCTTTTTTCTTTAGCAGGAGAAAACCGACATTATCATTCCGGTGATTCTCATTTATTATTTAACCATGAAGGGTGGTATTTTTCTGCCCAGATCTGTTACGATATTCGTTTTCCTGTATGGTGCAGGAACCGAAAAAAGCCCGGATTGGATTCATTAATGTATGACGTAATGTTGGTGGTGGCCAACTGGCCCGAAAGCCGGAGTTACCCGTGGAGGCAATTACTGATTGCCCGTGCCATCGAGAACCAGTCGTATGTGGTGGCCGTCAATAGAGTGGGGCCTGATGGAAATGGAATTTCACATTCCGGAAATTCCATGGTGATTAGCCCTTTCGGCGAAGTTTTGGCGGAATGCAAAAACGGAAAAGAGGAAGTATTGATTTCTGAATTGGACAAAACATTACTTGAAAAGTGCCGAAGCGCATTTCCATTCTGGAAAGATGCAGATAATTTTCATTTATGAATTTAATCTATCAAAATCCTGAAGTATCGTTTTTGATATTGGCATCAGTAATTTTCTTTGCAGGCAAAAAACTATCCTATTACGGAGATTTATTGGCCGAGAAGTCGGGAATGGGTAGGGCTTTGCTGGGTTTGGTACTTATGTCTGCCGTAACTTCATTACCCGAGTTGGTGGTGGGCTTCAGTTCTTGTTATATTGTGGGTTCAGCCGATTTAGCCATGGGGGATATTCTGGGGAGCTGTGCATTTAACCTGGCATTGTTGTCGGTGATGGATGTTTTTACACCCCGCACTCAACCCTTGCTTTCCACAACCTCACAAAGCCATGTATTGGCAGCATCGCTTGGAATAATTCTGATGTCATTATGCGGTTTGGGGTTATATTTTAATGAATTGTATAAATTTAATTTTTCTATCGGCCTGACCGGTATTTTATTTGCCGTTATCTATTTTGTTTCATTAAAGATATTGTTTGAATTTAAAAAACAACAAAGCGAACATGAGGAACACCAAAACCGAATTTCCCTGAATTTAGATCAAATCATTTGGAGATATGCATTATTTGCTATTGTTATCATTTTATGTGCCTTGCTCATTCCTGAAACTGCCGAAGCCCTGGTAATAAAATATCAAATGAATGCCTCATTTGTGGGTACACTTTTTGTGGCGGTTTCCACTTCATTGCCGGAAGCAGCCGTGTCTATTGCCGCAGTTAGAATGGGCATGACCGATTTGGCTGTAGGAAATTTATTCGGCAGTAATATTTTCAACATGTTTATTTTATTCATGGATGATGTTTTTTACAGAAAGGGTTATTTATTTCACGATGCATCGGAAATCAATATCATTTCTGTGTTTTTTGTTATAATGATGTCGGCGGTGGCAATATTAGGGTTGCTGGTTCGGATAAAAGAGAAAAAATTCAGCTATATGATGGCATGGGATACGCTGGTGATTTTTATTCTGTATGTGGTGAATATGTTTTTATTGAATTGATTATCTTTTCACACTAAATTTTCCCGAATAAATTTTATCCCGGCATTTCAATATCAAATTGTAATTCCCGTTTTCAAAATTTTCGACGGATAAAGAAGAGGTCATATTATTTTGATAGGATATGTATTTCAGTTTTCCGTTCATGTCATAAACCAGAATTTCCCATGGCTGCAACCATTCCGCATTCTTTTTATCGAATTTCCAATGAATTTCGTGCCTGGCGGGATTAGGATACAGGGTCAGCAGTGATTTTTCCATCAGGTGTTCTTTGATGCTGACGGTGGTGTCGCCATGATTGCCGAGCGCATATTCCCCGATATAAACCGAGTCGGTTTCGATAAATCCGCTTTTTGCGCTTTGCACAAATAAAGTGTAGGATGGAAGCATTCTCCAGTCCTGTGAAGCATCTTTTCGGTAAAAAATCCGTATGCTGTCGGAATTTACCCGTGTCAGCAATGTGTCTAAATATCCATAAATGGTATTGTAGTTTTTATTCCCGTCGAAATTAAATCTTAGGCGAAGTTTTAATCCCGGCTTCCAAATTCCGCCCACCGTCCAGTAATGCTGGTCGGAGAGGAGAGCGCCGGAAGGGTTGTTTTTGAAAGGGTCGGGCTTTACAAAATGATGGGCCAGATAAATCAAGGACGAATCGCCTCCGGTTTGCAATACGCTAACCCTGAGGCGGCCCGGCGAAGAAACATAATTGGTTACCGCTTTGGCTTTATAGTAATCATAGGATGTGGCCGAAGGAATAGTAAAAGAAGGATTAAGCACGGCATACACCGGTTGGAAATTTAAGGTGTGCGTAAAGGCCTGTGAAGTTTGATTACCGGTGAAGGTAAAAGTTTTGATTTCAAACGACCAGTCATTTTTAAAGTAAGCAATTTCAAGCGGTACAAAGGAATAATTCTGCGGAGCTCCGTAAAGCTTGTGCTTCACGCTGCCCTGGACAATAAACTGTGAACCTTGAGGGGCAGATCTTACGGAATCGATGGCAAAATGAGGCCATCCGCCGTTGTAAACCCAGTTTTTGAAGAACGGAACCAAATTAATTCCGGATGCCGATTGCAGTTGGGTTCGGAGATCTTCGCTGCTGACATGTGAAAATTTTTTATTATTCATCAGGGCCTTAATGGCAGCAAAGAAGACCGCATCCCCCATGTAAGCCCTCAGGGCATGGGCCACTTCTGCACCTTTTTTATAAACATGATCGCCGTACGTCAGGTGATGCGGAACTCCGGATACAGCCCGGAATCCGCCTTCCTTATGGTGTAGTTTTTTAAGTAAATCGTCGTGTTGTGCCCTGAGTTTGTTCAGGTAAGTATTCTTGCCGTACTGCATTTCATCGAATAAAAATCCGCTGAAAGAAGCCCAGCCCTCATTAATCCACATGTCTTCCGGAGTGGAGCAAGTGATTAAGTTTCCCCACCATTGATGTGCAATTTCATGAGCCATTAGAACGTTTTCATAAGCTAAATTTCCCAAAGCAAGTTTGGGATAGGAAATATTGGTAGCGTGTTCCATGGCGCCGGCATTAAAAGGGACAGAGCAATAACCAATGCGATCCCATTGATAAGGGCCGTAGCAGTTTTCAAAATGTTGTACGCAACTTTGTAAATTGACAAAGCCGTTTTTCATAACCGTAGTGTCGGCGGGAGTGGCTACCAGAAAGACGGGAATATTGCCATTCATCAGCGGGAAGGAAAGTGTAACCTGCGCATATTTAGCAGCCGTAACCGATGCCAGGTAGGAAGGTATGGGATCTTTCATATACCAGTGAACGGTACGCTTTCCATTGGCTTTGAATTCCTGAATAGGCAGGCCGTTACAATAAGCTATCCTTGAACTGTCGGTAGTAATGATAAATTCAAAAGTGCTTCGTTCCACGAAACTATCAAAGCAAGGGAACCAAACCCTGCCGAAATTATGGGGCTTGCTTTGAAACCCCACTCCCATGTTATAGGCATATTGGGCATTTCCGGTATTGTCGAAATAAAAACCGCCCCATGTGCTCGGATCGGTTTTTGGTTGGCCTTTATAATAGATTAGGGCATAAGTGGTATCATTCATGTTTTTGGGTGGGAATGAAATTCTCAGGACAGTGTCGTTATAAGTGTATGGTGCATTTACGTTGTTGATTTTAACGGAGTCGATGGTGAGTTTGAGCAGGTCGAGGCGGATGTAGTTGATATTTTTCATTTTTGGGGCAAATTTGATCATGGCATGCCCTGCAATGGTTGGAGAAGAAACAGTTCCAAGTTCGAGCGTAATCTTTGTATGGAATATATCTATCGTATCGGAGCGCGTGTTTTCCTGGTTAAAATAGGGGGGCTGACTTTTACAATAGTATATAAAAGCAAAAAAAATCAGGAACCTTTTCATTTTGATTGTTATAAATTATTTTTATTTTTTTTAGTAAACTTAAAAATTATGATCGAACAAATTATTATAAACAGTATTATCAAAAATATCATGACATAAGTATTTTTCTTATTCGTTTCATTTTCTAATGCTTTATTCAGAGCTTCATGAGCATACGCCATGGTTTTTTCTTTTTCAATTTCGCCTATAATTTTTTTTATGCTTTTATTATATTCCGATGTATCTGATGTATAAAGGGTATCGGAAAATGCGTTTTGAAGCAATATAAAAAAAATCAAAAACGAAGTCAATAATCTGTTTAGAACCATATTAATATGGACTAAGATTGATATTTATTGTAAAAATAAAGAAAAAAAATGTACGAAAAATTCACTTGTAAGTTCAAGTAATAAGTGCAATTTTTTTGAGTAGCATTTGGTTAGCGGTAAGATAGTTAAATTTTCTTACCGGA
>JAOAHO010000014.1 GCA_026415195.1 Bacteroidia bacterium | reverse complement strand
CTTCTAATTATGAACCTCCGCTGCAAGTAAATGCTTGTCAACAATTTATCATATGTATTTCGAATTTTTCAGGAGTTAATACTTTGGTGAGTTTTCAATCAATCGGAACCGCTTCCTTACTTTGCAATCCCAATTGTAACCCCAATTACACAATATGTGCAGGAAGCCAGGCCACCATTACGCCCGTGAATTTTAACGGATTGTTAAATCCCACCTATTCCATTCAGCCCGGCGGGCAAACGAATACAACCGGAAGCTTTGTGGTCAGCCCTTCCGTTACTACCAGCTATACCACCTACATTACAGGAGTCAATCCCCAAACCAATGCTGTTCAAACCACAACGGGAGTTTCTACGGTTAGCGTATTTCCTGCGCCTACAGCCAGCCCTCAATTAGTTAACAGCACTTGTGCCAATCCCTCAAACAGTGTTAACCTGAATATTAATATTAACCCTCCCGGAAATTATACTTTAAACTGGAACCCTCCTCCTCAAAATTACAATCCGGTGAACAGTATGACTGCTACCGGCTTACAGCCCGGTCCAAATTCCGTAACCGTTACCACATCCGGAGGATGCAAATCTGTCATCAATTTTACCGTGGGCCCCATCCAGGCACCGGCATCTTTTACGGTTTTCAATCCTGCCAATAATTATACCATTACCTGCAATAATCCCCAGGTGGTGATGAATACCAGTGTTACTAACGGAGTGCCCCTCTCTTATACCTGGACAGGATGTTCCGGAACTTTAACCGGTTCATCAGCCACTTTCACGGCACCTTGTGTCGGAAACGTAATTGGTACAAGTTCAACGGGCTGTACAGCATCACAAACTTTTCAGATTTTTCAAAATTTTACAGCCCCTTCAGTTTCAGTGAACCCAACGGTGGTTACTGTCAATTGTAGTACGACTTCAGCAGTTACATTTACCGGAACAACAAGTCAGTCGGTAAATGTTACCACTCAATGGTATTTTAATCAAGGCGGCAATTTAGTGCCTGTAGGTCAATCGCAGGGTTCGATCAATATTTATTATCCCGGTTCTCCCGGACAATATGTATTTACCGCAACAAATAATCTTACCGGATGCAGTTCCTCTTTCACCGTTCAAGCCAATACTTCTATTGGTATGCCACAGTTCACGGTTGTTAGCCCCACCAATTTTACCATCGGTTGCGCAAGTACAAGCGTAACATCCATGCAAATCACTACAGTAGTAACCAGTCCTACCAATAATGTAGGAGTGCTATACGCATTATCACCGCCGGGTTCAACCTCTGCCCCAGTTTTTGGAAGCACCAACAACTTTACTAATCTCACTGTTCCGGGAACTTATACCGTTTGGGTACAAGATATTACCAATCAGTGCATCGGTTCCCAACAAATCAGCATTATCCAAAATACCATTGCTCCCGTCATTAACCATATTCAAACCAACTCACTATTAACGTGCTTCAGCCCCAGCATGGTCCTGACGGGTGTAAGCACCAATACCAATGCCCAAATTACCTGGACAATACCGGGAGCTACAGGTGCTTCTGTTTGGCCACAACCAAGTTACACGGTGTATATTAATTCTTCTGTTTCAAATGCTACTTCACAAATTACCTCTGCAGGAATTTTTACTGTCGGTGCTTTGGATCCGAACAACATGTGCCGAAGCACCAAAACTGTTCAAATTCTTCAGGATATCCGGCTGCCCGTGGTCAACCTGACCGTTTCGCCGCAAAGACTCACCTGTAAAGACCCTGACATTGTTCTTTCCAATGCTTCCAATGCCCATACTTTAAATGCAGCGCTGGTCACCACTTATTGTTGGCTACAACCCATATCCAATCCTACACAGATATGCACCAGCATCTTGAATACCAGCATCCCGGGCGTACACACCTGTATTGCTACTTCTCAAATTAATGGTTGTTCAGTTGTAAGGACATATACGGTGGTTCAAGACATAACACCACCCACACTTGACCCCAAGCAAGCATTCATACTTGAATGTAATAATAATCCAACGGTTCAGATCCTTCCATCTATTATTAGCCCAACTTCAGGAATGACGTATTCCTGGATTCCGCCTTATGGTGCAACCGTAACGCCCAACCTCACAAGTTCAGTCATCACTACAAATTATCCCGGATTATACAGGTTCATCGTTACCAATACGGTTAATGGTTGTATTTCTCAAATTACATACACCGTAGTTAATGGAACCATTACGGCCAATTTTACTCCGGAACCTCCGGAAGGATTTGCTCCGCTTCAAGTTAATTTCATCAATAACAGTTCCACCAGTTTGGGCAACCTGAATATTCAATCTACCTGGTATTACGGAAACGGTACTTCAGCATCATACACTCAAACCCAAAACGGATCAGCTGTATATAATGCTCCGGGAATTTATACAGTTGTTTTGGTTGTAAAAAAAGGTGCATGTATAGATACGGTAGTGAAAACCATCAAAGTGGATATGCCTTCTCAGCTTGAAGTTCCAAATATCTTTTCTCCCAATAAAGACGGTGTAAATGATGTATTCCGTTTGGTAGCTACTAATTTATCAGAAGTTAATGTTGTTATATTCGATCGTTGGGGCAACAAGGTATATGAAACCGAAAGCAAATCGGGTAATTTTGCCTGGGATGGAAAAAATTTACAAGGAAAAGATTGTGCGGCAGGGGTTTATTTCTATGTAATAAAAGCAAAAGGAAAAGATGACAAACCCTTCGAGAAAAAAGGCAACGTTACTTTAGTGCGTTAAATAAGATAATCCATAAAATGAAAAACCCCGCTTTTGCGGGGTTTTTTGTTTTGTTCAATATTTCTTAAAAACATTAATAACGATAATGTTCGGGCTTATAAGGGCCTTCCACATTTACTCCGATGTATTCTGCCTGTACTGGGGTTAGTATATCAAGTTCTGCACCGATCTTCTCAAGATGTAAGCGTGCAACCATTTCGTCCAGATGTTTGGGAAGGGTATAAACCTTCTTTTCATATTTCTTGTAATTATTCCACAATTCAATTTGTGCAAGTACTTGGTTTGTGAAGGAACAACTCATTACAAAGCTGGGATGTCCGGTGGCACAGCCCAAGTTCACCAGCCGGCCTTCTGCCAGTACGATGATATCTTTACCGTCGATGGTGTATTTATCAACCTGGGGTTTGATGGTATCGCGTGTATGACCGTAGTTTTTATTCAACCATGCCATATCTATTTCCGTGTCGAAATGACCGATATTGCACACTACGGCGTTATGCTTCATGGCTTTGAAATGCCTGTCCACCACGATATCACGGTTGCCGGTAGCAGTAACAATGATGTCTGCATATTTAACGGCATCATCCATTTTCATCACCTGATATCCGTCCATCACGGCCTGAAGGGCACAAATAGGATCGATTTCTGTTACGATGCCTCTTACGTTCTGAGAGGATAAAGATTGTGCTGAACCTTTTCCTACATCGCCATAACCTGCCACTACGGCCACTTTTCCTGCCAACATGAGATCGGTGGCACGACGTATGGCATCGACCAATGATTCACGACAACCGTATTTATTATCAAATTTTGATTTGGTTACACTGTCGTTTACATTGATGGCAGGGGTGAGCAATGTTCCTTTACGCATTCTTTCATAAAGACGGTGAACGCCTGTAGTCGTTTCTTCCGATAGGCCGCGGATATCTTTTGTCAGTTCGGGGTATTTGTCGAATACCATGTTGGTCAGGTCGCCTCCGTCATCCAAAATCATGTTTAAGGGCTTGCGCTCCGGACCGAAGAAGAGGGTTTGTTCAATGCACCAGTCGAATTCTTCACTGGTCATTCCTTTCCATGCATATACCGAAATTCCGGCGGCCGCAATGGCAGCGGCAGCATGGTCTTGTGTTGAAAAAATATTACATGAACTCCATGTTACTTCAGCTCCCAGTTCCACCAGGGTTTCAATAAGGACGGCTGTTTGTATGGTCATGTGAAGGCATCCGGCAATACGTGCCCCCTTTAGGGGTTTTTCCTTGCCATATTTTTTGCGTAAAGCCATTAGGCCGGGCATTTCAGCTTCGGCCAGTTTGATTTCTTTTCTGCCCCATTCCGCCAATGAAATGTCTTTGATTTTGTACTTGATGTAATTTTCTTTTGTTAATGTGCTCATAAAAGATGTAATTTTATGCAAAGATAATCCATAAGTTTGTAATACTGTCCATTTGTTGCCTGAAAGCATCAATATAGGGGATGGATTAAAAATATATCGCATGAATTTGCGCGAAGCAAGGCAATTTTCTCCGGTAAAAGAAAAAAGATTTGTAGAGAAGAAGTCCCTAAAAAACCTCATTTATCATATTTTCGGTACGCATACGGAAATTAATCACAATCAATATGGAAAACCTTTGTTGGTAGGGCATTCCGGGAATATCTCCGTTTCTCATAATACCCAATGGCTGGTAGTCCTGTATTCGGAAAACCATGCGGTGGGTGTAGACATCGAAGAGGTTCAGGACAGAATATTGCGCCTTCAAGGAAAATTCCTTTCTGAGAATGAGATGCCGGATTACCGTAGCGACAAACTAGCCCTGACGGTTGCCTGGTGTGCAAAAGAGTCGGTACTGAAATGCATCGGATTTAGAAGTATTTCTTTCCAAAAACATCTTCATATTAAAAATTTTGATTTTGTAAAAAAAGAATTATTGGTTCAATCGACGTGGTCGGAATGCAAGGGCATGTTTGACGTACGTTGGATTGAAGAGGGGAATCATATCATTGCTTATGCCATCCAGCAGCAGGATTAAAGAATGGGATAAATTTCTGGATAAAAAAATCTGGATTTTAATTGATCCTGACAAGTATAATCCTGACCTTGTAAAAAAGGCAAAAGAATATAATGTTGGAATGATTTTGGCGGGGGGAAGTAAAAAAAAAAGAAACACATCGCTCAAAGACGTGATTCTTGATATTCGAAAAAAAACCCCGCTACCTGTGGTAATTTTTCCGTCGGGGGCAAAGGATGTTTGTCGGGCAGACGGGATATTATTCACCAGTTTGTTTTCGAGTAAGAATATTAGATACATATTAGAGGAACAAAGCAAAGCCGCTTTGGCAGTAAAAAGAATGAAATTAAATACGTTATCAACGGCATATATTTTGGTGGGGAATGAAGTGACGGAAGTTGTGCGAACCTCGGGATCAACACCGATCCCTTATAGTCAAAAGAAAAAAATTATTTCATTGGCTGTGGCTGCCGAACTATTCGGGTTCAGGGCGGTGTACCTGGAAGCCGGTAGTGGTGCAAAAAAAAAAATTCCCTATGCCCTTTTGAAAGAATTGAAGAAAAACATCGATATACCGATAATTGTGGGGGGCGGAATCAGAAAGGTGGAAGAAATAAAAAAATATTTTAAATTTGGCGCATCGGTTGTGGTGGTGGGAAATGCACTGGAAAAGGCCCCGATATTGATAAAACAATTTTTAAAGGTGTATTCATGAAATTAATTTTAATTACCGGTTCAAAATCAGTCGATGATGAAGCTGAAATAATCACCCGAATGTTCGAAGAGGGACTTCCTACGTTGCATCTGAGAAAGCACAGGTGGAGGACACACGAAACCGATCTGTTCATAAAAAAAATCCCGAAGCATTTTCACAACCGCATGGTATTGCATTATCATCATATTTTAGCTGCCAAATATACACTGAAAGGCATTCATCTTTCTAAAGAACATTTGGAAAGAAAATGGAAGTACCGCTGGCTTCAATTTCGTTTGAAATTGAAATTTCATTCACTTTCGAAATCATCGAGTGTTTATTCATTAAAGAGGGCTTATGAGATACAATCAGATAATTTTAATTATGTTTTTATAGGTAATTTATTTAATAACATCACCGGAGAATTCATGAATGAATATTCACGTGAAAATATCAGCGCTTTAATTAAATCAAGAAGTGATTTACGATGGGTAGCTCGGGGTGGATGTACCCCTTCGGTAATTCAAAAATGCAAAGAATTAGGTTTTTATGGCATAGCTTTTCAGTCATGGGTTTGGAATCATCAAAATCCCATAGAACGATTAAAAATTATAATGAAAGAATTTCAGAACGCGGGTATAGAAATTAAATAGAAAAAAATTTATTTTTCTATTGGGGCATCTCCCACATAAATGCCATTTTTGAAAATAGCAATACGGATTAATATACCGTTATCGTCGTAGATATAGGCTTTGCCTTCCATCAGGCGATTGTCTTTAAAAATACCGTCTTTGGAAACCTGTCGGTTTTTATTATACAGAATGTGCTTACCATTGAGAACCATCGGCTTATTTGCGCCGGAAACCGTTAATTCTTCGTTCTTAACTTCTGTTATTGACTTTGAAAGATTATTTTTGACTGCAGATTCCTGCTTTGTCGTCTGATTTTTATCTTCGAAAAATTGAATGGAAGCAACATCGACATCCCCGTTGTTGAAATTTTTTATGGCTTTTAAATTGCCGTTTTCATAATATTCCTTAAACGTCCCAGACTCTTTGCCGTTTGAAAAATTACCTTCTATGGCTGTTTGACCGTTTTCATATTTGTATATCTGGTTTCCTTCTCTTTTGCCGCCCGCATTGAACTTAAAATCATGTTGAATTTGTCCGTTTTCGTAATAAAGCTTGTAATCACCAACCCATCGATTGTTCACCCACTGGCCTTCTTCTTTCTTATTACCGTTTTCATAATACATAACGGCATAACCGTTTGGCCTACCGTTAACGTAAGTTATCTCACTTTTTTTATTGGAGTTACAATAGTAATCCACCCACACACCAGTTTTACGGTTGTCCTGGTATTTTCCTTCTTCAATTTTCTGATTGGGTTTGTAGCATGGGATTTCTGGTTTATGCTTACCGTAAATTATCCATTTTCCTTGTTTTTTTCCGGCAACATCAATATAATTAATGGTATCTTTTGGATTGGAAGGGTTTAATTCATAAGTTTGAGCAAACAGAAGAATATGAATCGGGATGAGTAATAACATAATCGAAAATTTTTTATAACTAAAAATATTCATATTATAAAACAAAATTAAATAAAATTATAAGAAGTTACTAACAGTTTATCTAAATAAATATGTGTTTAGTCTAATTTTCTACCTGGGTATCTCCTACATAAATACCATCCTTAAAAACTGCCACACGTATTAAAATACCGTTTTCATCATAAAAATAAGCTTTACCTTCCATTAATCTGTTATCTTTAAAAATGCCATCTTTGGAAATTTGCTTGTTTTTGTTATAAAGCTTATGATATCCATTTAATATAATAGGACCAGATTTTTTATTTGTTTGAGCTTCGTTAGGTCTTTCATCCGGAGAAACAGTAATTTTTGGTGCATTATCCAAAGGATTTTCTGATTTCACTATTGGTTTTTTGGGTTGATATTCTTTAATGGAAGCTACATCCACATTGCCATCATTATAGGTTTTTTCAGCTTTTAAATCTCCGTTTTCGTAATATTCTTTCACTACACCGTTTTCCTTGCCGTTAACAAAATTGGCTTCCACAGCCAATTGTCCGTTCTCATAATAATATCTTGATTGGCCTTCTCTTTTTCCTGCCTGGTTATAAACAAATTCGTGTTGAACCTGACCATTCGGATAGTATAACTTATAATTTCCTACCCATTTATTGATTTTCCAAATACCTTCTTCAGAAATTTTACCATTTTCATGATACATGACGGCATAACCGTCGGGGCGGCCATTGACAAATGTGATTTTATTTTTTAAATTTCCATTGCAATACCATTCAGTCCATAAGCCGGTTTTGCGGTTATCTTTGTATAAACCTTCTTCAACTTTTTGTTCAGGTTGATAGCATGTTCCGGGCTTGTGTTTGCCTCTAATAATCCATTTTCCTTGCTTTTTACCGTTAACGTCAATGAGGTTAATGGTATCATTACCATTTAATTCATAACTCTGCGGTTGAGCCCACGTAATTAACACAAGGAACATTAAAATATGTAAATACCTTATCATTTATAGCGTCAAATTTAATTTATTCTACGCAATAACATGTGCTAAAGTTTCAGAAATTAGACTAAATTTCTGATAAATGGGACAAAATCAACTAATTTTTAAACGAATTTCAGAAATCATTCTTTTTGTAAGCTTTTCGAGGTCATATTTGTGCTTCCATCCCCAGTGGCTTGAGGCCACGCTGTCATCAATTGAAGCAGGCCATGAATCAGCAATGGATTGTCTGAAATCAGGCTGATATTGAATGATAAATCCGGGAAGGTGTTTTTTTATTTCATTCGCTAATTCTTTGGGGCTGAACGAAATACCGGCCAAATTATAACTGCTCCGGATTTTAATGTTTGCAGCCGGCGCCTGCATCAACTCCAGTGTTGCCCGGATGGCATCTTCCATGCACATCATGGGTAAAGCGGTGTCTTCGCTTAAAAAGCAAGTGTATTTTCCGTTTTTGAGCGCTTCATAGAATATATGTACCGCATAATCGGTAGTGCCACCACCGGGATCGGATTTCCACCCGATAAGCCCCGGATACCTCAAACTCCTGACATCTACGCCAAACTTATTAAAATACCATTCGCACCAGCGTTCCCCGGCTAATTTGCTTATGCCATAGACCGTAGTGGGTTCCATGATGGTGTGCTGTGGAACGTTATATTTCGGTGTGGTGGGTCCAAAAACGGCTATGGAACTGGGCCAGAATACCTTCTTGATTTTTTTCTCACGTGCAAACTCCAGAACATATAACAAACTATTCATGTTTAACTTCCATGCCAGTTCTGGATTTTTCTCGCCCGTTGCCGACAATAGTGCTGCCAAATGAAAAACCGTATCGGGTTGGTACTTATCCAATACACTTAACCAAGCATTTTTATCCAGCACATCTAATTCCTCAAAGGGGTTCCTTGTATTCACGGGTTTTCGTATATCGGTAATAACAACGTTATCATGGCCCAACAATTCGCTTGCTTTTTCGGCCAGTTCAGTACCAATTTGCCCGCATGCCCCCGTAATCAGGATTTTATTCATGGCTGATTTAAATCATAATTTAAAATACACCAAACCATTAACTTTGCAAACCTAAGTATTTTGTTTTATCTTTACAAAGAAAGGTAATGTTCATATATGGCAATCCTGGCCAATAAAAAAAATAAAACGGAATTGCTAAAGGAGCTTGAAGCCGAAAACTTCAAAAGAATTACCATTTCCTTTTATCGTTATGTGGAAATTAAAGATCCCAAAAGACTACGTGATGAACTCTACCTTTTTTGGGATCAATTGCGGTGCAAAGGAAGAATTTATCTGGCCCATGAGGGGATCAATGCCCAGATGAGTGTTCCCGAACATAATTTTGAAAATTTCAAACATCACCTTTATTCTTACCCGGAATTCATCGGCATTCCGTTTAAATTTGCGGTTGAAGAAAAAAAATATTCTTTCCTAAAGCTGGTCGTTAAAGTCAGAAAAAAAATCGTGGCCGATGGAATTGATGATCCCGATTTCAAACCCTGGGACACGGGGCAATATCTGAATGCCGAAGAGTTCAATCGGATGATGGAACTGCCCGATGCCATTGTGGTGGACATGCGCAACCACTATGAAAGTGAAGTGGGACACTTCGAAGGCGCCATTTTGCCCGATGCCGATACCTTCAGGGAAGAAATTCCGATAGTAGCTGAAATGTTAGCCGAACATAAAGATAAACCAGTTTTAATGTATTGTACCGGTGGCATTCGTTGTGAAAAAGCCAGTGCCTACTTGAAATACAAAGGATTTAAGAAGGTCTATCATTTGCAGGGCGGTATTATTCAGTATGCCAGGGAAGTCAGGGAAAAAAACCTGAAAAGCAAATTTATCGGGCTGAATTTTGTTTTCGATGAACGTATGGGCGAACGAATAACGCCTGATATTATTGCCAATTGCCATCAGTGCGGAAAGCCTTGTGACCGTCATGTGAATTGTAAAAACGATGCTTGCCACTTGCTTTTTATACAATGTGAGGAGTGTGAAGGGAAAATGAACGGTTGTTGTTCCGATAAGTGCAGAGAGGTGAGCTTGTTGCCTCCCGAAGTACAAAAAGCTTTGCGTAAAGGAAAAATTACCTCAAACCCTCATCAGGTATTCAATAAATCCAAAAAAAACTACTTATTAAAACGATTCGAAAACCAATTACCATAACCTATGCCAATTTACCATAAACTCGGAAAGATACCTCGCAAACGCCATGTGGTGTTCAAGTCGGAAAACGGAAAGCATCAATATGAACAATTATTCGGAACGGAAGGATTCTCGGGTATTCAGTCTTTGCTTTATCACATACACCGTCCCACACAAATTAAAGAAATCGTTTCGTCGGTAGACGACAGTCCCAAAATAGCGATAGCCAAGAATATACGCCCCATGCTGTTAAAGGGCTTTTCCGTTCAACCTGAAGAAGATTATCTTAAGGCCCGCAAGGTAGTGTTGTGTAACCAGGATTGTAAAATATCACTGGCGGCACCCACCAGGGGCTTTCGTGATTACTTTTATAAAAATGCCGATGCCGATGAACTGATTTTTGTGCATAAAGGCAGCGGAAAACTCCGCACCATGATGGGCAACATTGCATTTGTTCCGGGCGATTATTTGCTTATTCCTCGCGGCATCATTTATCAACTGGATTTTGACGGTTCGGACAATCGATTCTTAGTTCTTGAAAGTTACCATCCCATATATACTCCTAAAAGATATAAGAATTCTTCGGGGCAACTTTTGGAACACTCTCCTTTTTGCGAACGCGATTTCAAATTACCCAACGAACTCGAGACCCACGATGAAAAAGGCGATTTCATCATCAAGATTCGCAAAGAGGGCATGCTTCACACTTTGGTTTATGGAACGCATCCGTTTGACGTGGTAGGATGGGATGGCTATAATTATCCCTGGGGATTCTCCATTCACGATTTCGAGCCCATCACGGGACGTATACACATGCCTCCGCCCATCCACCAAACCTACGAAACATCTGCACTGGTGGTGTGTTCGTTCTGTCCGCGGCTTTATGATTATCACCCACAGGCCATACCTGCCCCATATAATCACAGCAACATCGACAGTGATGAAGTGCTCTATTATGTGGACGGGGATTTTATGAGCCGTAACAACATCCAACCCGGCCACATTACCCTCCATCCCAAAGGAGTTCCGCACGGCCCTGCTCCCGGAGCCATGGAACGCAGCATCGGGCAAAAAGAAACACCGGAGTTGGCTGTGATGATAGATACATTTCGCCCTTTGATGGTTACCGAAGAGGCCATGAAGCTTGATGATGGCATATATTACAAAAACTGGCTTGAAAACTAAAAAATTAAAAAATATGGCACAAGAAATAAAAAGCGTGGAATATGGGCTTGAAAAAATATTTGAAGGCGCCCAGGATTTTCTTCCCTTATTGGGAACCGATTATGTGGAGTTGTATGTGGGCAATGCCAAGCAGTCGGCGCATTACTACAAAACCGCATTTGGTTTTCAATCGCTTGCATACAAAGGACTTGAAACCGGATCACGAGAAGAGGTTTCGTATGTGTTGCAACAAGGCAAAATCCGATTGGTACTTACCACTCCATTGAACAGCCGGAATCCCATTAACGATCACCTCCGTAAGCATGGCGATGGGGTGAAAGTGATTGCCCTTTGGGTGGAAGATGCACGCAGTGCTTTTGCCGAAACCACCAAACGCGGTGCCAAACCCTACCTGGAACCTGTGGTGGAAAAAGATGAATTCGGTGAAGTTGTGCGTTCCGGAATACATACATACGGAGACACCGTTCATATTTTTGTAGAGAGAAAAAACTACAAAGGCGTTTTCCTTCCCGGTTATGTAGAATGGAAATCCGATTATAATCCTTCTCCCATAGGTCTGAAATACATTGATCACATGGTGGGAAATGTGGGTTGGGGGGAAATGAATATTTGGGTAAAATGGTATGAACAAGTGATGGGATTTGTGAATTTTCTTTCCTTCGACGACAAACAAATTCATACCGAATATTCGGCTCTGATGAGTAAGGTAATGGCGAACGGGAATGGTCGTATTAAATTTCCCATCAATGAGCCCGCGCACGGAAAAAAGAAATCACAAATAGAAGAATATCTGGATTTCTATGAGGGGCCCGGTTGCCAGCACATAGCCGTGGCTACTGATGACATCATCGAAACCGTGCGTCAGTTAAAAGCTCGTGGGGTTGAATTTTTGCCACCACCTCCTAAGGCTTATTATGAAGACGTTCCCAAGCGCCTGGGTGAACATATGAAAAAAATGAAGGAAGACCTGAAAGTACTGGAGGAACTTTCCATTCTGGTGGATGCCGATGAAGAAGGATATCTGTTGCAGATTTTTACCAAACCGGTGCAAGACAGACCCACATTGTTCTTTGAAATCATCCAACGCATGGGGGCCAAAGGATTTGGGGCAGGAAATTTCAAGGCATTGTTTGAAAGTATCGAGCGTGAACAAATGCGCAGGGGGACCCTCTGATTAACTTTTCCTTAAGCGAAAAATAAATTTTAAAAGGGTTTTGTGATTTAATAACAAAACCCTTTAATTTTAACCCAAAAATTAGATTATGAAAGTTACCGTTATTGGCGCAGGAAATGTAGGGGCATCATGTGCGGAATATATTGCCCTGAACAGGATAGCATCGGAAGTGGTGTTGCTAGACATTAAAGAAAACTTTGCCGAAGGCAAGGCCATGGACCTGATGCAAACCGCCACGCTTAATAAATTCAATACGCGCATTGTAGGTGTAACCAACGATTATTCCAAAACTGCCCAAAGCGATGTAGTGGTGGTAACCAGTGGAGTTCCACGTAAGCCAGGAATGACGCGTGAGGAACTCATCGGCATTAATGCCGGCATCGTTAAAGGGGTTTGCGATAATGTGTTAAAACACTCTCCCAATACTATCCTTATCATCGTCAGCAATCCGATGGATACGATGACTTACTTGGCCCTGAAAGAAACCAAGCTTCCCAAGAACAGGGTGATAGGAATGGGCGGAATACTCGACAGTTCGCGCTTTAAATATTACTTGTCGGTGGCCATGGGAGTTCCTGCTTCCGATATTCATGCCACCGTGATTGGCGGACATGGCGACACCACCATGATTCCCCTTACGCGCCTTGCTACTTGGAACGGTGTTCCCGTATCGAAATTCCTAGATGATGCTACGTTAAAAAAAGTGGCCGCCGACACTATGGTGGGAGGCGCCACCCTGACGGCGATGCTGGGCACTTCAGCATGGTATGCTCCCGGCGCATCTGTGGCCGTGTTGGTGGATGCCATCCTGAATGACCAGAAGAAAATTTACCCGTGTTGTGTATATTTAGACGGAGAATACGGACAAAAAGATATTTGCCTTGGAGTGCCGGTTATCATCGGTAAAAACGGATGGGAAAAAATTGTGGATTATGAATTGAACGATGAAGAAAAAGCACTCTTCTATAAATCGGCCGAAGCAGTAAGGAATATGAATAAAGTTCTTTCTGAAATGAAGGTGTAAAAAATGCTCTGAAAAAAATCATAAAGCCATACACGTTACGTGTATGGCTTTTTTTTGATAGTGTTTGTTAGTTCAGGAAAAAAGAAAGAATAGAGACAGCACACAAAAAGTATAATTTAAGTAACCGGAAAAACCAGCACAAAGCAAGCCCCCGGCTCATTATTATCTTCCAAATACAAATCCCCTCCGTGATGTTGCATGATGCGCTTGGCTATGGCCAGCCCCAGGCCGGTGCCCGATGTTTTTGTGGTGAAATAGGGCGTGAATAATTTGGGTCGTATATCTGAGGGAATTCCGGGTCCGTTATCTTTTACTTTCACGAAAAGTTTGTTTTCTTTCTGTTCGAAGGTAATCCATATTTTGCCGTCCGAACTGCTTTGAAGCGCCTCTCGGGAATTTTCAAACAAATTGTTTAAAACCGAAAAAATTTGATTTTTATTACCAAAAACACGGATATCTGTAGATACTTCACTTTGAATAGTGATGCCCGGAGCCGAGCGATATAACTCCAAAACCGATGCAATGCAATCGCTCAAACTGAAGAATTCAAATGGTTCTTTGGAGATTTTGGCAAAATTTCCGAATTCATTGGCAATAGCATTCAAGGCATCTATCTGTTGCAGGATGGCTTCAGCAGAATTCTCAAATTTTTCTTCGAACTGAACGGGCGATTTTTTGTGCAAATACATCAGGTGTTGAATATTGAGTCGGATAGGCGTTAAGGGGTTTTTGATTTCATGGGCAATTTGCCTTGCCATTTCCCTCCAGGCACTTTCCCTTTCTTGTTCCGAAAGTTTGGAAATATTTTCTTTTAGTTGTTCCAACATCCGGTTGTAGGCATCTACCAGAGTACCGATTTCATCCTGCGAGTTCCATTGCAAAGGATCGTTTTCCCAAAGGGCTTTTTTACTGCCCAGGCGGGAAGTTAGGATTTGTAAAGGTCTGACAATGTAAGAAGAAAGAAACATGGAAAGGATAATGGCTACGGGGATCAGGATAATCAGCAGATTTACCACATTGTTTATCAAACCATCTTGCCTTTTAAGTACTTCCGATCTGGAAGGAAAATAGGGAAGCGCAAAATAACCTGCCAAAATATTTTTATTTACAAATGCCGGTCCATACAGGCACAGGTAGTTCATGTTCCCAGCCCATTCTTCACGTATGACTATGCTTCCTTTTTTAAGTTCCTGAGTAATGTTTTTCCATAGCACCGGAAGCCGCACACCGAAATCATTCAGCTTTTCAATGGTGGTGAGCATTTGCACACCGGTAGAATCGTAAAAAACAACATCTGTTCCGCTTTCAAACGACATTTTTTTCATCTGAAAGTCAAGGGGATCTTTAATCGTGTTCAGGTCATCACTCTCCCTGAAAAGTTCCGATACGGTTTTTTTGAATGTCCGGAATTTTTCTTTTAAATGGTTGGCTGATTGTTCCCTAAAATCTTTTCTGATGCTCTGGCTTATGAAAACAAAAATGATGGCCATGATCATCGACAAAGCCGATATGAAAAAAAGTAACAGTTTCTCCCTGAATTTCAAGGCTTGAATTCCTTTTCTTTCCGTTATTGCCTGCAAAAGTATGAATATAATGCTCCACGCAATCCCATGAATAATTAATAACATCAAAAAAATTTTAAAATACTGTAAAAATCGGTTAGAAGGGAGGCGGAAAATGATTTTTTGGTGGCTTTTGGGGTCCGACATTACCACAAAATCTTCCGAAAAATCATAGGTGTTTTGGTTCAATACATAAGGCAATTCCGACAATCCGGAGTTTTCAATCATTATTCCATTTCTGTAAAGGGCAAATTCTGCCGAGGCCTTTTTTAACAAACCGGAAGTGCCCATGTCGGAAAATAAATCGAGCAAAGTCCCCGATTCTCCAACCGGCAATGGAATGAAAAGGCAGGCCAGGGTTTTGTTTTTTATGGGGAGTAAAGAAAGATAATATTTATTCCCATCGGGCCAACTCACCAAACGAAGATGCCCGGAAATGGTGGGCTCTGAACGTGTGGCCATCAGTTCTTTCAAAGCATCCAGGTTCCTGAGAAAAATGAATTCGGTTTTCCATTCCGGCAGACAGTTAGAATCGAATAAAGAAAAATGAATTTCATATTTTCTAAAGTAACCATAGAAAATATTTTTTCTTAACAATTCCGTTAATTCTTCCTGAGGGGCAAGTTCAATCAGGTTCTGTATGGACTTTTCCTGAGATAAGCGCTGCGGGATATCGGAAAATTCCCCTTCAAAGGCCTCGTCGCGTTCGTTCAATTTCTGGCGGGCAAATTCTTCCATCAATTTTTTGGATTTAAGGTGATTGTGAGGCACAATCATGGCAGCATCCATCATGGAAATGAAAGAAAAAACCGAGAGGTATAAAATCCATGGACCAACGTGATGGTAAAATGCCTGCAATAAAAAAATTAAAAGCAAGATCGTGAGAACAATGCTAATATGAATTTGTATTCCCCAACAGGACCAAATGAAAATATGTATTCCTATCATTAACACCATGAAAAGAATTTGAATGGTTTTGTGAGAATGGTTCAGGGAAAGAATGGAATTTTTCAGGGTAATCACCTGGCAGGACCAAAGGAGAAAAACCAAAAGTGCCGATACGGCATCAAATTCAGAAAATTTGTCCGGTTGAATCAGACTTTCATTATGTTCAGAGAAAATATTAAACAACCATAAGCTCAGAAAATAAAGTCCACAGTTTAATATTATTCTGATGGTCTTAATAACATTCTGTTTTGATGCAGAGAAAAATGATTTAGAAACGCTAAGCCCCAGAATGAAAATCACTAAAGCTAAAACATCACCGTGGTGGCGGACAAAAACATTTCCCGGAATAAAAAAATTCCCGGAATCGAAAAGTATATGATCATAAAATGAAGCGGGGAGCCATCTGAAATACATTACGAACCATAGAATTGATACCAAAGCATAACACAATCCTCTGTGAAATTCCCGTAGGTTGGTAATGTGAGTCACAAACAACAGTAGTAGAATGGAAATTGACCATAAGCACCATGCTGTTAGGGAATATTGGGGGTTAATTTCACGGTTAAATTTGACATAAATGGATTGTCCATTAAAATTCAGAACATGGGGGCCTTTTTTCAGGTTAAGGCGTGGTTCAAAAGCAGAAAGCAAAGCAGGATGAACTTCATCGCGGAAGTACTGGTTGGAAATGGGATAATAAGATTGAATTTTTTGAATAAAAACTCTGTGAACGGGCTTTTGGTATTGGTATTTGAAATAAAAGATTCCTTGGGGAGCATCAAAAAAACCTTGTTTATGTTGAAAAACAAGTTGAAAATTTATTCGGGTTTTAATCAGAGTGGTGTCGGTAAGCCTGTTGTCAGGAAGTTCAATAACCATTGGATTCCACATGTCTTTTTCTGAGGCTTTTAACGGCATTTCTTCATCATTTGTCAAAGCCTTCAGGCCCGTTATTATTTGATTTAACTCTTTCTTCGGGCTAAGAACAGACAAATAAGAAAAGTAAAAGGAAGCAACGACCGGCAATAGCCATGTTAATAGGGCCATCCCGATTTTTTTTAAAGAACCGTCCGGCATGCTTGAATAAAAGTAAGAGATTTTTTTAACATTCCATAAACTTGTTATCTTTGCCCTTTATTGATAACCGGTATGAAAAAAAACGGAGATAGTATTCCGGAACCTCAATTTCCCGAACTACAAAACAAATTTCAATATTTTTCTTTTTTAAATGAAAAAGCGGCTGCAGTTCTGATATTCATTATTGGAGTGTTGTTTTATGCACCTTCCATCGATGGTGAATATGCCCTTGATGACGGTATTATTATTCATCAGAACGATCATGTGTTGAAGGGTTTCGACGGAATCGACGACATCCTGACCAAAGATGCTTACGAAAGCTTCTATCGCCGCATGTGTGCCACCGACCAGTTGGCCGGAGGTCGTTATCGTCCGCTTTCCGTGGTGAGCTTTGCCATCGAGCAACAGTTCATCAAGCCCTACAGGAGCGGGCTTTACATGCAGGTGCGCGACCTGAACCAAAACGGAAAACTCGACGACATTGCCGTTCCCCATACGTCAGATTGCGGTAGGCCCGAAGTGAATTATGAATACAACGAATTCAAGGACCTGAACAACAACGGCCAGGCCGAACCGAATGAATGTTACCCCTGCTGGGACCTTAACCAGAATTTCCAAAACGAGACGGAAGAAGATATTAATGTGGATGGCATTCATAATGAAGTGGACTGCCAGGTATATTCCGCAAAAGTCAGGCACTTCAATAATATTTGGACATACGGACTGGGCTGTGTGTTCTTATACCTGGTGTTCTCCCGCTATTTTTTCAGAAAACAACAAGACCTGGCATTTCTTTCTGCTTTGCTGTTTACTATGCATCCCATTCACTCGGAAGCCATTGCGAACGTTAAAAGCCGAGACGAAATTTTCTCTCTCATCTTCGTAAGCCTGACATTTTTGTATTCTTTTAAGTATCTGGAAACCAAGAAAAACAAAGACCTGTTTTGGGCAAGCTTCATGTTCCTTTTGGCGCTGCTCTCTAAGGAATACGCTGTAATGTTGTTTTTGCTTATTCCTTTTGCCGTTTACACATTCACCGAAAACAACGTGCAAAGGGATTACATTTATACGAAATTGTTTGCCAAAATTATGGTGGTGCTTGCGGCAGCATTCCTCACGATTTTTATCCACAAGGGGATCATCAATCCAATCTTGGGTGAAAGTTCCAAGTTCTTGAACCGCCTGGTGAGTTTAATGGTGGTGGGGGGGATATCTTACTGGGGAATTAACCAAATCAAAAGCAAAGAATGGTTTAAAAAACTTAGGGAAATGCCATTTGATTCTGCCATAAAAAATATTTTGATTGTAGTGTTGGTGTTTGTGTTTTGTGCAGCAATGATGCTGATTATCAAACGTAATTATGACATGAAGATGCCTCCGCCCGTGAAGCCTACCCGTGCCTTTTGGCTTTTCCCTTTTGTGTATCTGATCATTGTGAATATTGTTATGGCATCTTCCATTAAAAAAGAACGCTTCATTCATTTGATGTCGTGGCTAGGGTTTGTGTTGTTGTTTTATTTGGGTATGCGCCTTGTGGCAGTGAAGCTAAAACCTGGAGTGCCCGATACGGAAATTTTAAATAACCCCTATTTGTTGGCTAACGAAATGGAAAGGTTTTGTACTAAAACATATGTTTTGTGGAAATATTTACGGTTGCAGCTTTTCCCTCATCCATTGTCGTCGGACTACTCATTTAATACCATTCAATACAGGACGTTGGCCAGTTGGGATTTTTGGTTTTCGTTGTTTTTGCATATCGGTATATTGGTAGCAGGGGTCTATTATACCATTCGCCGACACATATTGGGATTTGCCATCATGACGTATGTGCTATTTGCTTTGATGATAGCCAATATTCTGATGGACATTGGAGCCACCATGGGAGAACGCCTTATTTTTCATTCCAACATCGGATTTTGTATTGCCATGGCCTGGTTTATGCTGAAAGGTATGGAAAAGCTTTCCCAACTGAATTTCAATGTGAAGCGCGTGGTGCTGGTCTCAGTGTTGGCCGTTATCGGGTTCCTATACGGATGCAAGGCTTGGGAAAGAAGTAAGGACTGGAAAAACGATGTGACCTTGTTTTTAAAAGACGTTAAAACAATGCCGCATAGTGTTTTGGTGTTGGGAAATGCAGGAGCACGCTGGGTGGACCTGGCCGATACCAAAGAAATAACCGGTAAAGTATTGCCCGGACAGGATTCTACACGATTTAACGATTACAACGGTACCCTCCGGATAACTGAACAGGACATGAAAGAGTGTATATGTACACCGCTTAAGGAGTTAAAGTCAGTGGCCTTGCTCACGCTCGATCAGCTTAAAACCTGTGATTGCAAAAGTAAACGGGAAGCAGCCTTGTATAAAGGAATTAAGTTTTTGCTACACGCCGTGGAGTTGCATCCGCGATACGTAAACGGGTACCTTAACCTTGGTTTAGCCCATTTCAAATTAAGGAAAGATTTTGAAGCATTGTATTATTGGAAAAATGCCGAGCGCCTATATCCGAATAACCCTTATCTGAGGAATTATTATATCGTTTATACCCAGGATTTGAAAAATCGCGGTGCCATGGCATTTAACCGGGGAAGGATGGATTCAGCAGCCATGGCATACAACATGTTGACCATATTGAACCCCAACGATGCCGAGGGTTGGTATAATCTGGGCGGATGTTATTTCAACGTTCAGCGCTACTTGCAGGCCAGGGAATGTTGGGAAAGAGCTTTAAGAATTAATCCGAATTATGCCGAGGTGAAGAGGGCAATGGCCATGATTACTCCTCAGATGTTGGGTATTACTGCTCCGGTATCGCCCACGATGAAATAGAATGTGTGGTTTTAGAAATATAGTTTTATTGGCCATGTTTTGTATTGCTTTTTCCGCATACCCACAGGTAAAAAATGTAGATACCATTTTACCCTTATCATCAGATAAGGTAAAAATAACGCCTCTGTTCCACGACAGCCTTAGCAGCAGTTTTCATATCATTATCCCCCGTGAAGTGCCCTTGCATAAGCATCTTTATCATACCGAACAGGTGATGATTCTCAGCGGCAGGGCCAGGATGCAGGTGGGAGATAAAATTTTTGAAATCAAAAAAGGAGATGTGGTGTTAATTCCCAAAAATACGCCTCATTCCCTGAAAGTAATATCGAAAGAACCCATTCGTTGCATCAGCATACAAGCGCCTTATTTCGACGGAACCGACCGCATTTTATTGAATACCGAATCGAAGCAGTATTAATAATGTTACAGCCATCCATTTCGGATTTTATTGAATGGGATGTGGCAACATGGGGTAGGTGTATTCCATTGTGGGAAAAGGCCATAGCGGGAAAACATAATTTGAATTGTTTGGAAATCGGTTCACATCACGGAGGGCTATCTCTTTGGTTATCCACAAAAGATGAAGTAAGCACGGTTCTCTGTACCGATATCAAAGACACCATTTTTAAAGCTGCTCCACTTCACCAAAGATTTCCCGCATTTTCCCATAAAATCAAATATATGGATTTGAATATCCTGCATTCTTCGTATGTAGAGGAATTTGATGTGGTGGTATTCAAGTCTGTTTTGGGTGCATGTGCACGAAATGATGTTTGCGGGAAAGACATTGCCATGCAAAATATTTACAAAGCCCTGAAAAAGGGAGGATTATTATTATTTGCCGAAAACATGCAAGGACATTTTTTGCATCAGTGGTTAAGGAAAAAATTTGTCAGTTGGTCATCCGGCTGGGGATATTGTTCGGAAAAGGAATGGGATAAATGGCTAGAAAAATATGATCTGAAAAAAATTAACCATTATGGTTTTTTTTCAGTTTTTGGGCGAATGGAGTGGCAAAGACGCATTTTAGCCAATGCCGACCGAATTTTTAATAATGTCATTTCAAATAAAAATAAGTTCATGTGTTTTGGTTATGCAGTAAAATGAATTTTCGGCATTTACATCATTTCAACATTTTTTCATAAATTTGTATTTGGTTATGCCGTCGTTAAGGCTTTTGATATTATTTTTTATCCCTTTTTTCATGACCTCTCAATGGCTTTGGGATTATGGCGGGCATTTGGGGGCTTCCAATTACTTAGGCGATATTGGCGGAAAGGAAAAAACGCGGCGTGATTTTGTGGCTGATATTAAAATGGCTAAAACGCGCTGGAATGCGGGGCTTTTTGTCCGCTATAAATGGCTGCCTAAGATCTCTTTCAAACTCGCTTTTGATTACCTGAGAATTGAGGGGGATGATGCCCTTTCCACGAATCCGGGCAGAAGGTTCAGGAATTTCAATTTTAAAAACGATATTTTTGCCTTATCACCCACAACGGAAATTTTCTTTTATGAGGATCCGGATTTGGGAAATACATACAGATACCGTAACAGCTTTAGGGCTTACATTTTTGGTGGCTTAAGTGTTTTCTATCATAGCCCCAGAACCTTATACAGGGGTGAGATGGTCAGACTTCGCGATTATGCAAATGAAGGATATGAGTATAAGCGATTTGTATTTGCTTTGCCTTCCGGTGTAGGGTTTTATTTCACTTTTAATAAAAAGCATCGTATCGGTTATGAGTTTTCTTATTTTAAAACGTTCACAGACTATTTGGATGATATCAGTAAAAATTATCCGAGCACTCCGCCTTCCGACCCTTATTCCCAAGGATTGGTTCTTAGAAAAGACGAACTTCCTCCCGATTTAATCGCATCTAATCTCGGTGCTTATTATTCCCATTCGTGGGGCCAAAAAAGGGGCGACCCCAAGCATAAAGATGCTATTTTACTAATGAATATCAGTTATAGTTACGTAATTCGAGGTAAAAGTTCATTTTACAGAGCAAAGGGTTTTAGATTTTTCAACAAGAAAAAAAGGGTGGTCAGAAGGGTGAGGGCCAAGTTCTGAGTTAAGCTAAATTTGCTTACTTTTGCCCCCGAGTTTTTCTTTCAATATGCCCAAGCAAGCCTTTGTAGTAGTATTTTTTTTGTTTTTATTTAATTGTTCAGAAAACAAAGAAAACATCCAGGAACTTACCACGAACGACATACAAGTGGGCAGTGAGGCAAATCTTCCCGTGATGACGTTTGAAAACACCGAATATGATTTTGGTAAAATAACTCAGGGCGAGGTTGTGACAGTGGACTTTCATTTCAGGAATACGGGCAAGAAGAATCTGATCATCAGCGGGGCAAGCGGCAGTTGCGGATGTACGGTGCCTAAATGGCCAAAAGAACCTATCCCGCCCGGGAAAACGGGGCTTATACAGGTAATTTTCGATTCAGAAGGAAAAAAAGGCTATCAGGAAAAAACCATAACCATAGCCACAAATTGTGAACCGGCCACTATTATGTTGAAAATAAAAGGAGAAATTATCGTTCCTGAAACCGTAAAATAATAAATATTTAATCTATGAATACCTTAACCTTTATTTTAATGGCACCTCCCCAACAAGGAGGAGGAAATGCTCTGGTGCAGTTTTTGCCATTAATGCTCATCATTCTGATTTTTTATTTTTTTATGATGAGACCACAGATTAAAAAAGCCAAGGAGCAAAAGAAATATCTGGAAAATTTGAAAAAAGGCGATAAAATCCTCACCATCGGTGGAATATACGGTAAAATAGTTGAATTACGCGACGATAATACCGTTATTATGGAGGTGGAAGACGGCACAAAAATGAAAATTTCAAAAAATGCCATTTCCATGGAAGGAGCCGGCCTGAAATAATCGGGATCTGAATCATGATCCGGAAGGGCTTGGTTAATAAAAAAATTATTTTTCTTTCATTTGTGTTTTTATCTTCACTCATTTGGGTTTATAGAGTTTTCATTGAAATTAAAGATCAAAATATCCCGCTAAAGATCCTTTTTCATTACAACGGAAAGCCTCTGGGGCAATATGTTTGCGAGTGGAAAGGAAAAATTTCCCCTTTGGCTGCCGGGAAATTAAATGAATCAGGACACCGAATACTGAATCTGGAATTGGATAAAAATTATTTTAACACCTCTGGTGATTACTTCATCATATCGAAAGCCTTAAAAACTAAATTGGGGCCCTACCAATTTTTAAATGGAAAATGGGCCGTAAGCCCCGATACATTCCATAAAAATACGTTACTGCAAAAAATTTCGTCAAAAAAAAAAGTTTTTGCTTACACAAAAATTCATAATCCCGACCGGCTTTGTATTTTAAAAAAATATTTTTCTCCCGACAGCGTCTGGGTGCTGAACGATTCCGCCCATGAAAAGAACACTTTTACGCTTAAGCCTTTTTTTCTTGAAGTGAAGGAGGGCAACAATTCCGTTATGCTTTATGCAGGTGAAAACATTATACCGACACATGTGAAGTTTTATTTATATGCCGAAAGGTATGTAAAAGTTGCAGGAAATATACCCATTGATGTTTCTTCCGGATGGAGCATTAATCCCAAAAATGTAAAAGTGTTGTTGATGTGCCCTAGAAGTTGGACCGACAGCTTGGAGAAAAAAATTTCGGCAAAGGCAGAAATCAAAAATCACAACATAACAGCTGATGTTTACCTACAATCTTGTTCCGAGCACATACGGATACTGGATTTTAATCCAAAGCAGGTAAAGGTTTTAAAATGGTTAGGGCCATGAAGGGAAAGTTCACCGAAATCAAAAAAAAAGTCCGGTTGATTTTCAACGAGGAAAAATCCTGCAGATTGTTGATTGCCGTTAGCGGTGGTTCCGATTCCATGGCTTTATTACATTACTTTCTTAACGAAGGATATGACATTGGGGCTGCCCATGTAAATTATGGCCTGAGGGGAAAAGAATCCGACAGGGATGAACAATTTGTGAGGGCTTATTGTGATGAGCAAGGAGTCAGGCTTTTTGTTCTTGACGCAAAAGGCAGGATGCTCAAAACATCCAACCTTCAGGAACATGCAAGAGAAATAAGATATAATTTTTTTTATGAAATAGCCCGTAAGGAAAAATTTGATTTCATCCTGACAGCCCATCATGCCCATGACAATGCCGAGACCCTTCTAATGAACCTCATCCGGGGCGCGGGAATGCATGGATTAGGCGGAATCAGGCCACGTAGAGATAATGTGGTGAGGCC
Source organism: Bacteroidia bacterium (assembly GCA_026415195.1). GTDB lineage: Bacteria > Bacteroidota > Bacteroidia > B-17B0 > Aurantibacillaceae > JAOAHO01. The sequence continues at coordinate 32,730 of JAOAHO010000014.1, read as the reverse complement.
TTTTTTGTTGTTAAGTAAAGAAGAAATTCATGCTTACCTCAATTCTAATCATATCCCTTTTGTAGAGGACCATTCGAATGCTACGTTAGATTATACCCGAAATTTAATCCGCCATGAATTGTTGCCTCTGCTGGAAAAGTATAATCCTTCCGTCGTTAGCCATCTTTCAAAAACAGCCTTTATTGTGAACAGTTATCTGGAAGGCAATGAATCATTATGGAAAAAAAACGTAAAAAAATATCTCAAAGTTAAGGCAGCCTCGGATATACGGGAATTCCTCCATCCAAAAGTAAAAAAATCACCATCTTTGCCTTTATGGTTGTATTATGAAGCACTCAGACCTTTCGGAATAAATTCATCGGTTTTTTTTGATTTTATTCAGAGCATTCAAAATCCTTCCGGCCAGATTTTCAGGACGGGTACTCATACATTGCAAACACTTAAAAACAAAATTATCATCCTTCCATTGAATAAAAAGAAAAAAAAGGAAGATGTTTTTATCACCGAAGGTCCTGAGGGACCGTGGCCGGAGTTTATTCGGGCTGAAAGGGTGATACCGGAACATGATAAACTTAAAATGAATAAAAACACGGCACTGTTTCCTTTGGAAAAATTAAAATTCCCATTATACTGGAGAAGGGCAAGAAAGGGGGATGCTTTTGTGCCATTTGGGATGAAAGGAAAGAAAAAAATTGCTGATTTTTTGAAAGATGAAGGCATTAAGGCTGCACTGAAATCGAGGGTGTGGATTTTGACAGACGCAAACGAAGAAATCATTTGGGTGGCAGGCTTTAGGACCACGGAGCATTTTAGGATCCAAAAAGGGACCAACCCCGAATGTTTGGAATTGCTGATGCTTGAAAATGAAGCAGGCCTTGAATAAAATCAATAAAATGTATCTTTATTCAAAATTTTTCGTATAATTAAATGAGTATAAAAGTTTAACGATGTCGGAAAAAGTTTTGTTTGAAGAAAAACAGTATTTGGGCAGCAACCACTTCAGTTTGATTCTCAGGTTGACACTTGCCACTTTTTGCTTTGTTGCCTATTATTGGAGTCAGAATCCGAAGCCCATACATTTTTCTTTTTTTTCAATTGGTTCCTATCCGTTAGGAAAGCCGGAACAAACAGGTCAAATTTTTTTTCTTGCAGGTCTGCTTGTCATGATCATATCTATTAGCCTGATGTTTGTTTTACATTCGCATATACGGGTTTATGAAAATTACATCATGCTGGATGGATTTTGGGGCACAAGGCGGGTGATGCTTGATTTGTCGGGAGTAGTAAAAATCCGAAAGAGTCGCTACAAACATTTTTTATTGCGTAGGGCCACCTACAATTTACACCGCAAAAGCGTCATCCGTTTTTATACATACGGAAAAGGGTTTGTGGAACTTACTTACGAGAATGGGATAACATACAAGATTGGCACTCAAAAACCTTCCGAACTTTTTCATTTGTTAAAAGAACAAATTGCCAAGGTGAAAAATTTAAAATAAAATTGTGCAACCTTTTTCAGTAAACAAACGTTAAAGTAAAATAAAAATGCAAACAAATTTTCAAACCCCAATGACTGAGTTAGTGGAAAAAATTGAAAAAGAAAAAGTGGCTGAACTAAAATTTCCTCCTGAGGAGGTATTAACTCATAAAGATCATATTCATGAACGATACGAACTTCTAAAAAGAGCCCTTACGCTTGGCAATCTTGAAAAAAGCAAAGTAAGGATATATTTCAAAGACGATACCAATTCAAAATATGTAGAAACCACAGTTTGGGGATTAACGGACAAAAGAGTAATCCTTAAGCATGGTAATGTAATCCCGATTCATCGAATTTATAAAGTATCTATATAATTCACAACGGCACCCTGTTTTCAATCGCGCTTCCTAATGTCAGTTCATCAGTAAATTCAAGTCCTATTCCATGCGCAATTCCTTTTGGCAAAGTGGAAAACTTTTGAACTAAATCCTGGAATTTACGGTGAAGAAAAAATTGTGTGGTTTCTGATTCTCGTGTAGTTCCCAAAGCAAAAATCAATTCGTGGAATACTCCTGCATTTAAGCGTTTTTCCAATGTGACAAGATTTAAATCATTAGGTCCGATACCATCAACAGGTGAGATTAAACCACCTAAAATGTGATAGGTACCAAAATATTTTCCTGTATTTTCCATGGCAATCAGATCGCGGAAATCCTGAACAAGGCATAAGGTTCCTTTCGAACAACGATGTTGGTTGCAATAGGGGCAGTCGTCGAGTCCGATAATGGCATGACAAACGGGGCATTCCCTGATTTTACTTATAGCATTTCCAAGAACTTCGTACATTCGAATCAGTTCTTTTTTGTTATTTTTAAGTAAATGAATTACATATCGTGAGGCTGTCTTTTTCCCTACACCGGGTAAGGAAGCAAACATTTCTATGCAATCGTCGATGATATTTTCCACTTCAAATTTTAAAGTTACTTGTTTTGGTTAAAACTAATTTCTAAGAATTTTTCACAATTCACATAATAAAAATAACGATTAAAAACTAAAAACTTCCATTAAATAATTTTGTTTGATTGTAGAAAAATGCCCTGATATTTTTACCACATGAAATACTTAGTGTTTTTATTGATGTTGTTTTCAATAACTTCGAAAACGCAAACATACCAAACAGGAACCTTAACCCTGACGTTCAATGATCCCACCCGAACCGGGGGATTTGGAAGCGGAGGTGGACCCGGAAGGCAAATTCAGACAGAAATTTATTATCCTGCTGCATCGGCAGGATCGAATGTTCCGGTGGCTACGGGCAGTTTTCCCGTGATTGTGTTTGGCCATGGCTTTGTGATGAGTTGGGACAGTTATGACAACATTTACAAGGAATTATCGCAACGCGGCTACATTGTGGCACTGCCACGCACCGAAGGAGGCTTCAGCCCCAGTCATAGTGATTTCGGTAAAGACCTGAGTTTGGTGGCTGCCAGAATGTTGCAATTGAACAACACAAACACCCTAACTAATCTTTTTGTGGGTAAGCTGAATTTGAAGTCGGCCATCGGCGGACACTCCATGGGTGGGGGCGCTTCTTTTCTGGCAGCAGAGAACAACAACACCATTACCTGCCTTTTTAATTTTGCCGCTGCCGAGACCAATCCCAAGGCAACATCGGCAGCCAAAAAAGTAACTGTTCCTACCCTGATTTTAGGAGGCAAAGGCGATTGCGTTACGCCCCATGCCACCAACCAGGATTTAATGTATGACAGTTGTGCGTCTGCCACTAAATTTGAAATTATTTTGAAAACCCTTACCCATTGCGATTTCAGTAACGGAAACAATTTCAATTGTAATTTTGGCCAAAATACCAGCGGATGCTCTGCCACCTTGTCGATTCAAAATGCCCAAAAGCGTTACATGAATTTCCTGAATCCGTTTTTGGATCGCTTATTAAAAGATAATTGTACCGAGGGCCAACGCTTTATGGATTCATTGAATTTAAGTAATACCATTGCTTTGAAAAAATCTTCGGGGACGCTAACTTGCTCAACACAAGGGCTTAATGAAACAAATTTTAAAGTAGAAATAAGTTTGTTTCCTAATCCGGGAAATGACCACGTGGTGGTTCAAACGCAATCAAAAGTAGTCAGGGCCATGATTTTTTCATCGGATGGAAAATTTACCGGGTTTCCAGTAGAAAATGAAGGAACATCGATTAAATTCAAAACGGATAATTTGAATAAAGGAATGTATATGATTTCATTGTTTTTGGAAGATGGCTCTGTGAAGTACATCAGATGGATTAAAGAATAAGCCGGAAAATATAATACATGAAAATGTTATATTTTTGCTATAAAGAGCATTTTCATGTCATTTGAATATACCATTAGGCCTCGTTCCGGGATCTTAGGCGGTTGGAAGGAAATTTGGCAATTCAGGGAACTGGCCTATATGATGGCCTGGAGGGAGATCAAGGTTAAGTACAAGCAGGCATTTTTTGGAATTTTATGGGCGGTTATACAGCCGGTTTTCATGGCTATGGTGTTTTATTTTTTGTTTAAGGATAATCCACCCGTAAGCCGGGACAGCGGATCATATATGGTTTATGTATTATCGGGTATGGTGATATGGAATTTTTTTTCCGGAACCGTACAAAACTCCATTCAGCAGATACTGGGATATTCGCAGATTATAAAGAAAATTTATTTTCCAAGAATATATATACCCTTTTCTTCTTTTCTTATTGCGGGTTTTGATTTTTTGTTTGGGTTTTTGGTTTTATTTATTTTTCTTTTTTCAAATTTTGGCTTTGAACATGTTCTTCAAATAAATTGGTTGATGTTATTGCTTTCGATTTTCATGTTATTTTTAATTTCAAATACTTTAAGCATTTATCTTTCTTCCTTAGTGGTGAAATACAGGGATTTCAAATATGCCACTAATTTTATAATACAAATATTTTTTTTTATAAGCCCTGTTTTCTATGACGGACAAGGCAGGCAATGGCCTTTCCCCTGGTTAATTCATTTTTTTGAGTGGCACCCTATAGGAATTCCAATCGAAGTTTTTAGGGCATCTTTAAATGGCATGTTTGTTTGGGGATGGAAATACGGGCTTTTTATGATAATACTGATATTTTTGTTTTTACTGAGTGTCTTAAATTTCAGGAAAACGGAAGAGATTATTGCTGACAGGATATAATGAAGTCCATCATAGAGTTCAGGAATATTGGCAAGCGTTTTTTTATTAATTCCGAAAAATCTCCCTATTTGAACTTTAGGGAAAATGTAATTTCAATTTTAAAAAATCCGCTGAAATCATTCAGGGCCAAAGAAGAATTTTGGGCGCTGAAAAACATTACTTTTGAAGTAATGCCGGGGGAAAGCATCGGCATCATAGGCAAAAACGGAGCCGGTAAATCCACTCTTTTGAAAATATTGTCGCGCATAACCCCCCCCACCGAAGGGGAAATAAAAGTCAGGGGCAGGGTGGCCAGCCTGTTGGAAGTGGGCACGGGTTTTCATCCGGAATTGACGGGACGTGAAAATGTGTTTTTCAATGGCGCCATCTTAGGCATGAAAAGAACTGAGATAAGAAAAAAATTTGATGAAATGGTGGATTTTGCCGGGGTGGAAAAATTTATTGATATGCCTCTGAAGCATTACAGCAGCGGAATGCAGCTTCGATTGGCTTTTGCCGTTGCGGCTTTTTTGGAAGCAGAAATTTTGGTCGTGGATGAAGTGTTGGCCGTGGGAGATGCCGAATTCCAGAAAAAGTGCCTGGGGAAAATGGAAGATGTCACCCGCAAGGAAGGCAGAACAGTGTTGTTTGTAAGCCATAACCTTGGACAAATTAATTTACTTTGTAAAAAATCCGTATTGCTGGAAAATGGACATATTGTGAAGGAGGGTGAATCCAGTATGGTAACAAATTATTACTTAAACAAATTTTACAATCGTGAAGTTCACCAATTCTCTTTCAAAGAAATTAATAATTCAGAAGCATCACTTTTAAAATCAGAAATTCTTGATATTGCAAATAAGCCAAGGCAAAATTTCAAAATTGGAGAAAAGTTTAAGGTTCGTCTGATTATTAAAGTTAACCAAAACATCCCCGGCTTTGTGGTTTGCTTAGGCATGATACATGAAAACGGATTGCCTGTCAGGAATTTTTGGACTACCCCTCAGAACATTACTAAAGGAATTTATGAATTCACTTTCGAAGAAACAGATTTGTTTTTAGGTAAGGGAACATACGGATTAACGGTTGGTATATCTTCACATTTACAAAACATTCAGTACTACCCCGATGCAGGGTTCATATTTTTTTCTACCGAAAATCTTCTTTCCCATATCGTGAATCCCGAATCCGTTTTTTTAATAGCCAATAAAATGTCATATCAACAGAACAAACTGGAATGATCAAAAGGATAATTCATAGAATAAAAGGCCTTCAACATGTTTATGCGAAGAAATCTTTTTCTCAATCTGGCGAAGATATGATCATTCGGCATTTATTTGATGTTTTGAAAATTCCACACCCCACCTACCTTGACATTGGTGCGCATCATCCTTTTGAAAACAGCAATACGGCTCATTTTTATATAAATGGCTCCAGGGGGGTTTTGGTGGAACCCAATCCGCAATTTTGTCATTATTTAAAAAAATATCGTAAAAAAGATATTTGTGTGGAAGGCGGAATTGCTGATAAAAAAGGTGAAATGGATTTTTATTGCTTTGATTCTTCAACTTTAAATACTTTTTCTGAAGATGCCTGTAAGCGATACATTCAGGCCGGATTTGTTCTGAAGGAGAAATTAAAAATTAAGGTTTTTGATATAAGTGAAATCATGGAAAAATATTTTTCAACCTCTCCGCCAGATTTTATTTCTTTGGACGTGGAAGGAATGGAATTAAATCTATTAAAAGCTTTTCCGTTTGAAAAATTTTCACCCAAGGTGATATGCCTTGAAACCGTTGATTATTCACATGACGGACTTTCCGAAAAAAATCATGCCATTTTGGATCTTTTAAAACTTAAAGGATTCAGGATATATGCCGATACAGGCATAAATACCATTTTTATTAATGAAAATTTATGGGTAAACATGAGGGTATGACAAACGAACTGGTAAGAGACCTATGGATTGAAGAAAAATTAAAATCGTTGCCCGCCGGGCTCAGGATTTTGGATGCCGGCGCAGGTGAAATGCCCTATAAAAAATTTTGTTCTCATCTGATTTACGTTTCTCAGGATGCGGCAAATTATCAGCACAAATCAAATGCTCATGGCTTACACATGAACGAATGGAATTACGGAAAACTTGATATCGTTTGCGATATCTGCCAAATCCCGGAATCTGATGCCTCGTTTGATGCTGTGTTATGCACTGAAGTATTGGAACATTTGCCCAATCCCTATCTGGCCCTTAAAGAATTTCAGCGATTAATCAAATCAAACGGATATTTAATCCTGACGGCTCCCTTTTGCAGCATGACCCATTTTGCCCCTCATCATTACTGTACCGGATTTAACCGATTTTACTATGAAAAACATCTCACCGACCTCGGATTTGAAATTCTTGAACTGAAAACCAACGGAAATTATTTCGATTATTTGAAGCAGGAAATAAACAGGATTTATTATATTGCTGAAAAATATGGTAACGGAAAACCCAGGTTTTTGGAAAGAAAAGCTTTGGGCGTCGTTCACAGGATGCTTAAAAGATTTTCAGAAAACGACAAAGGATCCGATGAACTTTTATCTTTTGGTTATCATGTCCTGGCTCGCAAAAAGTGATGGAACCGCTGGTTTCGGTAATATTACCTGTCTATAATGCTTCTTTCTTTTTAAAGGATTCCGTACGAAGTATCCTGAACCAAACGTATAAAAATTTTGAACTCATCATCATAAACGATGGTTCCACAGATAATAGCCGTGAAATATTAAACAGAATTAAAGACAATAGAATCAAATTTATTGATTATGATTACAACAGGGGGCTAATTGATACTTTGAACGAAGGTATCTCTCTTTCAAAGGGCAAATATTTGGTCAGAATGGATGCCGACGACCAAAGTCATCCGAGAAGGATCGAGGTTTTGGTAAATTATATGGAAGCAAATCCTAATGTGGGAATTGCCGGTTCATATACCAACCTTACCGGCCCTTCGCTTTATTACAAAAAAAAACTTTCCTCGGATGAAATAAAATCCAGATTGCTTTTCGACAACATATTTTCCCACCCAACCATGATTTTCCGTAGACAATTATTTTCGGATTACTCCGTTGCATATAATAAAAAATACTTTTGTGCTGAAGATTACGGGCTTTGGTTTGAAATGATGAACCAAACCGACTACGGTTTGGTTCCCAGGCGTCTGCTTCATTATGGAATTCATCAAAATCAGGTTTCCATGGTTTTTCGCGAGGAACAACTGCAAAGTGTGCAAAAAATACACCGGGAATGGTTATCCTTAATTCAGGTAAGTTACGACGAAAACGAAATTAATTTGCATCAAAAAATTTTCCATAAAAATTACGAAATTACTCCGGAATTTTTTTGTAGTTGTGAAAAGTGGCTGATGAAGCTTATTTCATCCAATGAAAATTCAAAATTTCATCATCCGGAAAGTTTTAAAAAAATTGTAGCATGGGTGTGGTTCGAACTGGCTACGCATCTTGCGTCACATAAAATTTCTACCACAAAAATTTTTAAAAAATCCTTCTTATACCGTCCAGATTGTTATGATCCTTTTTTCCTTTTTAAATACAATCTGAAAAATCTGTTAAATTAGTTTGATGAACGTAACAGTAGTTATACCAACTTATAATAGAATACACAAGCTAAAACAAATACTTTTTTCTATAAATAATCAGACATATAAATCATTTGAGGTGATTGTGGTGGACGATGGCTCAAGAGAGGATGTTATAAGATTTGTAGAAGGATTAAAAAATAATTTGAATTATTACATCAGGACAATTCGACAAAATAATGCAGGAGCTTCAATGGCCATAAATCGCGGAGTGCATGAAGCAAAAGATGGGTTGATAGTTTTGTTTGATGATGATATTATTTTACTTCCGGATACTATTGAAAAGCATGTTGATTTTCAGGCCCGGCATCGCTTTCAGGTAATCGTATCGGGTTCTGCGCGATTCGGAAAAGAGCAAATAATAAATCCGCTTTACGAATATAAATATTACATGGAACAAACCTGGGAAGATGAAATAAATGCCCATGAAATGCCTTTGAAAATTTCTTTGGATAAATTTTATGTTACTACCGCCAACACCTCTTTTCATAAAAACATATTTTTAAAAATCGGCGGAATGAATGATCGCCTTCGTGACGGTTATGATGTAGATTTTTGCCTCAGAGCTTTAAAAAACGGGATTGATGTTTATTTTGATACCCGTATAAAAACCATCCACGACGATATTTTCAGCCTTAGGCATTACGCTGCCCGACAAAACGCTTATATGCAATCGAAGAAAAAAATTGCGGAATTCCTGCCGGAATACAAAGATTTTCTTTTAAAAAAAGCAGAAATTAAACCCGGATTTTTCAAAAAAGCCCTATACCGTATTTTGAAAAATGATAAAATAATTACTTTTGTAGAAAACTCTTCACTCCTGAATTATATTCCTAAGTCCTTAAGGTATCGTATATATGGAATGTGTATTGCATCACTGAGTTTGGATTATTGATACATGAAACTAAAAACAAAATTTTTCAATTTATTCAGATCTTTACTGAAATTTCAGGCAGCCGAAAAAGTCATTATTCCATTCACCAAAAACTCCTCTTCTGATTCTTTTTTTTCAAAGATAGCCCCAAATTATTATCAATATGAAAAACCTTCGTTCAGAAAAATTACACGCGACGGCATTAATTTTGAACTCGACATCAGCGATTACATGGAATGGCTGCTTTATTTCGGAATACAGGCCGAACCCAGGCAAAAATTATATCACCTTGCAATAAATAAGAAAGTAATTTTCGATATTGGCGGAAACTTTGGAGAAACCGCCCTTTATTTTGCACGCCATGCCCCGAAAGATGCAGTAATTTATGTTTTTGAACCAACGGAAGCGTGTTATCGCAAATTGGAGAGAAACATTTCCCTGAATTCGTTCAATAACATTAAACCTTTCCAATATGCGCTTGGCAACATGGAAGGCCGGGTTCACATCTCTTCCGACAATGAACACAACAGGGGGGGGAATAAAATAAAAAAAGATGACACTCTCCCAATAAATGCATATGTCAGAAAGTTGGATAATGTGGTTTTGGAAGAAAATATTCCGAAAATTGATTTAATGAAAATTGATGTGGAAGGATATGAATATCATGTTTTGAAAGGCGCAGAACAAACCATAATCCATCACCGTCCATTATTATTTGTGGAAGTCAATGATGAGCATCTGCAATACTATCAGAGCTCTGCAAAAGAATTGATTTCATTTTTGGAAAAATATTATCAAAGAATCGTGAATGCTTATACTGATAAGGAAGTCTCATCGGACATGGACTTTACCGGCTTACATTTTGATGTTATTGCATATCCATGAATAAAAAAAACATTGTCAATATTATTTCCCATATCGATAAATCCTTTGTTTTTGAATGGACTTTTTCCCGCTTCGATCGTTCGAAGAATAATTATTATTTTATATTAATTCATGAACGTGTTACGAATTTTGAAAATTTTTTGCTCCAATGCGGTTTTGAAGTTTTCAGAGTACCATATAAAGGAAAATTAAGCACATGGTTTGCACTTTGGAAAACCTTCCGGATTTTGAAAAAGCTAAAATCCGACATCGTCCATGCTCATTTGTTTGAAGGATGCCTGATAGGACTAACGGCTGCATACTTTGCCGGAGTTAAGAAAAGAATTCACACACGGCATAATGCCACCTATCACCTAAAATATTACCCCTCGGCAGTGAAATATGATAAGCTGATTAATTTTCTTTCCACAGATATAGTTGCCATCAGCAAAAATGTAAAAAATATCCTGATGCAATATGAGAAAGTTCCGGAAAAGAAAATAAGAATCATTTACCATGGACTTGATTTTGATTATATCAATGGAATTAATCAAGAAAAAATCTCCGAAATAAAATCCAGACATGGAATTAAAGGTGGACCTGTAATTGGAATTATTTCCCGATATGTAGAGTGGAAAGGCCTGCAATATTCCCTTCCGGCAATTAAAAAATTTATAGATGAACATGAAAATGCTTTTTTGGTAATGGCAAATGCCGAAGGGCCATACAAAAGTAAAGTGAAAACCTTACTTTCGGCTTTTCCTCCAGACAGGTATGTGGAAATTCCTTTTGAACCGGATATTTATGCCTTAATGAAGGCAATGGATTTTATTGTTCATGTTCCGGAAGATCATGAAGCAGAAGCATTTGGATTGGTTTATGTCGAATCCATGGCATGTAAGGTTCCATCCGTGATAACATTATCGGGAATAGCATCCGAGGTGGCTTCTGACAAAGAAAATGCTTTGGTTGTTCCTCATAAAAATTCAGATGAAATTTTTCATGCTTTAAAAAAACTGTATATCGACAAGGAATTAAGTCGGAAATTAAAAGAAAATGCCTATGTGAAAGCAAAGCAAATGTTTGACATTGAAAAAATCATACCGCAGGTGGAAGCACTTTATGAATAACGAAATATTTTTTTCCATAATCATACCTACGTTTAACCGGGCACATTTGATAGAAAAAACCATAACGTCATGCCTCAATCAAAACTATCGGCATTTTGAAATTGTTGTGGTGGACGACGGAAGCGCCGACGGGACTGAAGAGGTAATTAAGCAAATTCAAACCGATAAAATCAGATATTACAGAATTCCGAATTCCGAAAGAGGATATGCGCGGAATTTCGGGGCTGGACTCGCAAAAGGAAATTGGATTAATTTTTTCGATTCGGATGATTTATTTTATCAAAATCATCTTTCCTATGCATTCGAAGTAATACGTGATCATCCGGGGATTAAAATATTTCATCTGTCCTATGAAATAATAAAAGGGAATTTCAGCCATAAGCCTAATGTCAAATCAGAGCATCTTATTTTTGGTAATGTTTTTAGTTGTAACGGAGTATTTTTGGAAAAATCATTCTTCCTACAGAATAAATTCATTGAAGATCGAACCATTGCAGGCCTCGAGGATTGGGAGTTGTGGCTCAGGATTTCCGCTAAGCACGAAATAAAAACTTTCCATAAGATAACCTCGGCCATAATACAGCATAACGAACGAAGCGTAATGCAAATTGATAAAGAAAAATGGATTAAAAAAACAGAAACTTTCATTAGCTACGTAGAAAATAACCTCGACATAAGAAAGAAGTATAACAAGAAGATGGCGCTTTTTTATTGCGGGGCTTATACCTACCTAGCCCTCCATTTAGCTTTCGACAAAAGATATAAAAAGGAAGCAGTGATGTACCTGATAAAAGGGTTAAGTCAATATCCGTTATTTGTTTTCAAAAAACGTTTTTTTGCGATATTAAGACATCTTTTTTTAACATGAGTTTGGAAAAACAAAATAACATTCTGGTTACCACTTTTTGGGATTTTGATGATGCATTAATCCAAACTTATACGTTGCCATACTTGAACATAATGGCCAACATCCTGCCTGAAAATTCAAAAATTTACATGCTAACATTAAACAAAAGCAAACATGATTTAACCAATAAATATAATCATCCCAAAATAAAAATTTTATTTTTCAAATACTTTCCCATAGGCATCAAAGCATGCATTTACTATACTTATGTTTTAATTTATCTTTTGGTTTTTATTAAAAGAAATAAGATTGGCTATATTCATTCTTGGGGTACGCCATCGGGATTTTTTGGTTATATTTTGTCAAAATTATCCGGTAAAAATTTAATACTCGACAGCTTTGAACCGCATGCTGAATCCATGCTGGAGGTGGGAGAATGGAAAAGAAATTCATGGGTGTTCCGTTTGTTATTTTCTTTTGAAAAGAAAATGACCCATCATGCAAAATATATTATTGCCACTACGGAAGGCATGATGAAGGAGTATGCCAAAAACAAATTCGGGTTTAATCCTGATAATGGAAATTGGTTTGTAAAGCCCGCATGTGTTGATTTGGAGAAGTTCAGGACGGATGATGCACTCAGAAATCACTGGCGCAAAAAATTCAATCTGGAAAATAAAATTATCGGAATTTATGCCGGAAAATTCGGAGGCATATATTTGGAAGATGATGTCTTCAGATTTTTGAAAGTTGCTCAGGAATTTTGGAAAGATAAATTTGTATTTATTTTATTAACCCCTCAAACGGAGGAATATATTAAAGCCGGGTGTAAAAAATTTAATGTGGATTTTCGAAATATTATCCATCGCTTTGTGCCTCATCATGAAGTGGTGTCGTATATGAACATGGCCGATTTTGCCATTACCCCTGTAAAGCCGGTTCCGACAAAAAAATACTGTACTCCAATAAAGAACGGGGAATACTGGGCCATGAGTCTTCCTGTTCTTATTCCTATGAATATTTCCGATGATTCGGAAATCATTGAAAATGAAAACATCGGTTATGTCTGGAAAAATTTATCAGAAGATGAATTTAAAAATTCACTCTTTCATCTTCAGCAATTATTCAATACAAATTATCGGGAAAGAATAAGAAATGTGGCAATACGTTACAGAAATTACGACATTGCAAAAAATATCTATAACAAAATTTATACTTCTTGAAGCTAATCTATTTTGATAGGCCTCTTGTTTTCATCAATGGCCACTAATGTGAACTCCCCGCTTACGGCTTTTTGCCGGTCACAGGAATACATTTGTTCTAAGAATATATCCACCCGGACTTTTAAGCTTGTGGTGCCGATGTAAACAACCCTTGCCACTAATTCCACAATAGTGCCGGCAGGTATGGGCTTTTTGAAATCAATCCTGTCGCTGCTCACGGTTACCATTTTTTTTCTGCTGTATCGGGTGGCGGCAATAAATGCCGCTTCATCCATCATTTGCATGGCTAATCCGCCGAAGAGCGTATCGTAATGATTGGTAGTGTTGGGAAAAATGGCTTTGAAAATTCTTGTTTCTGATTGCAGGATCCGTTCTTCTTTTGTCATGTTCATTTTTTAAAATTGAGGATTTTATTTATGTATTGATTAAGTTTATCCTTGTGAAATTCCGCCCTTAAGTCCTTCATACAACTCAGGCAAAGGCAATCGGTAAAATGTTTTTTCATAAAGTCCCTTTCATCTTCCGTTAAGGTTATTTTTGAACACTGGCATAACAAAACGGAACCCACCTTACACTCAAACATGGCAGCACACCTGGGGCAAGATTTTAACTCATGTTTGTTTTGATTCTCTTCAGGGATCAGATCACAAAAACCGTAGGGATATGCCTTGCCTTCATGTAAATATTCTTTTACGGCTACTTCCCCCTTTTTGAATTTAATTTCATGTTCGAAAACAGGCCCGGCATAACAAAAAGTGTGAAATTCCCCGTTTTCTCCGCAGGGGTCCACATCCGGCGGCAAATCTTTAAGGAATTCACGGTCATATTCACGGCCTGCAAATGAAAGGTCAAGTTTGCTGCAATTCACGCTCACCACGATGGCTTTAAAGCCAAGTTCCAAAAACTCCAATGCTAATTTTTTTGTGTTTCTCTTCCATAACGGGAAAACGCAATGTATGCCAAGGGCGCTTAAATTTTCTTCGCGGTATATTTTTAAATCCTCCAGAAAGATATCGCCGAATACGGCACATTCAAATCCTATGTTCCTGAGAAGTGTAACTTTCTCCGACATTATTTTTTCGTATTCCTCATTACGGCACGACAATGGAAGTTCCACAAAAGTGAAAGGAATTCCAGTAGCCCTTGCCTGTATTTCCAAAAGTTCCACCCTCAGCCCGTGCATGCTTACTTGGCGATACCCGGCATTGACGGTGGTCAGTAACAAATCAACGGAATAACGCTTGTCCTTCAAAACCTCATAAAGGGCAAATGCCGAGTCCTTGCCGGAACTCCAGTTGATATATGTTTTTGTAAGTTTTTGGATAATTCAGATTAAATATACAACTACTTTAAAAATCAAAAGCATTAATCAAATCAGATAATTCTTCGTTATTTGTTTTTAATTTCTTGGAATGTTGGTTAATCGTATTTATTATTAAATTTTCATCAATTGGCCCGATATCCCCGTTAAGTTGTATTTGTTCTTTAATAATATTTCTTTGAAAATATGATTTCGTTTTTCCGAATTGCAATACTAACCCGAAATTATAAAACGGCATACGTTGGGGTTTGTTTTCAAAGAAGGGGCTAAAATCAAACCTGTTCCTCAGGTTAAAGGTATGTGAATAGAAAGCCAAATAATTATTTATGGAATGCCCGGCAGATAAATAAAGTGAAAGCCATTCCGCCGGGGCAAATTCAAACCGTACTCCACTAATGAACTCGTAACGGCCTAAGTAAATTGTTTTATTGCGATCGATGTATGCTGGATAGATAGTGTCAATATTTGAAAAACTATAAAATCCTCCCTGGGGTTTTGTAAACCAGGAAATTCGGGATTTGCTTCCTAAGGGAAAGCTCAATAACATTTGCCTTGGGAACTGAAAGCTGAAATATATTTTATCTGTTCGTCCTATTCTGAAGCCCAAAAAGGGCAGATAATACCTGTTACCCCATAAAAATGATTTAACCAGCCCGATGCGGAAGCTGAATTTTTCCTTTGGATTATATGACCATAGCAATGTACTGGCCATTCTTGTAATTCGGGTATAGGAGTAACCTAAGTCCCTGGTAATAAAAGGAGCAAATTCTGCAAACAAAATGGATTTTTTACCGTTATTGTAGATCATTCTGATACCCAGTCCGTTTTTTGTGAGAATATGTTCACGTTCCAATCCTGAAAATTCCGGTTTGAACCGGAGGAACACCCCTGTAAATAATATATTGAAGTTGGAGACGGTGGAATCTGAATTTTGATATTCCTTTGTAAGCAGCGGGATATTAAATGCCAATATGGATTGTTGTATCCGATAGGAACCAATTTTTTGGGCAATGGGATCAGGGGTGCTTAATTTCACTTCGGGCATGCCGTAGTAATCAAAGAGAATTATATTTTTGAAATAATGCTTGGGTATTTGGATGTTTTTTTTTGAATTGGTGTCCTGTGCATATGAGAAAGTGATGAAAGCAAGTACGAATATGCAACGATAAAAACGTGAGAGCATAATCAGTTTTCCTGTTTGTCCTTCAGAATTTTGACAAGTTCCAAACGAAAATCTTCTTCGGCTTTTAATAATCGTGCGGTTTTTCCTGCTCCCAAAATTTTTTTAAATTTTTCAGTGTATTCGCTTATCAATTGTTTTTCTGAAATATCCAGTTGTGTTTTTTTGTTGATAAATTCCTGTGCCTCATTGTCCGATGCGTCGTAAGCATAGGAATTGAATAATTTTTTACGCTCTTGCCTGATTTGTTTTTGCTTATCCAGGTATTCATTATAAACAGGCCAGAATTTTTGCGCCTCTTTTTCGGAAAGTTCAAGTTTTTCGGAAATGAATTTCGTCCTTGCCTGTTCGATTTTTTGATTTTGAGAATGTAATATTCCCGTGCTTATGGTTAAGAAAACAATAAATAATATTTTCTTCAACGCCTTATTCATTACTTTTTAGATACACTGTCATCGGAAAAGTTATCGGGAGAAAAATTATTTTCAATATTCCCGGAAATATCATCTAAGGCCTCTTCAATGGTTTGATCATCCAGCCATTCGGGCTTCTCGAGCAAATCCTTTTTGGAAAGGCATGCAAGGGTTTGGCAGGGAAGATCCTTTACATCTCTTGTTTTTTCCGTGGAACGGAATATATAAATGCCCAGGAATAGAATTCCGGTAAGCACGGCTGCCGCAGCAAGATTTCGGCTTCGGAACAATGAATAAATTTTTGGGGTGATACTTCTGGCATTAGGAGTTGAAATTTTAGATGCAAGTTTGGCATAATTATTATCAAAATACTGCCCGGAAATTTCAAACGGATTTTGTTTTTTATGGGTGATAACGCGAAGAAAAAGTTGATTTTCTTCAAAATAATTTTCCGGCAGTTGGAGGGCTTCTTTTTTCGTGTAAATTTTTTCCAGGCACTTTAAGGTGAACGTTTCGAAAAAGTCATCCGGCACGTCGAATACATTTTTTTTCAAATGTAGGTTATTTTCTATGTTAATAGAATTCGGTTTCATGAGGAATGATTCAGGATGTATTCTTCAATTTTTTTTACGGCATTATGATAAGATACCTTCAGGCTTCCTACGGTGGTATCAAGGATTTCAGCTATTTGTTCATAGGGTAATTCATCGAAATAACGAATGGTAAAAACCAATCGTTGTTGTTCGGGCAAATGTTGAATGGCCTCGTGTAATTTTTTTTGAATATAATCACCTTTAAAATTTTGATCGGCAGCAAGGGTATTGCATAACATGCCCGATACTTCTTCGTAGGGGATGTTGTTTTCTTTGGCTTTTTTTCTGAGGAATTGTAAGGATTCATTAATCGCAATTCTGTATAACCACGTAAACAGCGAACTTTTGCCTTCAAAATTCTTTAACCCCTGCCATGCCTTGATAAAAGTATTTTGCAATACATCATCCGCATCATCGTGGCTGATTAAAATCCTTCTGATCTGCCAATAGACGGGTTTTTGATAAGTATCGATAAGTAATTTTAATGCCATGTTTTCTTTACCCGGTTGACGGATGAGTTCAAGTATTTTATTTTCAATTTCTTTGTTAATCATTTTAAAAAGATTGCCGGAATTCTTATCCGGCAATCGTTGTCGGTAAAATTATCGGAAAAATAATTTAAGGCAAGGTTATTATTTTACAGAAATTGTAATCGGGGATACAAACCTGTGCAAGGAAGTCACATCCTCCGCCATAACCAAAATCAATTATACGGGCAGGTTTATTGTTGGGCGGATTAAAGGTAACGGTCCCGGAAGTGAACGGATGTCGGAACGGCCTTGAAGGATCGGGCGTACATGTGGCGTCCCATAAAAGATTACTAGCCGTAACCGTGAATGGTTCATTGGAAGATGTGGTACCATTGGCTTGCCCGTTAATCAGTAATTTTGCTTTATTCCATGCAATCGGATAATTACCCGATGGATGATATACCGTAGTATCGGAAGTATTAATCAATTCTTTTATCCGATTGGCAGCCCAGGATATGGTTCCCTGATTGTTGGGCTTGATAATTTGAATATTAGCGGTTACTTGCCATTTTAAATTCGTTGTAGCCGGATTAAATCCTGTTGGAGTGATATTCTGGTGTGTGCGTTGTATAATATTCACCGTATGTTGATCAACAACGTAATTTTGTGATGTGCATGTTATGGAAAAACCGGGGTGCCTGGGCCATACAGCCCCGTTGGCGGATGCCGAATAATTATAAATAAGTTTTCCCGAACGCATTCTGCCGTCTTTGCATAGGCAGGGAATTGTGCCGAAATCCACCGTGAATTGTTTGGCTGCGGCATCAAGCGTAACCGTGGCGCACGGGGCAGCATCAATGCCTCCAACCAATAGATTCCCTTGTTGTTTGTAATTATTTACGCTTCCTTTTTCCGAAGCTTCATTCCCAATGTTGCCGATATCATTATTATAGGCCTCGGCCAGGTTGTGTTCCTGAACATATTCATAGGAAGTGTCAGGCGGATTTTCTTTCTTCTTTTTTCGGCAATCGGAAAGCATTACGGCCAATGTTAGCACAAAAAGGGTTAAGGCAAAATTTTTGTAAACTGGTTTTGTTTTCATAATCATTGATTTTTATCTCTTTGATGAATATTTGTGGCAAAAGTTAATCAAAATAGGAAAAAATTCGTGAAGTTTTTGATTTTCAGCTCATTGCAAAAGCAAATGTCCTTTAGTAATAATGTATGGGCAATGTTCTGATATGTGAATTTCTATATATATATTTAGGAGTAAATTTTTTGAATTTAATGAACATTTTAAATGCTTTATTTGATCACGCAACTGAAAGTATTATAATTGTTAATGATGAAGGAAAAATAATCCGAATGAATCCTTCTTCCGAAAAGCTTTTCGGATATAAAATGGATGAACTTTACGGAAAGGAAATTGAAATATTAATACCGATAAAAAACAGGGAAAATCATCTAAAATACCGGGAGGAATTTCAGAAGAACCCTCATTCCAGATCAATGGGAAAAAGCCTCGATATTAAAGGGCTGACGAAAAACGGTCAGGAGATACCCTTGCAGGTTAGCTTGTCTTATTTTCATGATGATCGAGGAAAATTGCATGTGATTTGTTTTATTGTGGATGATACTGAAAGAAAGGCACAGGAAGAAAGAATCAAAAAAATCAATGCCGAACTCGAGGAAAAAGTGCTGATGCGCACCCGCATCCTTCAGGAAGCCATGCATGCTCTTGAAAACTCCAGGGAAGAACTGAAGCAGGCGCTGGAACATGAAAAAGAATTGAATGCCATGAAAAGCCGGTTTGTTTCCATGGCTTCCCATGAATTCAGAACCCCCCTGAGTACCATCCTTTCTTCGGCTTCCCTTATTGAAAAATATGCGGGCGATAATGAAAAAATACTCAATCACGTAAAAAAAATAAAAAATTCCGTATCGAACCTGACCTTCATCCTGAATGATTTTTTGAGCGTGGGAAAACTGGAAGATGGCAAAATTACTGCTGTTTCTAAAGAAATTCATTTGAATGAGTTTATTCAGGAAATAATAAACGACATGAAGCATCTATTAAAAAAAGGACAGGAAATTCATTCGCGTTTTTCTTCCGAAAATTTATACATTCATACTGATCCCAACATGCTCAGGAATATCCTGATTAACCTTCTTTCAAATGCCATTAAGTTTTCTCCTGAGGAAAAAAAGATTTGTATTTCGGTGTCTAAGAATGATGCTATGCTGGAACTTAGCGTAAAAGATGAAGGCATGGGAATTCCCACAGAAGAACAAAAGCATCTTTTTACCCGGTTTTTCCGTGCCGACAATGCCACAAACATACAGGGTACCGGTTTGGGCCTTTATATTGTTAAGAAAATGGTGGAAATGTTGAAAGGAGATATTACCTTTGTAAGCAACGTAAACTCAGGGACAGAATTTACCGTTAAATTACCCGACTATGAGCAAAATTCTCATCATTGAAGATCAGCAAGACATTCGCGAAAATGCTGCCGAGATCCTGGAATTGGCTGGATATCAGGTTCTTCAGGCTGAAAACGGAAAAGTGGGGCTGGAGTTGGCCGCTGCCGAATTGCCCGATCTGATCATTTGCGATATTATGATGCCCGTTCTGGATGGTTACGGAGTGCTCCATGTGTTGGAAAAGAACCCGCAAACCGCTGCCATCCCATTTATTTTCCTGACGGCCAAGTCGGAACGTTCCGACCTTCGTAAGGGGATGGAAATGGGAGCGGATGATTATATCACAAAGCCCTTCGACGACTCGGAACTGCTGCGTGCCGTGGAGTCGCGGCTGCGAAAAAAAGAATTATTGAAAAAATCCTATGCCGCAGGGGTTCAGGGGTTTATGGATTTTTTAAAAGATATACGGTCGCTGGATGAAGCCGTTCTGCAACTGGACGAAAAACGCCTGAAATCATATTCGGCAGGGGAGGCCATTTATTCAGAAGGAAACCGCCCGCATTTTCTTTATCTGTTAAAAAAAGGAAAAGTAAAAATTTTTAATTATCATGAATATGGGAAAGAATTCATATCTGAAATTTGCATGAACGGCGATTTTTTCGGATATGTGCAATTACTGGAAGATAAAACATATACCGACAATGCCGAAGCCATGGAAGATTCAGAAGTATATTTAATACCCAAGGATGATTTTATGGATTTGCTTTATAAGCATCCGGGCGTAACGGAAAAATTCATTCAAATGCTTTCCAAAAACATTGAAGAAAAAGAAAAAAATTTGGTGGATTTGGCCTACAGTTCTTTAAGAAAAAGAGTGGCCAATATCCTGGTTCAACTCCATGAAAAAGCGCTGACGCAGACCGGAACAACCGATCTCAAAATCTCCCGCGACGAATTGGCTCAATTGGCGGGAACAGCAACGGAATCGCTCATACGGACCCTAAGCGATTTTAAAAGTGAAAAACTGATTGAAAGCAAAGGCAGCACCATTAAAATCCTTCTTCCCGAAAAACTGAGAAATTTAAGAGGATAATTCACTGATTTCCTTTCCTACTTCGTTTTGTTTTTTCAACGTCCATCCGTCGGTTACCGAGGTCTCTAAATAACTCTTTCCGGACTTCCTGAATATCTGGACATGCAGCCCAAATGCATCTTCAAAAATTTTCTCCACTTCATTTACGGTCAGGTCTTCATGAATTTCAATGCTCCCCTTTCTGGAGGTTAGTTTATTAATCGGAGTGTTTTTATCCAGTAAGTCGGCTTTTGGGCTTCCTTCATAGGATTTGTGTTTTTTTCTGAAGAACTCGATTTTCAGGTATGGAAAAGCCGTCTCAAACTCTTTTTGGATGTCGGCAATGCATAAATTTTCTTTTCCGTTAATACTTATTTTCATGTCTTTTAATTTTGAATAGACAACAATACATGTTTGATTTTGGAGGCCACTTTTTCGGTGTGCGTTTGTCGGAACATTTTATACAGCCCGCTGTGTTTTTCGCTGAACACCGCCACCACTTCAGGTTTTTTATCCAGGGAAAGTTTTCTTAAGCCACTATCAAAATCGCGCGCACGAATTTCCGTAACGTTCCATTTTTTAAAATCCTTGGTGTAATTATATTCATAGATATCGGGCCATTCGTCATCCGTATGAATATGAATCAGTTCAATTTTCATTTTTAACGGTGAAAGCAACGCATCCGCTTTTCCAATTAGGGATTTACGAATAAGCCGTTTGTTGTCTACAAGAATCACGGCATTAAAATCCTGCTCGGGGGTATGGAAAATATCACTGTCTTTCACAATAAACAGCGGCAAATCCAAATCTCCACTTAACCGCACACCGGAGCTCTTATTAAACCGGTCGAATATACCTTTACGTGAATGATAACCCAACACTAATGCCAAATAGCGTGAAAGGTTATTTTTGATATCATCGGTGAATGCTCTGAATGAAAGAAAACTGCTTCTGAAGCGTATGTCAACGGTTCCGTCCTTGGGGATGGTTTTAAATACTTCTGCTTTAAGTTTTTCCTCATCGTTTTTCCGGATTTCCCTGTAATCAATGAAATAAAGCCCGGAATTCGAGTACATTACGGGAAAGTCAAACAGATGAAAAACCTCAAGCCCGCATCCGGCAAGCTTACAATACTCATAAGCAAATTTCAGAGCCTCTTTACCGGAAGGGGTGTAATCAATTCCTGATAAAAGATATTTCTTTTTTGCCATATAATTGATGTTATAAATTATTGTTTATAAAGTTATCAATACTTAATTTTGCCCACGATGAAGGGATAATAATTAAAAACACAATCAGTACAAGGCGGGGCCATACGAATTTCATATCCCACATGGGCTTCAATACCGAGAAAAAAACAGAAATGATAACCACTTCTGCCAGTAAAATTTCCAATACATAAATTCTGAATAGTCCTACCAATAAAAGAATACCCCCTATAAATTCCACCCAACTGGAAATAGATATGAGGGTTTTGCTTAATCCGGAATGAAAGTTGATTTTTTCAAACTCTTCTGAGAAATATTGATATACAGGCCCTATTCCCAATTTAAATAGCTTATCATACCCCTGAAAAATAAAAAGGCATGCCACTAAAACGCGAATTCCCAGTTCCAATATGGGGTATTTTAATTCCATTAGAACGAATTTAAAGCAAAATTACCACTTACATACCTCTAAAATGCTGACAAATATCATGTTTTAAACTGACTTTCGTCACGGCATTTGGGAGAAGTGTATCCTACTTTTGTTTTAAAATTCAATACAATGGAAACCAAAAAAATTTATGAACTCCACGAAGAGCACGTCGAATGGCTCAAAGAAGTGGATTTTTTCAGGGATGAACTGAAAATCATGCAAAACCGCCTGGATGAAATTGCCTCGAAATATACCAGGCAGGATGTATTGAAAGAAGTGGAGCATTTTCAAAATCAATTCAAATTGCATCAGAATCATTTAGATGAGCTTGCTCATGCTGCCCGTGAACATGAACAATATCTGCAGAATAAGCTCAAACAAAATGGGGTGGCTGCCGATAAGCAACGTTCATTCGATCACCCTCTTATGCGCGACAGGTTTAAGACACAGGAAAAACTGTTCAGGGAATTGCGCACCGAGTTCAATAAATTCCTAAGCAAAACCATGTAAAAAAATAAAATTTATGGAAACAACAATCACACAAGCATCTCAGGAAAAAAAAGGCATCTTTAAAAATTTTACGGAAGCCATTCAATTTTCCTATTTCGGGGTAATCTCGTTTACCATTACGGTGGGCAGTTGCCTTGGAGGAATTACAGCCATGTATTTATTCCAGAATAAGGCCCCCGTTTGGATGATTGCATTAAGTATTGTGGCTGCCATGGCCAATAATGTGGCAGCAATCGCACAAGTGCCGGCAAAATGGCTTATCAGGGTTTTCTTTACGTGCTTTGCCGTATTGATATCTCTTTTGGCCGGTTCATTTCTGTTGTAGCAGCGGTTAATTAAAAACGATCAGTTTATTGCCATCAAAGGATGTGGCATATTGCCTGAGGTGCCAAACGCTTCCCTGAATAGGAGCACCGTCCACGATTTGCCAGGTGGCTTTACTTACGGTGTCTTTTAATGTGAAATTATCATTTTGCACCCATATTTTGGAAGGGGAAGAATTAGGGTTTTGTGGCGATGCCCTGTCGAAAGCAACAAAATCATTCTGAGATTTCTTATAAAGCAATATTCCTTGCACTCCGGCTCCATGAATATAAACCCATCCGCCCGGATTCTGAAGATGAATGGCATATTGCGGATCGTTGGGGTAAATCGTTACATTCACCGGAACCGAAGGAACCGGATGTTCGTTTTGCGGAGGATCCTGATGCTTTTTTTTGCCGCAAGCCAAAACCGTCAGAAAGGCCAAAGGAAGTATCAGCCTACAAACGCTCTTGATTAATTGATGTATTTCCGCGCACATGGATTAACAAATTTAGTAAAATCTTAATCCAAAGGAATACTCTCGTAAGGAATTTTATCTTAGGACGCTTAAATATATTTTAAAAATCCAAAAGGTTTCTTTGTATGTGCAAGGCCGCTTCTTTCATTCCAGCTTTGGCTTTTTTGCTCAGATATGCTTTAAGGCCGGAAGCAAACTTGTCTTTGTCATAACCGTGCATTTGATTTAAGGAATGCCGGTATATTTCTTTCTGAAAAGCATTTTTAAGAATGAACTCCGCTTTTAATTCTGCAAGGTAATTTTGTGTGGAAGAAAATAAATATTGATTGTCGGCATCAAGGGAAGTATTTGCAATGCAGGTAATGATGAAATCAGCCGATTTTGGGTCATTGGTTTCCTGGATGGGTAGCCCTTTAAAAAATTCCTTAAACGTATAATCCCAGGATGATGCCTCGGATGTGCTGATTTTCTTAGAAAAATTTTGTAATTGGAAATCGTAATAGATCATAATATTCCTCAGGCGTAAGGTAATTTGCTTTTTGGGCAGGTTAAGAATTTGCTTGGCCAGCATGGCGCCCGCCAATGCCACCGTATCGCGCTTGCTCAGAGCTTCAAGGTCGGGAGTAAAGTGGATGGTGATGTCACCGGAAATTTTCATAATTTTTTCTATAGAGAATTTGATCACATTGTTCGCTGTTACCTCCTCAATTTCATGACCAGGACGGATTTCCTCTTCATTATATTCAATAAAGAAAGGCAGTTGGGCAAATTGGTAGGGGATGTGGTTGGTAAATTTTATTTCCAGGTCTTGATAAGTCTTTTGAAGCGGAATCACATCAAACGAAGTTGTATTTGCCTGAAAGGCAATAGCATCCAGTTGATTTTGTATCAACTGAAAGAGTTGAACCGGATTCGAAATGCCACCGGCTTCCAGAGGATTAAGCTTCACTTCTTCATTCATGTAAGGAATCAAAACCCCGAATGCTTTTAACCGAAACAAAAGGGCATTGGTAAAATTCCCCGACTTTAATTCCCTGTCGGCATTCGATAGCAGTTGCGATGCCTGTTGCAGCGTCTGTTGCTTTTTTTGTTCTTTGCGCCGGAAATATTCTTCTTTTTCAAGGTAGTAATAGACCCAATATTGTTTCTCGTTTTCATAAGTGCCGGCTTGTTGGTAGCCCTCGATGTTTTCCGTATTACTTAATTTAATTAGCGAATTATAGGTTTGGTTAAACTGGTTATTATTTTGATAAGAGTAAAGCATGGAGTTCGAAGAGATGTTAACCTTGATTTCTGAAGCCATGTCGTAAAGCGCATTTTTTTTGGCCTCCATCATATAATTTGACCCTGGAGTTTTTTCAGCCACTCCGATTCCGATAAACCTTGAGGCGCTCACCGGACGGTTCGAAACCCACGATGGTGGGGCAAGAGACGGATTTTGTGAAAAAACCGCTGAACAAAGAATAATTATGATCAAAAAAATTTTTTGCTTCATTATTTAAGATTACTGAACATGTTTCCGGATGATTGATTAATCATTTTGCTTATGATGCTTTTTTCCATTTCGGCATCCGATCGAAGGGTGTTTCGTGCATCAAATTGCTTTCTCCAGTTCCTGACCGTAAACATTTGAACGGGGGTAAGTTGCGGATTGACAGGAAAAAGATTGGGAATGTTTTTTTTCGATATATGGGGAGGCAATTCATTGTATTCTATCTGATCGATTTCTTCATAATTTTTTTGAAGTTCATTCAATGTGGCCATATCTGAAGCCCTGATGAGTTCTTCATTGTATGTTATGGTTAGTTTTTTTTGGGCACTGGCCTGAAAATACTCCACGGGAACATATGAATAAAAAATCGAATCGTCCTTGGTTTGTGTGATTTGAAGCCATGCTTTTTGGCGATTACGCCTTAATGGGGAACTTTCCATTTTGTAATTTGAAAGGTAAAATACATATAAGTAATCCGTCTCTGCAGCTTTGGAAAAAGCCCTCAATACATCTTTGTTGTCAGCCGATACCTTTGCATTTTCAAACAGTGGGTTCGAGACGAATTCTATGTTGTTGTTGTTGGAAAGCGAATTTCTGATTTCATGTGCCAATTGTGTGGAAAGCCCTCTTTCCTTTCCGCTTGTGCCGTTGATCATGGTAATGGTTTTTTTTGTGGAATTTAATGCAACATCAAGCGCAAAGGAAGCCCTCTTGTAATCGGGATATTTGGCCGTGATTTTTTGAAGTTCCGGAATGGCTTCCGCATACCTTTTTTCCTGTATCCATTGCATGGCCCGATCGTATATTGGTTCACAATACGCTTCCTTATAGTAAAAGTTCATCTTTTTATATTCCGGCTTGTATTTTTTTACCTCGTCGAATTTTTTTATGGCCATGCCATATTGCTTTAGCTTGAAATATTTTTCCCCTTCATGATATTTCCGGTCACAATACCTTTCCACCAGTTGCCTGTAATCTTCATCATACGCATGCGGATAATCAAGGTTCACATTGAGTTGTTGGGCTTGTTGGGTAAAATTTTTCATTTTTTCAAAAGTGCTCAACGCTTTTTCATCATTATTCATATTGAAGTATCGAAAGAAGTCGGTGGAAAGCGAGGTTACGTATTTTTGGCCCACCTGCTTCAGTTTGATTTGGGCATCCACATTGGTTGGCTTTCGCCTGAGCGATTCCATGTAAAATTCCGCCGCCTCATTAATTAATCCCTGTTTTTCAAGCTTCTCGGCCGCTTTATAATATTTTTTGGTGCCGGTACAGGCGGGCAGGAATGCCAATAGTATCAGGACAAATATTTTTTTTATGGAATTCATTTTGGTAAAAAAAAGAGCATCACAAGGGATGCTCTTTTATGAAATCAAGGATTCATATTAAGGTTGGCCTTCAGCAAGTTTTTTCATTTCGGCATTGAAAATTTCTTCGAATTTCTTTTTGTCGTAATCCAGCCTGAGTTTGGCATCATTGGAAATTTTTTGATCCAGACGCTCAAACACTTCTTTCTTTCCGGCTTCAATGGCAATCCAGTAAGTATAGGAACCGTCGGGTTCTTTAAAAATCTTTTCCCCGATTTCCTTCACGTTGGAAAGTTGCAGGTTTACTACTTCACGGGCAAGTTCTTCAAATTTGTTTTCAAATTCCTGAGCATTACCCACAGTTCTTTGGTTGGTATATTGGTCGGTCACCCTTTTGATCATGGCCTGAATGTTGCCTGCCATTTCCGATTTGGCATTCTGAAAGGCAATTTTTTTGGCGGTTGCTAAGTCGGGCGACTTTCCCACTTGTTTGGCACGGAAATAGTTTTCGTCCGTACGGTATTCTTTCGAACTGAACGGAACTGAAATTTCTTTAGCTCCGGTTTCTTGCTGTATGGGGGTTTTCTTCTTTGATTTACACGCTGTAAATGCCAGCAAACCCACAGTCGTTAAAACAAGTAATTGTGTTTTCATAACTTTTTTTATTTTATGCAAAGATATATTCAAGCAATATGCCGAACGTTACTTAAAGGTAAAACTTTAACTTCAATTAACCAAAAATTTAAGAAATATCGTTTCATACCTCAGCTTTATCGATTTCAATTCTAAGATTGTCGATGATAAATTCCTGTCTTTGGGGGGTGTTTTTGCCCATATAATAGGAAAGAAGTTCCTGTATGCTGGCCTTTTGGTCGAGCATAACGGGCTCCAGCCGCATGTCTTTACCGATAAAATTCCTGAACTCGTCAGGGCTGATTTCTCCCAGCCCCTTAAATCGGGTAATCTCCGGCTTTCCCCCCAATTTCTTAATAGCTTCTTCCTTTTCCTGCTCCGAATAACAGTATATGGTCTCTTTTTTATTCCTAACCCTGAAAAGCGGGGTCTGAAGGATTTTCACATGGTTGTTTTTAACCAGATCTGGAAAAAATTGCAGAAAAAAGGTTAATAACAAAAGGCGGATATGCATGCCGTCCACATCGGCATCGGTGGCAATGATGATGTTGTTATACCTCAGGTCTTCCAGCCCGTTTTCAATATTAAGTGCGGCCTGGAGCAAATTAAATTCCTCGTTTTCATACACCACCTTTTTGCTCATGCCGAAGCAATTCAGGGGCTTTCCTTTTAAACTGAAAACGGCCTGGGTGTTCACATCACGCACTTTGGTAATGGAGCCACTGGCCGAATCGCCCTCGCAAATGAATAATGTACTTTCCAGGCGGCGAGGGTCTTTCATATCGGTAAGGTGAATGCGGCAGTCGCGTAATTTTTTGTTGTGCAGCGATGCTTTTTTAGCCCGATCGCGTGCCAGTTTTTGAATGCCCTGCAGTTCTTTTCTTTCTCTTTCGTTGGCCAGGATTTTAGCCTCGAGCGCTTTGGCGGTTTCTGGTTTACGGTGCAGATAATTATCCAGTTGCTCTTTCAGGAAATCACCTACAAAGCTTCGCAAACTTTGTCCGCCGGGCGCAATTTCGTTCGAACCCAGGCGCGTTTTGGTCTGCGACTCAAATACCGGTTCCTGTATGCGAACCGAAATGGCGGCCACTATCGATTTGCGTATGTCGGTGGGGTCGTAGTCTTTTTTGAAAAATTCACGCACGGTTCGAACCAGGGCCTCGCGGAAAGCGGCCTGATGGGTGCCGCCCTGAGGCGTATACTGGCCATTCACATAGGAATAATATTCTTCGGAAAAATGCTCGTTGCTGTGCGTCAGGGCCACTTCAATGTCTTTCCCCTTCAGGTGGATGATGGGATAAAGAATTTCACCGGTAATGTTTTTTTCGAGCAAGTCGCGCAAGCCGTTCTCCGATTTATATTCCACTCCGTTGAAATACAGCTTTAGGCCTGTATTCAGGAATGCGTAGTTCCATACCATTTTGTCGATGTATTCATGAACAAAATGATATTTTTTGAATACTGTGTCGTCGGGGCGAAACACCACCAGAGTACCGTTTTTTTCGTGAGGAGCCGGTGTGATTTTGTGTTCTTTTATTAATATTCCCCTTTCAAATTCAGCAGTTTTGGCCTGTCCGTCGCGATATGAAGTCACTTTAAAGTAATGTGAAAGGGCATTGACAGCTTTGGTTCCCACACCATTCAATCCTATCGATCGCTTAAAAGCCTCGGAATCATATTTAGCCCCCGTGTTCATCTTCGACACTGCATCCACTACTTTTCCCAACGGGATACCACGCCCATAATCACGCACCGTGATTTCCCCTTCGTTCAGGGTGATTTCAATTTTGTCGCCTGCTCCCATCAAATGCTCGTCGATGGAATTATCAATAATCTCTTTCAGCAAAACATAAATGCCATCGTCAGGAGCGCTTCCGTCGCCCAGCTTTCCGATGTACATCCCCGGACGCATGCGGATGTGCTCGCGCCAGTCCAGCGATTTGATGTCTTCTTCGGTATATTTCACTTTCGTTTCGCTCATAATTTCTTAAACATTAAAATGAAAATGCATCACGTCACCGTCTTTCACCACATAATTTTTTCCTTCCATGCGCAGTTTGCCTGCTTCCCTGCATGCGGCTTCCGAACCCAACGTAACATAATCTTCATAGGCAATTACTTCCGCCTTAATGAATCCGCGCTCAAAATCGGAATGAATGACGCCGGCCGCCTGAGGCGCGGTCCACCCTTTTTCGATGGTCCAGGCGCGCACTTCCTTCTCTCCGGCCGTAAAAAACGTTTGGAGGTTCAGCAGTTCATATGCGGCCCTGATAAGCTTATTCACGCCCGGCTCCTCTAATCCCAATTCCTGAAGAAAAATTTTTCTTTCTTCATAATTTTCCAGCGCCGCAATTTCGCTTTCCATCTGGGCAGTGATTAAGAGCATTTTGGCATTTTCATCCTTAATGGCTTTTTCCACCGCCGCCGTGTGTGCATTGCCCGTCATAACCGATGCTTCATCCACGTTACAAACATACATGACGGGCTTCAGGGTAAGCAAAAACAAATCATGAATCAGTTCCAGTTCAGCCGCTTCCAGCCCCAGCGTTCTGGCCGATTTTCCGCTTTCCAGGCATTGTTTTACTTTCAACAGTACTTCCAGTGTTTTGGCTGCGGTTTTGTCGCCTCCGCTGCGGGCCTGCTTTTCAATTCTGGAGATGCGGGCCTCCACGGTTTCCAGATCTTTCAGTTGGAGTTCCGTATCAATAATTTCTTTGTCGCGCACGGGGTTCACGCTTCCGTCCACGTGCACCACATTGGGGTCGTCGAAGCAGCGGAGCACATGTATGATGGCGCTGCATTCGCGGATGTTGGCCAAAAACTTATTTCCGAGCCCCTCTCCTTTGCTGGCTCCTTTCACCAGCCCGGCAATATCCACAATTTCCACGGTGGTGGGCACGATGCTTTGGGGCTTCACCAGATCAGCCAGCTTGTTCAGGCGTGCGTCGGGGACGATGATGGTGCCCACATTGGGTTCTATGGTACAAAAAGGAAAATTGGCTGCCTGAGCACGGGCATTGCTCAGGCAATTAAAAAGCGTGGACTTCCCCACATTCGGCAATCCCACAATTCCGCACTTTAACGACATAGTGTTTGAAAAATGCAAAAGTAATGCTTAACCTATTTTATTCTTGCTTGAAGAGGTTGAAAAATCACGTTTTTTATTAACATTCAAATGATATGGTTTTTTGAGAAAAATGTTTTTTCAACAAACTTTTAATCTTTTCAAAATTGAGTTGCCCTGATTTGCATAACCCGTATTTTTACCGAAAAATCAAGATGCCTTCAGACGATTTGAAAAAATTTTGTTCTCAGGTGCGCCGCGATATCATTCGCATGGTGCACGGGGCCAAATCCGGCCATCCCGGGGGGTCGCTGGGGTGTGTGGAGTTCATGGCAGTGTTGTTTAAAGAAGTAATGCACCATATACCTGCGCCTTTCGATATGGACGGCAAAAACCAGGATCTTTTTTTTCTGAGCAACGGGCATATTACCCCGGTCTATTACAGCGTTTTGGCGCGATGCGGATATTTTCCAATAGAAGAATTGAAAACCTTCCGAAAAATCAACAGCCGGCTTCAGGGCCATCCGGCCACCCATGAAGGGCTTCCGGGGGTGCGCGTGGCAACGGGTTCGCTGGGGCAGGGGTTGAGCGTGGCTATTGGCGCTGCCCTGGCCAAAAAACTTAACGGTGATACACGGCTTGTGTTTACGTTGCAAGGGGATGGTGAGATGCAGGAAGGCCAAATCTGGGAGGCATTAATGTTTGCCGCGGGAAAGAAAGTGGACAACCTGATTATGACCGTGGATTACAACGGCCGCCAGATAGACGGAGATGTGAAAGACGTGATGCCCCTGGGCGACCTGCATGCCAAGCTGGAGGCCTTTGGGTGGGATGTGTTGGAAAACAAAAACGGCAACGACCTTGAGTCCGTAAGAAAATATCTGAATGAAGCCAAAAGCCGCACCGGCAAAGGAAAGCCGGTAGCCATCATCATGCACACGGAAATGGGCATGGGGGTTGATTTTATGATGGGCACCCACCACTGGCACGGCGTGGCCCCCAATGATGAGCAAGCCCAAAAAGCCCTGGCCCGGTTGGAAGAAACGCTGGGCGATTATTAATAAGGAATGAAAATCATCGTCTCGCATGATGTCGATCATTTAAATGTGAGCGAGCACTTGCTTCGGGATGCCATTATTCCCAAGCAAATCATCCGAAAACACATAGAACTGTTTGGAGGAAAAATTTCCCTGAAGGAATATGCCTTGCGCTGGCGGGAATTGATAGAAGGGAAAATGCAAAACATTAAGGAACTTCATGCTTTTAACAAAGCCAACGGCATTCCGGCCACCTGGTTTTTCGGGACAGCCAACGGCACCGGGTTAAGCTACCCGCACGAACACATTAATCCGTTTGTGGAATTCCTGATGAAAGAAGGCGCCGGCGTGGAACTTCACGGCATCCGGCACGACGATAAAACATCCATGCTTGCCGAAAAAAAACGGCTGGAAGAAAAAAAGAAAATGCCCGTTAACGGGATACGCATGCACTACCTGAAAAAGAACGAACACACGCTGAATCTGCTGGCAGAATGCGGCTACCGCTTCGACAGTTCCGTGTATGAATTCCGCAGCCCCTACAAAGTGGGAAAAATGTGGGAATTTCCGGTACACATGATGGACGGCTATGTGATTGAAAAACCAAGGCCCTGGCAATCGAAAAACCTGAGGCAATGCATGGAGATCACTAAAGCAAGGATAGAAAAGGGGGTGAAGGAAAATATTTCTTTTTTTGTGATTGATTTTCACGATCGATACTTCTCGCCCAAGTTTCAAACCTGGATGGAGTGGTATATGCAGACGGTGGAATACTTGAAAACAAGCGGGTTTGAGTTTACGGATTATATTTCAGCCATGGAAGAATTGGAAAAACAAGCGCCTATCATAGTGGAAAAATAAATAGCATACTGCTTTTCAGTTTGTAATTAAAATACGAGACCATTGCAAAACAAATCACTTAAAAAAAATCAAACAAAACCATGACTGAATACATCATAAAGCACGTTTACATCTATTTTTTTACACGGATTCACTAAATTGAATGCTCTGACCGGCTCTTTTAGCAACCTTAAAAGGTATCTATCTTTGTTTTTCTTTGATTGGCCTATGCCATTTTAGCTATGATCCCTAAACTGATTTTCAAATTATACGCAATGGACTCTAATACCAAATTGAATAATTAAATAGTCCAAAATGGGGATGGCTTAATATATTCAAATCGACACATTTTAATGATGTTGTCAGTACTGAGTTTTTTTATTTCTGTGGAGATAAATTCACTTACCATCTCAAGATTTTTAAATAATCGGTTGGTAAAGTTTCGTTTTAAGAATGCCCATACTTTTTCTGCCGGATTTAATTCAGGGCTATAAGGTGGAATAAATACCAGCGCCATGTTATCCGGAATACGTAATGATTTAGCTTTATGAAAGGCCCCGTTATCAAGTACCATTATTTTAAATTCTTCGGGTTTATGAGCAGAAAATTCATTGATAAATACTTGAAAACTTTGCGTATTACAAAATGGCATTTCTAATAAAAACCTACTTCCATCCAGAGGAGAAAAAGCTCCAAATAGATACGTAGACTTAAAAACC
>JAOAHO010000013.1 GCA_026415195.1 Bacteroidia bacterium | reverse complement strand
CGGTGGGACTGTTTTGTGTATTCGCTTCTATGTATTGATATACATTTATGGAAGGGAAAAGAAAAGAAATATTTTAACGGAAAAGATGGTGTTGTAAAAGTAGCACATGCACCCAATCATCGATATGTTAAAGGTACAGAGTTTTTAATTGATGCGGTTGAGAAACTAAAAGCCGAAGACTTTAAAGTGGAGCTTTTAATACTTGAAAAAAAATCGAATGAAGAGGTAAGACGCATTCTATGCGAAGAAGCAGATATTTTGGTTGAGAAGTTAACCTATAGTGTATATGGTTTAACGGGAATAGAAGGAATGGCAGCAGGACTTCCTGTAATATCGAATATTGAAGAGAATAGTTATACCCGGGCTTTCAGAGTTTATGGTTACTTGGATGAATGTCCTTTGGTGAATGCTTCGCCTGAAAATATATATGAGGTTTTAAAAAGTTTAATTCAAAATGTTGAACTTAGAAAAAAACTTTCAGAGGCAGGAGTGAAATTTGTAAAAAAGTATCATTCATATGAAGCATTTTCAAAATTTTTCGACTTAATGGTAGATAAAATTTGGTTTAATAAAGATGTAAATCTGATGAATTGTTTTCATCCGCTGAATCCAAATAGATTATTTAAAGATATACCAAAGATTGAAAACCCTGTGAAATCTATGAATAACTAACAACAACTATAATTAGAATTAAATTGCTGTAAACAATATTTTAAAAAATTTAAACCTTTGATATTTTAACTGATCATTTTTTTAATGAAATCCATTCTTATCATTTGTTATGAACAACTAATAAAGGCGCCCAGAGTAATTAAGGAAATAAATGCTTTAAAATCTGATTATAAGATTTATTGTGCAGCTTTTTCAAATAATATATTTTTCGATATAAATTTCATAAAACTGGATGCTAATGAATTTTTCTATAAAAACGAAAACATAAATTTTCATTTATCCTATCCAAATTTTCTAAGAAAAATATTTTCCTTGTTCATAAAAATATACTTATGGATAAAAAGGTATGATTATAAAATGCTAAATAACTTTTACGTAGATGATTATCTCAAATTAAAAAAAATTAATTATGATATTATCATTGCTCACCATTTAACTTCATTACCCCTGGCATTTCGTTTAAAGACAAAAAAAACAAAAGTAATATTCAGTGCTCATGAGTACTATCCTCTTGAATTTGATAATCCTGAATTTTTAAAATATGATAAAAAAAGATATGAATATTTATGTGAAAAATATCTAAAAAAATGCGAAGCTGTTTTATCTCCATGTGAAGGAATAGCAAACATGTATAAAAGGTATAATGCTAAATCGTATGTTTTTGAGAATACATCTCCTTTTGTAAATCTTAAGCCAACATATAATCATACTTTTCCTATAAAATTGGTGCATCATGGAATTTGCATTCCACAAAGAAAAATTGAAAATATTTTAGAATTAGCCGCAATACTAGGAAGTAATTTTTGCATTGATCTTTTTCTGGTAAATTCAAATAATGAATATTATAACTATATCATTAGCAAAGCTAAAGAAGTCAAGAATGTAAATATTCACCAGCCCATATCTCGGGAGCAGCTTATTTCTCAACTTAATCAGTATGATATGGGCATTTGTTTTTTACCCAATAACTCATTTAATAATCTGTATTCATTCCCTAATAAATTTTTTGAATACATTCAAGCAAGACTGGCAATAGTTACAACTCCTATGGTTGAAATAGCAAGGTTTGTAAAGAAATACGGCATAGGCGTGGTATCGGAAAATTTTACTCCTGAATCTATGGCTCGCGTACTAGAAGGAGTATCTTTTGAACATATTAATAGTTTTAAAAACAATACGGATACAATTACCCC
The DNA here is from genome assembly GCA_026415195.1 of Bacteroidia bacterium. Taxonomy (GTDB): domain Bacteria; phylum Bacteroidota; class Bacteroidia; order B-17B0; family Aurantibacillaceae; genus JAOAHO01. The sequence continues at coordinate 56,475 of JAOAHO010000013.1, read as the reverse complement.
CGTTTATTGCGCAGAAAAGACGCAAGAAAAAATTAAACAAATAATTCACGACATTTCTCGCTGATTTTGCTTGCATATATACAGTCTATTTAAAACGTATTTGTAAGTTCGATAAATTCTTATGTGTGGAATTGCCGGTATTCTCAAATTCAATGATTCGGGTATTATAAAAGAAAAGATATCAAAATTATCAGATGCATTAGTTCACCGTGGCCCTGATGGAAGTGGGATATGGATTCATGAAAATGGCTATCTTGGTTTGGCACACCGCAGGTTATCCATCATAGACCTTTCAGAACAGGCATCACAACCCATGTTTTATAAAAACAAACAATATGTAATCACTTATAATGGCGAGATATATAACTACATTGAGCTCAGAAATGAATTAAAAGCCCGAGGATATTCCTTTAATACAGCAAGCGATACGGAAGTTATTTTGGCCTTGTATGATTGGAAAAAGGAGAAATGTTTAGAAGATCTGAATGGAATGTTTGCTTTTGCCATCTGGGATGAAAACCAACAACAGCTTTTTTGTGCACGCGACCGTTTCGGCGAAAAACCTTTTTACTACTATTTCGACAACAATCAATTTGTCTTTGCTTCAGAAATGAAGGCCCTGTGGGCTTATGGCATAAAAAAAGAAATAAAATCAGACAGCTTATTTCAGTTTGTTGTTAATGGAAATTTGACCTATAACGAAGGAGTTGCCCTGTATAAAAATATTAAACAATTGTCTCCTTCTGAATATATATTGTTGAAAGCCAATGGAACCTTCACTAAAAAAAAATATTATGAAATAAATACAACCGTTATTGATATTCCTTTTAAGAAAGCGGCCGAACAGTTTGGTTTTCTGCTGGAAGATGCTGTCCGAATCCGCTTACGTTCGGATGTGGCCGTTGGTTCCTGCCTCTCGGGAGGATTGGACTCTTCTTCCATCGTTGCTCTGATTAGTAAGCTTAAATCATCTCAACAATACACATTTTCTGCAATTTTCCCGGGATTTGAAAACGATGAGAGCCATTACATTAATCTAATGCTCAAAAAATACCCCCAAATAAACGGATTTTCGACAGTAACAAATGTTGAGGATTTGTTAAACGAATTCGAAAAAGTCGTTTATCATCAGGAAGAACCTTTTTTTTCTGCAAGTATATATGCACAATGGTCGGTGATGAAGTTGGCTAAAGAAAAAGGTGTAACCGTGCTATTGGATGGGCAAGGTGCCGACGAGATTTTAGGTGGGTATAAGTCCTGCGTAAATCAGTTTTTAAATGAAATGATCTTCAGAAATTATTTTAAATATAAAAGAGAAATTGCTCTTTTCAATTCTCGTCAAAACAAAGCATGGAAGATAATACCTTACGAAAAAAACGAAAATCTGAGAATGAAATTAGGAAGATGGATGATTACTTTATCTCGAAATACAAAAAAAATACCCTATAATTTTTCTCAATATCTGAAAAAAATCACCACATCGGATAACGATTTAATTACTTTACTCAGGTATGCCGATCGAAACAGCATGGCTCATTCGCGCGAAGTCAGATTACCGTTTCTGGACCATCGCCTGGTGAATTTTGTTTTTTCGCTTCCGTCGGAATATAAATTTAAAAACGGATGGACAAAGTATTTATTACGAACCAGCATGCACGAATTATTACCCGAAGAAATAACCTGGAGAAAAATTAAGGTGGGTTTTGAACCTCCTCAAAATAATTGGTTAAATACTCCTGCCGTTAAAGATATAATATCCAAACAAAAAAAATTATTCAATATCCCGGCTATAGAAGACGAGAGTTATACGAACAGCACGAGTTGGCGCCTTTTTCTTTCTTATTTTTATGAGCGATAAAAAAATTAACATTGCAATTTATCTGGCAGAGGTTTCAGACATTTCGGGGGGCGGGGGCGCTGAACGTTTTTTCTCGGAATTTTTTTCAATTTATTCTGTTTGTCAACATAGAAAATTTAACCTTTATTTTTTTACAGATAATGTAAGCTTAAGTGCCATAGATAAATCTAATCGTTTAAGCACCAAAACCAACACGGTGTTGCTAAAAAGATACTCTAACCGCTTTAAAAATATACTTGAACCCCTTGATTTCATAATGAAAATACTTAAGTTCAGAATTAAATTGATTCACTGTGTAAATTATTCCTCGACCGATTATCCCAGAATATATTCTGTTTCAGTTCTGCCGTTTTATCGCCCCAAACTGGTGCTTAATATCGTCAATTGTATGATTCCATACATTTTGCAGGATAAAAAATCAGAACAGTATATCTCGTATAAAAGGAGGTTTGTAATAGAACCTGAAAAAATAAAATTTAATGGCGTTATGTCGTGGTATGAAAAGTTTTACGAAGTAATTCAGAATGAAAATGTTTTGAAAGATGCGGTGTTTTATGCCATAAAATCGAGATTTGTGGACGATTCAAAATTTTATCCTGTTTTTCCCAAAAAAAAAATTATTGTTTTTGCCAGCCGGTTAACAAATCAGAAAAAGCCGGATTGGTTCGTACATGCAGTTAAATACTTATACGATTATAATTATGAAACTATCAAAGAGTGGAAGTTTGAACTTTATGGTCAGGGAGAATTAAAAGATGAAATTGACGATTTAATAAATTCATACAATCTTAGTGGATTTCTGACACTTAAGCATTCACCCGATCTTTCTGAGGTTTTTTCAACGAGTGCCTGCTACGTGTCTACACAAGATTATGAAAATTTCCCTTCCTTAAGCATGATGGAGGCCATGGCCTGCGGAAATGCTATCATTGCCCGAAATGTCGGTCAGACACATTATTTGCTTCAGGAAAATTTTAATGGTTATTATCTCTGTGAGGATTCGCCGGAGGGACTTGCAAAAACAATACTGAAATTTATACAATTGCCCGAAGAAGAAAAATATCGTCTTCAATCCAACAGCGTGAAATTGATAAAAGAAAAACATAACTTTCAGAATTTTAAAGAACAAATGGAATCGTTCTGGAATAGTGTATTGCAATAAAAAAATTATTATCTGAAGCCAATGTACCAGTCAAAAGTAGGTGGATATCATTTTCGTTATAATTTATCTGATAATTCAGATTTTATACAAAAGAACAATTATAAAGGAATACCATTAGTAAAGTTCTGGGTAAAAATATTTCTGTATAACGTAATGACGTATTTAAAATTATTTTTTACTCTCCTGATAAAACAATGTTACTACGGCCCCTTTAAGGGTGAATTTGGTCATTTTTTAGCGCATAATCTTCCTTTTCTCATGTATTTGCACAAAAAGGGTGTAAAGATTCACTATTGCGGAATGGAAATTCACAAGCCATTTATGGTTGATGAAAAGGGTAACCCCGTTTATGCCACTTTTCATCCCTTGCGGGATTTTTTTGCAGAAGTAGCTCCCAATACCAACAGCACCATACCTCCGGCCGATGTTAAGGAAGAAATAATCAAATTCAGGCAAAAAGCCAGAAAGGGTATAATTCCTTTCTGGGACATCGATAACGATTATTATTATTGGTTTATTCACCGTCATTTTGTGGCACGAGGGTTTACTCATTTATATCGTTTAGATAAAGTGTATAAAACAAACCAGGAGTTTTCCTGTGCTTTGTTCCCTCGTTCAAAAGGAGCTGCCGAAACGCATAATAATGGTAAAAGCTGGGACTATCAACAGTTACTGGAAATGATAAGCCCTTATTTCGATAAAGTATATGTATGTGGTCATCCTTCGCAATGTCTATCGTTAAATCCTCTCGAAAATACGGTTATGAATATCACAACTGACAATGCAAAAATTCTGGAAGCATGCTCTAATGCATCCTTAATTATTACTCAGCACAGCGGAGTAAATAACTTAGGAGAATATCTTCAGAAACAGGTTCTGATTATTTATAAAGGGGCTAATAAAGTAACGGATATTGGAAGCATGAATAATACTTTACATTTCCGGAAGTCATTAAAAGAGAAAATACCTCTTGCATTTGCCTTTAGCGAACAGGAAATCATGGAGTATATTCAGAAATTCAAACAAAAACATGAGTCTGTCGTTGCTTCATAATTTTATAAAAAGCTGTAAGCAACTAAAGATAGCCGTAGTAGGCGAAACCATTGTGGATGAATTCATTCAGGTGGTTTATGAGGGGCAAAGTATGAAAAGTTTTTGTCCTGTATTTCGGGATACACTAAGCCCGGTGATTCGTCAGGAAGGCGGGGCTATGGCTATATACAATCATATTAAAAATTTTACCGGACATGTAGATTTTTTTTCTAATCCGAAAGATACCATAATAAAAACCCGTTTTATTGATGCACACGATGGAAAAAAACACATAGAATGGAATAAATTTGACACCCGGAACTATCCGGATATCAGTATTGATTGTGCTAAATATGATGCAGTAATATTAGCCGATTTCGGGCATGGACTATCGGAACATATTCAGATTAATGATGGATTTTATCTGATGTGCCAGACCAATTCCAATAATTTCGGTTTTAACCGTCTGAGTAAATGGAAAAGTTTTGCCAAAAAAGGGGTTTGTGTTGATCTGAGGGAAGCTTCGTTGCAAATTAACAAAAGAATAGATACCTGCACAGATGAAGATGCTTTTCAAATATTTAACTATGAATTAAATACAGCTGGGCTTTACATTACTCTGGGGGCAAGCGGATCTTTATATACAGACGGAGAAAAAGTTTATCGATATCCTTGTTTTAAAACCAATATTGTGGACACGATAGGCGCCGGCGACACTTTTTTTGCTTTTTCTGTTTTGGCCGATGCGTTGAATTTACCTGTTGAACAACGATTGTATATTGCCTCGCTTGCCGCTTCGCTCTCCACAACATGGTTGTGTAATGAATTTAGTGTAACTCCTCAATCTTTATTGGAACATGCAAATCAATATTTATAAAGAAATTTTCACTCAATATTTTAACTCCGAATCTTATTTACGTTCGCATAAGCAGGCATTCGAATTACTTGAAAAAAATCGAAGTACTGCTTCTGTTTTCTTTGTTGGTAACGGAGGCTCTATGGCTATTTGTTCCCACATGGCAGAAGATTTTGCCAAAATAGGTAAATTCAGGGCATTCAGTATGTCGGACCCTTCGTTGATAACCTGCTTTGCGAACGATTACGGATATGAAAATGCCTATGCCGAGTGGCTGAAGATATATTTTAATAATAACGATATATTGATTGCTATTTCCAGTTCCGGAAAATCAAAGAACATACTCAATGCTGTGCAAATGGCAAAAGAAAAAAACGGAAATATTATCACTTTAAGCGGATTTGATGAAAACAATCCGTTAAGTAAAAGCGGAAATGTGAATTTTCATATCCCTGTTTCAAATTATGGTGTTGTAGAATGTTTCCATCAGGTAATATTGCATGCTCTGCTTGACGAATTAAATACCGAAAACGCAACAATATGAAAGTATTAATTACAGGGGTTGCCGGATTTATAGGTAGCAATTTATTAGATTACCTTTTAGAGAAAACCAACTGGGAAATAACCGGAATAGATAATTTGTCAACCGGCCGATTAGATAACATTTCTCATGTTAATGACAAACGTTTTACGTTCGTTCATGATACTGTTCGAAACATCAAATCTCTTAAGGAATATCAGATTATATTTCATCTGGCGGCATTACCCAGAATTCAGCCGAGCTTTGAAATGATTATTGATCATGTGAACGAAAACCTGATAAATACTCTTCATCTGGTAGAATTAATGATCAAAGAAAATCATTATCCGCGTTTTGTAAACAGCAGTAGCAGTGCTGTATATGGTACACCCAGGAATATTCCCACAACCGAAGATGAGCCCTTTGCCTCTTTAAGCCCTTATGCCTATCAGAAAGAAGAAGTTGAACGTTATTTTGATATCTTATCCACCCGCTACCCTTTGAATTACGTACATCTCAGATATTTTAATCCATACGGCCCCCGAAGCTTCAATCCTGAAAATAAATTCAATGCGTACAGCAGTGTGGTTGGAATATTTTTATACCGTTTCAAACATAATCTGAAGCTCCAGATAACGGGAGATGGTTTACAACGGCGCGACTTTATACATGTTGCGGACCTTGCTTCGGCTAATTATCTTGCCGCTATATATCCCCACAAACTAAATACGGCTTTTAATATCGGATTTGGTTCAACGCTGAGTGTTTTGGAACTGGCTAAAATGATTTCAGATAATTATGAATTTATACCTAAACGCGAAGGCGAGGCTGAGATTACATTTGCCGATATATCGAAAGCCCAAAAAATACTAGGGTGGAAACCCACCGTTCAACTGCACGATTATATCAGAAAAGAAATAAGCCAATGAAAATAGGTTTTACCTGTGGGGTTTTCGACCTTTTTCATGCGGGCCATGTGCTGATGCTGAAAGAATGTAAACAACACTGCGATTATCTGATTGTAGCACTCAATAAAGGTGACAATATTTGTCCGGAAATAAATCCGGATAAAGAAAAACCGATATATTCCATAGAAGAACGTAAACTCATTATGGAATCGTGCAGATATGTGGATGAGGTAATCATTTATAATTCCGAAGAAGAACTATTGAATATTCTGAAGAGCAGAAAAATTGACATACGATTTCTGGGCGAAGACTATAAAGGGAAAAAAATTACGGGTGAAGATTTAGTTCCTGAAATACACTATACCGACAGAAGTCATGGGTTGAGTTCAACATCAATAAAAGATAAAATAAGAAAACATGGACTTAAATAATAAATCCATTTTAATTACGGGGGGTACGGGCTCATTGGGAAGGCATCTGACAAAGACCATCCTTGAACGGTGGCCCGGTGTGGCAAGACTGGTCATATTTTCACGTGACGAGCAAAAGCATTTTCAGATGGCCCAGGAATTCCCTGAAGATAAATATAAGGCTATACGATATTTTGTTGGGGATGTCAGGGATTATGAACGTTTATTAAGGGCGTTTGAAGGGATAGATTACATTATTCATGCTGCTGCCATGAAGCACGTTCCCATTGCAGAGTATAATCCCATGGAATGTGTAAAAACCAATGTCTTGGGTGCCGAAAACGTGATTAATGCTGCTTTGGTGAAAAATGTAAAAAAAGTAATTGCCCTTTCAACAGATAAAGCGGCTGCTCCGATAAATCTTTACGGGGCTACAAAGTTGTGTTCCGACAAATTGTTTGTAGCCGCCAATAATATCAAAGGAAAACGAGATATTGTTTTTTCGGTGGTCAGATATGGCAACGTTATGGGTTCTAATGGATCGGTGATTCCTTATTTTCTGAAAAAAAGAAAAGAAGGCGTGCTCCCTATTACCGACGTAAACATGACTCGTTTTAACATATCGTTGCAGGAAGGAGTTGATTTGGTTTTGCACGCATTGGATGTGGCCTGGGGTGGCGAAATTTTTGTTCCTAAAATTCCCTCTTACAGAATTACCGATTTAGCTATGGCCATTGGCCCAAACTGTGAGCATAAAATTATTGGCATCAGGCCCGGCGAAAAAATTCATGAAGAAATGATAACGATTTCCGACTCCCTTACTACTTACGATACCGGTAAGTATTACGTCATACTTCCACAGGTACCTGTTTGGAATGTGGAAGATTATACCCGACATTTTAATGCTGAAAAAGTGAAAGAAGGTTTTCATTATCATTCGGGCAAAAACGATAAATGGCTGACAGTAGAAGAGATAAGAAAGCTGATTAAGATTCACGTAGATCCAAATTTTGAACCCTAAATAATGGAATATGCATAGACCTGTTCCTTACGGAAAGCAGTGGATAACAGAAGAAGACATTCGTGCAGTGAATGAAGTTCTTCTTTCCGATTTTCTTACTCAGGGGCCCAAAATCAGAGAGTTTGAAGAAGCTTTTGCGCATTATGTGGGAGCCCAATATGCTGTTGCGGTTTCTAACGGAACTGCAGCTCTTCATTTGGCAGCACTTGCTTTGCGTATTGATGAAAAAACAAACGTTATTACAACCCCGATCACATTTGCTGCCTCTGCCAACTGTGTTTGGTTTTGTGGTGGGAATGTGTTTTTTGCCGACATTCATCCTCAAACATTTTTGATTGATTTGAATAAAGTAAGGGAATTAATCGAATCTAAACCTAAAGGGTTTTTCAAAGGGCTGATTGTAGTGGATTTTTCCGGCATGCCCGTTAATCTTGAAGAATTCAGGAAATTAGCAGATGAAAATAATTTATGGATAATCGAAGATGCCTGTCATGCGCCCGGTGGTTATTTTGTGGATTCCGATGGTAAAAAACAATTTTGCGGAAACGGAAATTTTGCAGATTTGGCAGTATTCTCTTTTCATCCGGTTAAGCACATTACCACAGGCGAGGGAGGCATGATCACAACCAATCGTAAAGATTTGTATGAAAAATTACTTTTACTCAGAACACACGGAATCACTAAGGATCCTTCTGTCATGGCTGAAAACCATGGTGGATGGTATTATGAAATGCATACATTGGGCTACAATTATCGTCTGACTGATATTCAGGCAGCGCTTGGAATTAGTCAACTTAAAAGAGCAGACGAAGGTCTTGAAAAAAGAAGAAGAATAGCGCTAAAGTATAATCAAGAACTGAATCCATTATCGGATTATCTGACACTTCCTTTATGGTTCGAAGGCCACGCATATCATTTATATGTTATTCGGGTTAAAAATAATCTTCGCCCGAAGCTTTATAATTATTTAAAAGAAAAAAATATTTTTTCCCAGGTACACTATATACCGTTACATTTCATGCCGTATTACAAGAAAACATTAAAAGAACTTTATCCACTGCCCGAGAGTGAAAAATATTACCGGGAATGTTTGAGTATACCAATATTCCCGTCATTAAGTGAGGAAGATCAGGATTATGTTATAGATACCATTAAATCGTTTTTTAGTTCCAAATGTTAGAGAAAATCACTCTGGGAACTGCCCAGTGGGGCATGAATTACGGTATTAATAATTCATCGGGCGAAATGAGTCTGGATGAAGTTACTAAAGTAATGGATTATGCTTTTGAAAATAACATTCATACACTTGATACCGCCAATGCCTACGGAAGAGCAATAGATAAAATTGCGTATTATCATAACACCCGAAAGAGAATATTTAATATCCACAATAAATTTTACAAGTATTTTGATAATATAGATAAAAGGATTGACAACGAACTAAAGCACCTCGGAATAAATCACTTCGAAGTTTACTACTTTCATCATTTCAATGATTTTCAATATTGTCCGATATATGTTCACGATGCATTATGGGAACTGAAAGCAAAAGGTAAAATAAAAAAAATTGGGGTAGCAGTTTACGATAATGAGGAAGTAATCAAGGTTGCCGATTGCAAGTGGATTGATGTAATTCAAATGCCGTATAATTTACTGGATAATTTTTCCTTACGCGGCGATGCTATGAAATATGCCAATGAAAAAGAAAAAGAAATACACATACGGTCGGTTTTCCTTCAGGGCATATTTTTTATGAATGAAACAAAAGTAACCGGTAAGTTGAAAGAGTTATTTAAATACATCAATCAAATAAAACAAATAGCATCAGATTATGACATTAGCATGTTGGAATTATGTTTGTTATATCCGTTCTCAAACCCTTACATACAGAAAATAATTATGGGTATTGATTCATTGGAACAATTGAAAATCAACATAAATGTTCTGACTACAAAGAAAAGTTTGCCCGCATCGCTTATTAGAAGTATAGAACAAATTCACATCGAGGAAAACGCATTACTTAAGCCTTACAATTGGCAAATAATATGAAAAAAACTAAAATTATAGCGGAAATTGCCCAAGGGTACGAGGGGAATTATGGATTATGCGAAAAGTTTGTAAAAGTGGCAAAAAATTGCGGAGCTGATGGAATTAAATTTCAGATTTTTGAGGCAGAAGAAATATGCACGCCTACTTATGAATATTATGATTTTTTTAAATCATTATACATTGAACCTTACAGGTGGATTCATATTATAAATCTTTGCAAAAAAAATAATTTATCATTTTATGCTGATATATTTGGTATTAAAACACTTGAATGGATTTTAAAAACCGACATTGCCGGTATTAAGATTCACGGAACCGACATCAGAAATTATTCATTAATTGAAAAGTTAAAAGGCTGTAATAAAGAAATTCTGATTGGAGCCGGAGGTAGTACTCTTGAAGAGATAAAAACCGTTCTGGAAATATTGAATGGAAGTAAAACCATCGTAATGTTGGGTTTTCAGTCAGAGCCGAATATTCCTTCTGATATACAACTGAATAAAATCAGTATTGTAAAGAATAAATGGAACACAGAAATAGGTTATGCCGATCATCTGGATGCCAATGATCCTTTATCAGTTTATTTTCCATCAATGGCAGTTTTATTCGGAGCCACCTACATAGAAAAACATCTTACTCTTGAGAGAAATATTCTTCAATTGGAAGATCACATTTCGGCCCTGAATCCGGATCAGTTTATTCAGATGGTACAGGCTATAAGAAAAGTGGAGGAGTTCCCTGATCCAGAAAATGAAGATTTTATCCTTACGGAACGAGAAAAAGAGTACAGAATAAAATCGAAAAAAGCAATACTGGCAGCGCATGATTTAAAAAAAGGCCATGTTCTGTCTTCTGAAGATATTGTGCTCTTGCGAACTCATGAAAAACCGACAGAAATTTTGAATATTGACGAAGTTGTAGGAAAAAAAATAAACTGCGATCTGAAGAAATTTAGTCTAATAAAAAAAGAATATCTGTCATGAAACTGGTGGCCACACTCGCTTGCAGGTTAAACAGCCGAAGACTATTTGGAAAACCTCTGCAATTATTGGAGAATCTTTCTGTTATTGAGTACATACTTCAGAATTTAAAAAAACAAAAGAATATACATGAAATTGTTTTTGCTATCAGTGAAGAAACGGGTAATCAGATATTCGAAGAGATTGCAAAAAAGCATCGCCTGCCATATCTTTATGGAAGTGACAAAGATGTTTTAAAACGATTGATAGATGCTTGTAATTTGGTAAAAGGAACCGATGTGTTCAGAATAACAACGGAATGCCCTTTTACTTATTGGGAAGGTCTGGACGAAGCTGTAGTTTCTCATATTGAACTGAATGCTGACTATACTACTGTAGGAGGGCTCCCGGATGGCTGTACATTTGAAATTATTAAACTGGATGCATTAATCCGGTCACACAACGATGGTACAGATAAACACCGAAGCGAGCTTGTTTCTTTATACATTAATGAAAATTTTGATAAGTTTAATATAAATGTGATACAAATAGATCCTCAGTTACAAAGGCCGCATTATCGACTGACAATTGACTATCCGGAAGATCTTATCTTATGCAGAAAGATTATCAGAAATTTTGGTGGGGATCATACTTTCATACCCTATAAGGAATTGATTAGTTTCCTGGATAAGAATAAGGAATTACATAAACTGGTTGAAAATATTACCGATGAAAATTATATAAAACCATTTTACTAAAAAATGAATCTAAAGAATTCGGCTGAATTCAAAAGAAAAATACACCAAATGGTACCCGGCGGAGCCCATACCTACAGTAAGGGTGATGATCAATTTCCTGAACTTTGCCCTGCAGCCATTAGTCATGGCAAAGGAGCCTATGTATGGGATATAGACGGAAATTGTTATCTGGATTGTTCCATGGGATTATCTTCCGTCAGCTTAGGACATGCTTATGAGCCCGTGCTTAAAGCCGTAAAGGCAGAATTGGAAAAGGGAGCAAACTTTCAAAGGCCTTCGTATTTGGAACTTCAGATGGCTGAAAAATTTTTGTCATTGGTGCCATGTCATCAAATGATAAAATTTGCCAAAAACGGCTCCACAGTAACCACGGCCGCCGTTAAGCTCGCCAGGGCTTATACGGGGCGTAAGCTGGTGGCTTTTCCTTACGATCATCCTTTTTACTCTTACGATGACTGGTTCATTGGAAAAACAGCCTGTAATAAAGGAGTCCCCGAAGAAATTTCTGCTTTGTCCGTTACTTACAAGTCGGATGATTTGGATTCATTAGCTGCACTATTTGAACAATATCCGAATCAGATTGCCTGTGTGATTTCTGAACCGGAAAAATGGACACCACTGCCTGAAAATTATATCCAAAAAGCAATTGACCTTGCTCACAAAAACGGCGCGTTATATATTCTGGACGAAATGATAACGGGCTTTAAAACCGATTTTCCGGGTTCGATCAAAAAGTATAATGTAAAACCCGATATGGCCACGTGGGGAAAAGGAATAGCCAACGGATTTGCCTTTTGTGCACTTACCGGTATCAAGGAAGTCATGGAACTGGGCGGAATTATAAACGAAGGACAAGAGAAAGTTTTTCTGATTTCCACCACCCATGGAGCCGAAACTCACGCCATGGCTGCATGCATGGCCACCATTGATGAATTCATTCAAAAAAATGTATTGGAACATAATCATTCCATTGGTAGTTTATTCATTAAACTGACCAAAGAGATAATTAAGCAGCATCAAATTCAGGATCACATCGAAGTAATAGGTGATGTATGGTTGCCGGTTTTAGTTTTTAAAAATTCGAATAAAGATTCTTGCTTAGAGTTTAAAACCCTGGCCATGCAGGAAATGATCCGAAGGGGGGTTTTGTTTCAAGGTATTTTTGTGCCTTGCTTTTCCCATACACCTGAAGATGTGAATAAATTTGCCGGTGCCTTTAACGAGATGTGTATCGTATATAAAAAAGCACTTTCGGAAGGCATTGAAAATTATTTGATAGGTAAGCCGGTAAAACCTGTATTCAGAAAGTATATCTGAATGAACATCTGTATTATCCCTGCAAGAGGAGGTAGTAAAAGAATACCCAGAAAAAACATAAAATCCTTTTTAGGAAGGCCAATCATTGCTTATACGATTGATGCCGTTTTAAAAAGCGAATTGTTTGATGAAGTCATGGTCTCTACGGATGATCCTGATATTGCAAAAGTTGCTCAACAATATGGAGCCAAAATTCCTTTTTACAGAAGTAAAGAAAATTCCGGTGACTTTGCCACTACGATGGACGTAATTTATGAAGTTCTACAAGAGTATAAAAAGTTGGGTAAAGAATTTGAATATGGCTGTTGTTGTTATCCCACGGCACCTTTTATAACTCCCGGGCGCCTCAGAGAGGGTTGGGAACTTCTTACCAACACTAAAGCTTACTCCGTATATCCTGTAGTACCGTTTGAATATCCGGTATGGAAGAGTTTTAAAATGGATGCAAACGGATATATATCTTTCCTGTGGCCACAATATGTAAACCACCGTTCGCAAGATTTAATGGTTGCCTATCATGATGCTGCACAATGGTATTGGTTCGAAGTAGATTATTTTATGAAAACAAAAGAATTGGTTACCCCCAGAACTAAAGCTGTCATATTGGATAAGACAGAGGCTCAGGATATTGATGACCTGGCTGACTGGGAATTAGCTGAACTGAAATATAAATTATTTAAACAAAAACGTTCACGATAGAGGTATGAATAACGTTACAAAATGGAATGAATGGAACGAGCATTTATCACCACGATATCCCCACGAAAAACTTATTCAGTTCATGTTAAGGAGGTATAAACCGGAACAGAGAAACATCAATGTTCTGGATTTGGGGTGTGGCAATGGAGTAAATACCAAATTTCTTGCTGAAAATGGGTTTAAGGTTTATGCGTGTGATATTTCTGATGTAGGTATCCGTAAAACTAAAGAGTTACTTGAAAATCATAATTTAAAAATCGAAGACCTTCAGGTGTGTTCAATTGCTGAAATAAATTATCCCGAAGAACACTTTGAATGCATAGTTTCGGTGGGTGTCTTTGATTCTGCCGGTAAAGAGGAGGTGACTAAGGCCCTGCCTCTAATCAAAAAAATAATGAAAAAAAACGCAGTGGGGTTTTTCCTTTTTGCAGCTTCCGACGATTACAGAATGCAGAATAACTTTATGAATATTTACGGTTATAACGAAAATGAAGTGAAGGAACTTTTTAATCCTGTTTTTGAAAAGTACTACCTTGATCATTATATAACTACATATAATAATCAAACCCAGAAACAACACGATTTTATTGTTACGGTGTTTAAGTGATAAATGAAAAAAGTTTTATTTTACTGTAATGCCAATAATCACGAAGGGTTGGGGCACTTTATGAGGTGTTTGAATTTATCTCAGTTTATTAATCAGCAGCAATTTCATCTTACATTTTGCGGCGATTTTAATGAATTTGCTGTTTCATTGCTAAATCAAAAAAAAATCACCTATACCCTAATAAAAAACATTGAAGAACTTTTAAAATTTAAAACGCATTATTTATTTGCCGATACTTATTTAATAAGCGATGGCATGATTGAAAAGTTATCAGGTTTATTCAGATTAATTCTGTTCGACGACTTTTGTAATCGTAATTATTATAACACCTATGCCATTATCAATTTTACTATTGGGGCTCCAAAACTTCCATATAAAGCTGTAAAGCATAAACTTCTTGGAACATCTTTTTTTCCGTACAGGCCGGAATGGCCAGCAATAAGAAAAAGGAATTTAATTCTGAGAAAAGTCCACCATAAAGAAAAAAATAACATTCTTGTTATGTTTTCCGGAGTAAAACTGGAACCAGCCAGACTCATTGATTTTCTTAATGTGTTGGATCATTTTTATTCAAAATGTACTTTTCATGTTATTTATTATGAAAAACTTCCGTCTGAACAATTTAAAAACAATCATATAATTCTTTATCAAAAAATCGATAATATCACGGAGTTTTATTCACAATCGGACCTGGTAATAAGCGGCGGCGGATTAGCTAAATACGAATCTGCATTTTGCGGGATACCCAACCTTGCTTTTTCAATTACACCCGAACAACATAAAGAAACTATCGAATTTGAAAAGTACTACTTAACTTATCACATTGGAACTTACTTTCAATTTGATCCAAAGTATATTCAGAAACGCATTGAAAAATTTTATAATACCCCGGCATTGCTTACAAATTTTTATACAGCATCCCAACAGCAGTTTAATGAGAATGCTCTACAAGAGAAAATAAATAAAATTCTGGAGTAATGGATATTAAAGAACATTATCGCGAATTATTTAAAAAACACGGAGCATCGCCACATGCGGTTCAATATTCCGACAGAAAGTCACAGTATAGACGGTTTGAAATACTTTGTGAAATTGATAAAAACATAACATCAGTTACTGATTTTGGATGCGGATTGGCTGATTTATTTGTTTATTTAAGAGAATCTAAAAATTTTCAGGGAAAATATCTTGGATTGGATTTTGTTCCAGAATTTATCGATTATAATAAAAAACACTTTGCACAATATGCTAATGCTTCTTTTTTACAATTTGATATAAATAAGGATACATTGAACATTAAAAATGATTATGTTATCCTAAGCGGAGTTTTTAATAACAAGAGTGATAATAATGAAGAATTTATGTTTTCTACAATTAAAAAAATGTATGATGCATGCTTAAAGGGAGTAGCTTTTAATGCCATGTCCACGTATGTGGATTATTTTGATGAAAATCTGTTTTATATTGATCCGCTTAAGGTTTTTGATTTTTGTAAAAAGAATATAACCTCTAAAGTAACGTTAAGGCACGATTATTTGGTAAAAGAAAACAGCATACCCTTCGAATTTTGTATTTATTTGTATAGATAAATGGCCGATAAAGTAGTAGTGGTAATGCAACCGACTTTTGCCCCCTGGTTGGGATATTTTGATTTAATTGACCAGGCGGATGTTTTTGTATTTTACGACAATGTACAATTTGTAAAAAGCAGTTGGCAAAGCAGGAATCGGATAAATACCCATCAGGGAGAGTTATTTCTGACTATCCCTGTTCATCAGACTCACAGAAATACCAACATTAATGAAATTGAAATTTTTTATGGGAATAATTGGAAGAAAAAGATGCTCAGGACTTTGCACTTAACCTATAATAAATCCAAATATTTTCAGGAAGTTTACAACTTTATAGAAAGTCATTTTGACTTCAATTATTCAAAAATTTCCGATTTCAATATTGAACTTATTAAAAAAATTTGCCAAAAGATAGGTATTCGAACTCAGTTGGTTAAAAGTTCGGATATAAATCTATATGCTACCGATAGGACCGAGAAATTAATTGAGCTAACACAAAAGCATAATGGTAATATCTATTTGTCTACCCTTGGGTCATCTGCTTATTTATCCGTTGAAAATGCTGAAGAACGATTTAAGCAAAAAGGTATAAGTTTAATTTATCATCATTATATACCGGTGGAATATCCCGTTGTTACGGGTAAGTTTTTACCTTATATGAGTATCCTGGATTGTTTGTTTAATTGCGGTTTTGATAAAACAATTGAGATTGTGAGGGCTGGAAGAAGACCTTCATTAACTCCTTTACAACTTGCTAAATCCTGAATTTATGGGGTGTTTTATAGTTGCGGAAATGTCTGCCAATCATGCTGGCTCACTAGAAATTGCGCTTGAGACAGTGAGGGCAGCTAAGCGGGCCGGTGCTGATGCCGTTAAAATTCAAACCTATCGTGCCGATACTATAACCTTGAATGTAAGAAACAACGATTTTTTAATCAGCGGAACCCTTTGGGACGGAAAGTATCTTTATGATTTATATCATGAAGCACATTTGCCCTGGGAGTGGCATGAAGCTATTTTTGAAGAAGCAAGAAAAACTGGTATTGTTTGTTTTTCGACTCCTTTCGATAAAACAGCTGTAGATTTACTGGAATCTCTGGGTAATCCCATTTATAAAATTGCCTCACTGGAAATTACCGATATTCCGCTTATCCGTTATGTTGCCTCCAAAAACAAACCCGTTATCATTTCTACCGGAGTAGCCGGGTATAACGACATTATACTGGCAGTAGAGACTTGCCGCGAATGCGGGAACCATGATATCACATTACTCAAATGTACAACAGCGTATCCAGCTCCTGTATCGGAAGCAAATCTGATCATGATACAGCAATATGTAAAAGATTTTAATGTAAAGGCTGGTTTATCTGATCATACTTTAGGTACTGTTGTTCCAGTGGCTGCCGCAGTTTTGGGAGCTTCTGTAATTGAAAAACATTTTATACTGGATAAAAAACTCAATACGCCGGATGCGGCATTTTCCTTAGACGAACATGAATTTAAACTTATGGTAGAAGCTATTCGCCAGGCAGAACAAGCAGTGGGGAATATAGATTACACACTCACTCCTGCTCAAATTAAAGGAAGAAAATATGCCCGAAGTCTTTATGTTGCCAAAGACCTTAAAAAGGGAGAAATCATTAGCCATGAACATATAAAAAGTGTCAGACCTGGTTATGGTATGCATCCAATTTTTTTAGATACGTACATTGGTAAGCCTTCTCCGAAAGATTTTAAAAAAGGCGACAGATTTATTGTTTAGATGAAAACAGCTTTTACTATCATTCAGATTTTTTATAAGGGCCTTATTCACTATATTTTTAATAAAAGATCGCCCGAATATAATGTGCTATTCAATCTTTTTCGTGTTCATTCATTTCGTTTGTCTGGCTTATCTTCCTCTACCCTCAGGAACTTTGCTTATTTTTTCAAAGAGGGAGTAAAACAAATTTTTTTCCCCGAAAAAGTAGTTTCCTTAACAGATAATAACTCTAATAAAATAGCCATACTTCATGATTCTGTTTCCCTTTTCGGGATAAATAAAAAATATATTGAGGATATTACCAGAAACAGAATCACATATCATTTTTACAAATCATACCCTTCTGTAAAATTATCGTGGCATGAAAAATTCTGGTATTTGATTACATTGTGTTTAATAGTACCTACTATAGCAGTTTTATGGATAATCTTGCAAAAAAAAAGAAACGCTATTTCGCTTATTTTACTTAATATGTCCGAATGGTTTTATGGCGTATCTTTTTTGCGGAAGTACGGTATAAACAAATTTTTTTATTTTGGTTCTTTCGAAAACGATGCGGTATTTTTTTCGTTGCTTAGTAAAAAGTTGGGAGTAAAATGTGTTTTTGTTACCAGTCAAAACCCATTGTCTGCTTTTTATTCGCATATTGTAGCGGATGAAATTTTTTTCTCGGCACCCTATCATGAGGAAGAATTTCATCAACTAAAAAGTAATTGGTATGTAGATTCCTTTTGCCATGTGCCGCCTTTTGAATTTAAAGAATTGTATAGTGAAGTAAAACCGGACCCTCCACGCTATAAAGTAGGTTTTTTATCCGGAGGATCATACAGACGATTAGATTGGAAAGATCGATACTTTGATGATGGTTTTTATGAAAGCGAACTTGAGATACTCAGAATATTAAATGAAATTTCTTTAGATATTAATCCAATTGCCATATTTCTTCATCCTTGCGAAAAGGAAAATGAAGAATTATTGGAACGTGCAAAAAAATTTTACACTCAGCAATTAACGAATAAAAAATTTGTATTTATAAACCCGCATACTCGTTCTTTTAAACATTTTTATGAAGTTGATTTATGCATAACTGTGTATTCTTCATCAGCGCAGGAACGTTTGTTTATGGGATACAAAACCTTGTTTGCTCCCTTACAGGTGAAAACCCGGTATTACAAAGGTCTTTCATTAGAAAGTGTGGTTTGTTATTCGGAAGCGGAATTGACAGATAAAATTAAAACATCATTACAGATTTCAAATAATGATTTCTTCAGGTATTATGGCTTAGAAAAATATCATTTTAATAATTATAACAAATATTTATCCGAAGTATCAGTATGGAATTAGTTTGCAGGAATTGTGTATTAACAACTCGTGAGGATGTCGCTCTGACGTTGGACGAGAATGGAGTATGCAATTATTGCAGAGATTATATGCATCGTTATGTTATAAACGGGAAAAGTGCAGAAGAGAAAACTCGCGAATTAAAAAATGTAGTAAATAAAATCAAAAAAGAAGCTAGCGGAAAATACGATTCCATCATGGGGCTTAGCGGAGGAGTGGACAGCTCTTATCTGGCCTGGTGGGCAAAAAAACTTGGCTTGAACCCTTTGGTAGTTCATTTTGATAATGGCTGGAATACCGAGCTGGCGGTTCAAAACATTCAAGGTATTATTGAGAAAACCGGATTTGATTTATATACCTATGTGGTGGATTGGGAAGAGTTCAAAGACCTGCAGCTTGCTTATATCAAATCAGGCGTGCTGGATTGGGAAGTTCCTACCGATCATGGTTTTTATGCATGTTTGTTTCATCAGGCATACAAACACAAGATTAAATATATTCTGACAGGTCATAATTATCAGACAGAAGCTATACTCCCCAAAGCTATGAGATGGAGTAAAATGGATGTAGATAACTTGCTGGATATTCATAAAAAATTTGGAACCAGAAAACTAAAAACCTTTCCGATTCTGGATTTTTATACATTTTCCTGGTATCAGCTTGTGCTGAAATTTAAAAGAGTAAATATTCTGGAATATGTTGATTACAATAAAGCAAAAGCAAAAGAAACCATAAAAAAAGAATTTGGCTGGCGCGATTATGGAGGTAAACACTACGAATCTATTTTTACCCGATTCTATCAGGGGTATATTTTAAAAGAAAAATACGGCTTTGACAAAAGACGAGCTCATCTTAGCAATCTTATCCTGTCTGGCCAGATTACGCGGGAAGAGGCCCTGAAGGAGCTTGAAAAACCTCCTTACGACCCACATTTGTTGAAAGAAGATTTTGAATTTGTGGCAAAAAAATTTGATATGACTCCCGAACAATTTCGCGAACTCATTGAAAAAACCCCTGTTCGTTCTCATCTTGAGTTCAAAAGTTATGAAACGGGCATCTATCGCAAACACGAAAAAGTAATGAAAGCTATAAAACCCTTTACAAAAGCATTTAAGAAAATTTTAAACAAAAATTGAAGGGTGTTTTAATTGTTTCATACACTTTTCCGCCCAGACCTGGTATTGGAGGCAGGCGTTGGGCAAAATTTGCAAAGTACCTCAAGCGAAAAGGTTATTTGGTTAAAGTAATAACTACTAAAAATCCCTTTCAGGATGAATCGCAATGGCAAAGAGATATAACGGAATTAAAAGAAGATGTGTATTATTTAGATGACCGTTATCCATTTTGGTTATCAGTGAATCCTGCAACTTTTAAAGAAAAATTACTGTATAGAGCCTCTTTGATTTATGTAAAAGCTTTAGACAATGGAAATTATTTTGATAAAAGTATTTTATGGCGAAAAAAACTTTTAGAGAAAACAAACGAGATTGTCCGTCGTTTTGGTATTAATAATCTGATATGTACGGTGGCTCCTTTCAGATCATCTTATTATTTACTGGAAATAAAAAAGCTTTTTAATCAATTGAATTACATAGTAGATTACAGAGACCCCTGGACAAACAACCAAACAGCATACGGATTTCAGACTATATCCAATAAACGATTATTACTCGAAATAGAAATGGAACGTCAGGTTCTACATAATGCAGATTATATTACCTCTGTCTCACAGGAAATGTTTCCTTATTTTTTTAAAATTGCCGGAGATATCATAAAACCAAAATGTGTAGAAATAAAAAATGGATTCGATTCGGAAGATATTGAATTGAAATCAAATCGGTTTGATTTCTTATCTAATGAAAACAATAACATACGGATAGCTTTTACAGGCACTTTGTACAACAAAACAGAATCGATTTTTAAGAAATTTGTAGATGCATTAGTTAATTTCAATCAGAACAACGATAAACAAATAATTCTTCATCTCGCAGGTGATATACCCGATTTTGGTTTAAAGCTGGTTGATAATAAAAATGTCTTTTATTGGGGAAAATTATCACTAGCCGATTCATATTCCCTGATTTCAAATTCACATTTTGGGGCATTGTTCCTTACCAACGACTTGAATTACTCTTTCAGTACTAAATTTTATGAATATTTGGCATTTCGTAAGCCAGTGTTGGTAGCCTCAGAAAATGAAGGGAAAACGGCTGAATTTATCACCGAAAATAATATTGGGATAAGTTTCAATAAAAATAATCTGTTAGAGCAATTTAAAAGAGTTATTGAGTTAAGTAATACCGGAATGATGAATTATGCTCTTATGGACGAATTACTCAATAAAAATTCCATTAATTATCAAACCGAAAAGTTAGACGAAATTCTTAAATAATTTTTGCATTTGTTGATAAGCATAATTATCCCTTCCTATAATAAAGTAAATTATATTAAACAAACTTTAGAGTCAATAAGAACCCAATCGTATGCGAATTGGGAATGCATTATTGTGGATGATGCTTCAACCGATGGAACAAAGGAAATTCTTACGGAGTATTCATCTGATAAAAGATTTCGTGTTTTTATAGAAGAAGTTAATAGAGGGGCAAACTTTTGCCGAAATAAAGGTATTACTCTAGCACAAGGAGATTGGGTTATATTTATGGATGCCGATGACAACCTGCATCCGGAATGTTTGGAAAAAAGAATAAACGCTATTAATAAAAATCCCGGTTATGATTTTTATGTCTTCCCCTTGGCAGCTTTTGAAAGAGAAGTAAATAATATTAAATCTGTCTGGATACCCAATAAAAAGAAGGCCTTAGAACGTTTTCTTGCTCACAATTTACCCTGGCAAACCATGCAACCCATTTGGAATAAAAAGTTTCTTTTGGAAAATGATTTACGTTATGATGAAAATCTTCACAAGCTCCAGGACGTTGACTTTCATATTCACGCATTATTAAAAACAGATAACTTTTTTGTAGAATCTGCCATACCCGCCGATTGTTTTTTCCGAATTGACAGCCAAAGAATTGATAAACCTGTGTGGTATATGGAAAGGTACATCAACGCATACTTAGTTTTCTATAATAAGTACAGCAAAGTGTTAACTTCAGCTACTTTAAGAAAATATCTGAACAGATCTCTTTTAATAATTTATTTGTATTTCCTGAAATTTGCTGCTGATAATAATTCTATTGATTTTTTTCGGGATAACATAAAGAATCTTTTGCTGAAGGAAGTAACAAACAAGTTTCTTAAAACAATCATGGAATTTTACTATCAGGTTATAAAAAGGGGAGTTTATTTTCCGGGTTCAATAACTATATTACGGGGAATAGGATTCATCTGCGGGTTTTCCCGTTAGTTCTTTGTTCTAACGTTGATCATAATTAGTAATATGAGTTTATGCTGAAAAAACTATAAACCCCTTTTAAAAAAATTATAAATCAATGAACTTGCCCAACCGGAAGCAATGAAGAATACAGGATAAATATTACATAAATAACGGTGTTCAATATATCCTACTCCGAATGAATGAAACAATATAAATAACCACGACGTTAGTATTAAATATTTCAAGCAAATATTGTACGAAGAATTAAAGATGTTTTTTAATACAAACAGTGAAAAAAGAATAAATGAAATAATATTTAAATAGTCCATAATTAATGCATAAAGTTTATTGAGTTTATTAAAAAGATTCAATTTAATGAATGGCGATTGATACACTTGTTTAACAAAAAGAAACTTAAGGGTAAGCCTGGTTTTTAGGTAAAATTTAATATACCAGGGTACTTCTTCTTTGAAGGCGTTTAGGTAGGTTTTAGTTTTTTGTTTTAGTAATTGTAATACCGAATCTTTTTCGGCAGGACTCTGAACAGTATAATATGAACGAAAAATTTTTCTGTATTCTATTAATGAATCCAGGTTGTATTTTGACGTAAACAGATATTTTTCAAACGGATTGGATTGTTGAAAGTTTTCATCAGTAGTGGCACCGGAAGGAGGTAAAAACCAATTAACTAAACTGTTTTTGTTCCAGGGTTGTATGTCACCTCCTAATGAAATGACAAGATCATATAATGTGATAAGTTCCTGATGAAAATCTTCTTTGTGTGTGTTTATACATATAATTTTATTTGTTTGGAAATAATTTCGTATTACCCATAATGATTCAAATACTAAAAATGATGATAAAAAAATTGAAATGTAAAAAATTTGTTTAAAAAAATCTTTATTTCTAATAACATAAGCAATAAAGAGGGTGCTGGTAAAAATGAATATAATATTTGCAGGTCTTAGGAAAAAACTCCAACATAAAAACAAACCTGCAAAAAAAGCATTATAAATATTTTTATCTGAATAAAAACGCAATAAAAAATATATTCCAGAAATCACGGTAAAGGTTGAAAAAACCTCAGTTGTAACATAATGTACATTAAAACTAATAAAGGGTGATAGGGCAGATATATATGATGCAAAAATTATTAGGTTAAAGGAGTTAAAGATCATCTTACAAATTAAATAGATCAAATAAACAATTAACATATCGGAGATGAAATTAATAAAAACCATTATAACGCATGCAGTATTTCTGCCGAACAAAGCATAGAGGGGAGCATAAATTGGAACAAAACCCGGAAGACGCAATGCATAGATTTTTTTATCGCCGGAAATATAGGAATATTCTCCCCTGTCCACTAACGATTCTATTGGTAAAATGTAGTCTATAAAATCTTTTGAATAAACATGAAAAATTGAATTTATATCTTGTTCACCTTTGTATTTATTATGAATCACTGAAAAGTATATGAAATAAAAAATTTTTATGCCTAATGAAATTATCAGAAAATTTTTTAAAAAAAAATCCTTCAGGATCATCAAAATAACATTATTACATTCAAATTATGCAAGTGTTAAATTATAAAACATTTTTTAATTGTAATGATAAAAGGGTAAAATTTGATTTTCCTGATATGCCCATTCCTGATTCAAACTAAGTGTCCTGGACTCCGTGTTAGAGATCTTTATTTTTGTTTAGAACAGTATGTTTGAAATAGAAACTTAAAAATGGAATAAAGTGTAATGTATATCGTATATAAAATATACCATAACATTGTCAAAATAGTGAGAGATTCCAAACAAAATAATTTTATTCATAGTTGATTAAAATTTTTTAATTATGTTATATTACAATGGTATGATTCGTAAATTTTTGTATTATTGTTTGAATTTTCAAAGCATATTTCAGTGATTTTATAAAAATATAATGAAATCTTGTATAAAAATAGCGGTTTTAGGATACGGTTATTGGGGCCCTAATCTCGTCAGAAATTTTAGAAATTTAGATAATTGTAAAGTGGAATGTGTTATTGATAACAGAAAAGAACGTTTAGAGATAGCCAAAAATCTTTACCCTGACATTCAAATTTCAACCGATGTGTATTCTGTCATCCAAAACCAAAATATTGATGCTTTCGTAATAGCCACTCCGGTTTCCACGCATTTCGAATTTGCATTGAATGCTCTTAAAAATAAAAAACATGTCTTGATTGAAAAACCAATGGTTTCATCTGTTAAGGAAGCTGAAATTTTGATAGAAGCGGCCATCGCAAATAAAAGCGTATTAATGATAGATCATACATACATCTACACAGGATCGGTAGGTAAGATTCATGAACTGATAAACAATAACACATTGGGAACGCTTAAATATTTTGATTCAACGCGTATTAACCTTGGTTTGTTTCAGCCGGATATAAACGTTTTATGGGATCTGGCTCCGCATGATATCTCCATACTTTTACATATTTTTAAAGAAAAACCTTTTAGCGTCAATGCAACGGGGATTTCTCACACGGGCAACGGAATAGAAAATATCGCCTACATGACGTTGAATTATTCTTCCGGTTTTATTGCTCATTTCAACTGCTCCTGGACCTCTCCCGTTAAGCTTCGTTTTATCCTGATTGGAGGCGATAAAAAAATGTTGCTTTTTAATGATCTTGAACCTACGGAAAAAATAAAAATTTACGATACAGGTTATACCTATAACACCGATGATGAACGAAAAAAAATCCTTGTAGATTATCGTGCTGGTGATATCTATATACCCAAAGTTGAAAATAATGAAGCATTAAGCAATATGGCAAAGGATTTTATCAATGCCATTATTAAAGGCAAGCAACCGGAATCGGACATGTATTTAGGACTGGAAGTTGTTAAGATACTGGAAGCTGCCGGACAATCGCTTAAAAACAGAGGAAAAGAAATTAATCTTTAATAAGATGAAAAAAATAGTAAATATCGACGAACCGCGAAGACTCCTGGTTAACGTCGAATTAGGAGAAAATGTAAAAATCTATCAATTTGTAAATGCTTATGGTTGTTCCATTGATGACGGTACCAAAGTGGGAGCCTTCGTTGAAATTCAGAAAGGAGCAAGCATAGGAAAAAATTGTAAAATATCCAGCCACACATTTATTTGCGAAGGAGTTACAATAGAAGATAATTGTTTTATTGGTCATGGCGTAATGTTTATAAACGACTTATATCCACGCGCTACTAATCCGGATGGCTCCATGCAGACCGACTCCGATTGGCAAGTGATTCAAACCCGGGTAAAAAAGGGAGCTTCTATCGGGAGCAATGCCACCATTTTATGTGGTATTACTATTGGCGAAAACGCCTTGGTAGGAGCAGGTTCTGTTGTTACAAAAGATGTTCCGGATAATGCCGTAGTGGCCGGTAATCCAGCAAAGATTTTAAAATACTTTAAAAAATAATTTTTATGAATATCATACCCTGTCTTGATTTAAAAAGACAACATGCCCAAATAAAGAACGAAATATTCTCTGAATTTGAAAAGGTCTATACTAATACAGCTTTTTCAGGAGGCACATTTGTTGAGGAATTCGAACATCTTTTTGCCTCTTACCTTGGTGCAAAACATGTTATCTGTGTCAATAACGGTACATCCGCCCTACAATTGGCCGTAATGACATTAGGTATAGGTCCCGGAGATGAAGTAATAGTACCGGCCAATACTTTTATTGCTACTGCATGGGGAGTTACGCATGCTGGCGCTACTCCTGTTTTCGTGGATTGTCTTCCCGACACCTGGCAAATCGACCCTCGTGATGTCAAAAGAAAAATCACATCCAGAACAAAAGCGGTTATAGGTGTTCATTTATACGGTCAGCCCTTTGAAATTGATGAAGTAATCGAAATCTGTAATAAACACAATCTTTATCTGATCGAAGATGCCGCTCAGGCTCATGGTGCAGAATACAAAGGGAAAAAGGTGGGTACTTTTGGTAATCTGGCTTGTTTCAGTTTTTATCCGGGCAAAAATCTGGGCGCATGCGGAGAAGGCGGAGCGGTAGTTACAAATGATGAAAAATTTGCAAAAAAAATTCAACAACTTCGTAATCATGGTTCTCTTACCCGATACTATCATGACATCATTGGTTTTAATATGCGCATGGGAGGACTGGAAGCGGCATCCTTGAAAATCAAGCTTAAATACCTTGACTCATGGAACGAAAAAAGAAGAAAGATTGCACAACGTTATTTTGATGAAATTAAAAACCTGCTAATAAAAATGCAAAAACAACCCGCTCAATTAAAATCAGTATTTCACTTGTTTGTGGTGATGTGCGAAAAAAAAGAAAAATTTATTGAACACCTCACTCAAAACAACATCCAACCCGCTTTTCATTACCCGGTGCCCTGTCATTTGCAGAAGGCATATTCACATTTGGGTTATAAATCGGGAAGTTGTCCGAATGCAGAAAAACTATCAGCAGAATGTATATCACTACCCATGTATCCTGAACTTGAAGAGTCAGAAATAAATCATGTAATTTCTGTAATTAATCAATTCCGCTAGCCGGTGAATCGTCATTTTATTCAGTATCTGATTAATCCTTTTTCTGAAACAAAACACGAAAAATTTGATCTTGTCTGTTTTGATGAAACGGAGGAACTATTTGTCAAGAACGGAATATTGATTGGAAAAACATCGCATCAATGGTTCCCTGTTATAGATGAAATTCTGTATTTGCTTCCTCACTCATTGATACCCGATACCACCTTTCATTCCTTTACGCAGAAATTTAATGACCTGCTAAATAGTTTGAAATTGGAAAGAACAGTACCCATTACGAACTATTTATTGGGAAATCAAAATGAACAACAGAAATTTTACGATGATTTTCAGACAGATAACAACCTAAACTACAATGATTTTGAGAATTTCATGTTCTGGAAGGTCATAGATGCCCGGGTTTTCAAAGAATGGAACGCAAACATTTCATCTGATAATTCATTGATTTTGGATTTAGGTTGTGGAAATGGAAGGAGCTCCATGCAAATAGACACACGCAACAGAAAGCTTGTGGGAATTGATATTTCACCATTGTCGGTCAAAAATTGTATAGAGAGAAGCAAAAAAACAGAATTTCATGAACGTCGTTTATTTTTTGTGGGAGATGCGACGTATCTGCCTTTCGGGGATGAAATTTTTGACGCCGTTATAACCAGTGGTGTAATGTCACAGTTGCCGTTTCCAGAAATAACATCAAGGGAAATCTTGAGAATTCTAAAAAAAGGAGGCTTATATCTGGGAATGGAAAATAATAAATCGATATTTAGATTGGCTTTCGATTTAATTACATATTTCACGAAAAAATGGAAAAAAAACATTACTGGAAAAATACCTTTATTCGACAAGAAAATTCTTTTCCGTTTATTTCCTGGTACAGAAATAAATTATTACACCACTGTATTCGTATCGCCTGTAAAAGTTAACAAGATTAAGGATTTTACTCATGCCCAAAATTATCTTCAACGCTATGACAGGATATTTTGTAATTTGGGCTTTAAGAATCACGGGGGATTGATTATTTACAGCATCAAAAAAATATGAATTCTTTGTTCAAAGAA
This sequence comes from Bacteroidia bacterium, assembly GCA_026415195.1. Classification (GTDB taxonomy): domain Bacteria; phylum Bacteroidota; class Bacteroidia; order B-17B0; family Aurantibacillaceae; genus JAOAHO01. The sequence goes on along the minus strand of JAOAHO010000013.1, from coordinate 28,696 downwards.
GACGTAAAAAAAATATCCGAAAAGTTTCTGGATTATTCCTTCAAAGACGGGTACGATACTGAATCCGCCAATGCTATGAGTTTCCGTTGGGAAAAATCAGCCCGCCTTGAAACCGATGCCAACTTTGTTCAATATGTTTTTGAAGATTATTTGTTCAGATATGGTTTTAAAGATATACGGGAATTTGAAGAATTTCTTAGTCCTTTCGAAACCATACTCGAAATTGGTGCAGGCGAGGGTAAATGTGTGGATTGGTATCTGAATCATTCCAGGGCACATATTTTTGCTCTGGAAATCAGCAACTCGGTTTATTATTTAAATGAAAAGTATAAAAATGAACCACGCGTAACCGTAATTAAAGCAGATGCAGCCATTCATCCGTTTAAAAATAATACGCTTGATTTTATATCCATTGAACAGGCCATTTCGAATGCTCCGGATGCCCACGGAATTTTTAATTCTCTTTGCCGTGCATTGAAACCCGGCGGAAAAATTATTTTATGTTTGTTTAACCGAAAATCGTTTATCCGTCAGAAAATGGATAAAATTATACGTGATAATATATCCAAACTTCCTCCGGAAAGAATACTCGATATTTCCTATAAATTTTCAGAAATAGGCAAGATTCTTCATGATTGTAATGTGGAGGTAGAAATTCCTGAGAACTTTATTGAGTTTGGAACCTTGGCCGGAAAAAAAATTTCCTTACAGCGTTTCTTTTATTATGCTGTTTTTAAGTGTTTTTATAATCCTTCTTTTACCATGGATAAAAATGCTGAATATAATCTTGACTGGTACAGTTATCCACATTGTAATACTTATGTGTTGGATGAAGTTTGCAACTGGTTTTTTGAAAATGACATGCAGATTGAACATATCAATTCTAATGAAGCCAATTTCAGTATCCGGGCAATAAAAAGAACATGAAGAAAATTTCAGTCATCATACCATTTCTAAATGAAGAAGAAAACATACCTCAGCTTTGCCGGACATTGGATGTTTTTTTTAGTTCATATAAATCGGCGGAGGCTGAGGTGATATTTGTAGATGATGGGTCTTATGATAATTCAGTTGATGTATTAAAACAACAACCTTACAAAAACTATAAAGCGAAAATTGTTAAGCTTTCCAGGAATTTTGGTTCAATTAATGCACTTTATGCCGGATTGACAAAGACCGAAGGTGATTATGTGGTATTCTTGTACGCCGATTTACAAGATCCGGTTGAACTAATTTCAATGCTCTATGAAAAAATTCTGGAAGGATATGAAATTGTATGGGCCCAAAGAAAATCGGTCGATACCGATAATTCCCGTTTTTTTTCGCGGCTATACGCCTGGCTTATGAAAAGGTATGCCGTCAAAAATTTTCCCTCTAATGGTTTTGATGTTGCAATGTTTACCAGGAAAGTCAGAAATGAATTAATAAAAAATATCGAGGGGAACTCCTCCATCTTTTTACATCTTTTAAGTTTGGGTTTCCGTCAGGGATATGTATTGTATGACAAAAGAAAGCGTACGTTAGGAAAATCTAAATGGAATTTATCAAAAAAATTCAAGCTCGTTATTGATTCTTTTGTGGCTTATTCGTACTTACCCATACGATTGGTAACTGTTGCAGGTATTATTTTTTCCGTCATGGGCTTTTTGTACAGTATCTTTATTTTTTTCTATAAACTGATGGGAGGAAAAATTGCACACGGTTTATCTACCATAGTTATTATTCTTTTGTTAGGATTCGGAATAACCAATATATCGTTGGGAATTATTGCTGAATATCTTTGGAGAACATTAGATGTATCAAGAAGGCGTCCGCCTTTCATCATTGATGAAGTAATTGAATTAAACATTAATGAACAATGAAAATTCTTATAACCGGAGGAGCAGGATTTATAGGTTCGCACTTAACTGATGAACTGCTCGACAAAGGGCACCGGGTGGTGGTAATGGATAATCTTAGGAACGGGAAACTCGAGAATCTGGAATATGCATTTAAATCCGATAAATTTCATTTCATTAAAGAAGATATTCTTAATGCCGGAGCATGTTACGATATTGTCGAACAACATGGCATTGATGTTATTTATCATCTGGCCTGCTTAGGAGTTAGACATTCGCTTCATAGTCCTTTCGAAAATCATAAAGTTAATGCTGAAGGGACATTGAACATGCTGGAAGCCGCTCGACGGTTTCAGATAAAAAAATTTATTTATATCTCTACATCAGAAGTATATGGCGATGTTAGTGTTTTCCCAATCCACGAAAATGCTGCCCCGTTACCCAAAACTATTTATGGTTCCAGTAAATTAGCCGGAGAAAATTATACCTATTCTTATCACAAATGTTATGGTCTTGATGTGGTTATTTTCAGAATATTCAATAACTACGGCCCGCGCGCACATTATGAAGGAGATGCCGGAGAGCTTATCCCCCGCTCTATTGTACATTTACTTTATAACCATCCGCCCGTAATTTTTGGGGATGGTTCAGTAACCAGAGATTTTTTCTATGTGAAAGACACGGCACGAATTCTGGCACAATGGCTTGATATCTCTGGCTATTCCGGAGAAATATTCAATCTTGGAACCGGAGAAGAAATTACCATTAAAGAAGTTGTAAATACCATTACCCGCCTAATGAAAAAAAACATTCCCCCCAGATACATAGAAAGCCGTCCGGCCGATGTACCCAGATTATGGGTAGATAACGCAAAAATTTCTAAAATCATAAATCCGCTTTCAACCACATCTTTTGAAGAGGGTTTATTGCAAACAATTTCTTATTATGAATCATTAATGAATAAAAAGAATCTGTTGGAAGAAATTACGGTAAAAAACTGGTCAAAAAGTTGAACTATGATTCCCATTGCCAAACCCTTTCTTGATGAGGAAGATGCCAGGGCTGCTCATGATACGATTTTAACCGGATGGATCACGCAGGGCCCGAAAGTTCAGGAATTTGAAGAAAAATTTGCAAACTATGTGGGTGCCAAATATGCAGTGGCGGTATCAAATTGTACTACTGCTCTTCATCTCTCATTATTAGTTGCAGGAATAAAGCCGGGTGATGAGGTAATATGTCCTTCCATGAGCTATATAGCAACAGCCAATTCCATTGTCCATGCTGGTGCAACTCCCGTATTTGCCGAAGTTCGGGATGATTATAACCTAGATCCGGAACATGTAAAAAAGCTTATCACGCCAAAAACAAAAGCGATATTATTGGTACATCAGCTGGGCTTCCCGGCCGATATTGATGCGTTCAGGGAAATCTGCGACAAGCATAAGTTGATTTTAATTGAAGACGCGGCATGTGCAGTGGGTTCTATGTATAAAGGAAAAAAAATCGGGAGTCATTCCGACCTGGTATGTTTTTCTTTTCATCCCCGCAAGGTAATAAGTACGGGAGATGGAGGGATGATCACCACCTCCAATCCGGAGTACAATGAAAAACTTCGCCTGCTGCGTCAGCACGGAATGTCCGTAAACGACAGGGTAAGGCATACAGCCAATAAATTGATATTTGAAGATCATGTTTTAATTGGATACAATTATCGTTTAACCGATATACAGGCTGCCGTTGGCATTCGTCAACTGGAAAAACTCGACTTTATTATAAAAGAAAGACGTAAGATAGCTTTCCGATACATAGAAGCATTGAATCATTTGAAGCATATTCGTCTTCCTGTTGAAAAAGAAAACACTTTTTCGAATTATCAAAGTTTTTCTGTTTTTCTTAAACCACAGGCAAAATGTTCCAGAGATGAACTTATGCAAAAGCTTTTTGAAGCAGGCATTGCCACACGCAGAGGGGTGATGCTGGCACATAAATCAACTGCCTATCTTCAACACTATCCTGATTTAAAATTGCCTGCCTCTGAAGAATTATCTCAAAACAGTATTATTATTCCCCTTTTCTATCCCATGAAGCCTGAGGAAGTTGAATATATCATAGAGAAGATAATTCAGTTTTTATCTTAGTTTTTGTATGGTCTTAATCATCAACTATAATACCGGCAACTGCGGTTCCATCCTCAACATGATAAAAAAAGCTGGGGGAAATGCCGAAATTGTTTCCGATCCCATGCAATTGAAAGGTGCTGAAAAAATTATTTTACCTGGTGTGGGTTCTTTTGACTTTGGTATGAATGAATTGGAAAAGGGAGGATGGATTGAGGTGCTGAATAAAAAAATCATAAACGAAAAAGTACCCGTATTGGGCATTTGCCTTGGAATGCAACTCATGGCAAAAAAGAGTGAAGAAGGAATAAAATCGGGGCTAGGGTGGGTGGATGCGGAAGTCATCAAATTCAGGTTTGAAGATCAGAAAATTAAAATCCCCCATATGGGTTGGAACTGGGTAAGTCCTTTAAAATATGATACGTTGTTTAAGAATTACACTGATAATCCAAGATTTTATTTCGTGCATTCATATTATGTGAAATGCCATCATGAAGAAGATATCATTGCGAAAACCGCATATTTTACTCAAACCTTTGTGTCTTCTTTCAGAAAAGATAATATTTTCGGAGTTCAGTTTCATCCTGAAAAAAGTCATGTTTATGGATTGCATCTTTTAAAAAACTTTATTCAGTTATAACATGCTCCTTCCGCGCGTCATACCAGTTTTATTACTTAAGAATAAAGGGCTTTACAAAGGGATTAAATTCAAAAATCATGTTTATGTGGGCGATCCGATAAATACGGTAAAAATATTTAACGACAAACAGGTGGATGAGTTGATCATTCTGGATATTGAAGCCACCATTTCCGGAAAACCACCGGACGTGGATTATATTTCAAACGTTGTCAGCGAGGCCTTTATGCCTGTGGCTTACGGTGGGGGTATTAAAGATGTTGTAACTGCGGCACAACTGTTTAAATGTGGTGTAGAAAAAGTTGTGCTTAACACTGCTGCATTTCAAAATCCTGAACTTATCAAAGCATTATCGGAAAGGTTTGGATCACAAAGTGTAGTAGTGTGTTTGGATTACAAAAAGAACTGGCTTGGAAAGTATGAGTGCCGCATACATTGTGGCACACGGAAAGTGAAGGGGGCGCCCGAGGAATGGGCAAAAAAATTTGAAACTCTTGGTGCAGGCGAACTTATACTGAATTCCATTGATGACGACGGAAGCATGGCCGGGTATAATCTTAATATGATTAAAAAAATTAGCGCCTCACTTTCCATACCTGTCGTAGCATGCGGCGGTGCAGGAAAACTGAAACATTTAAAACAGGCGCTTTTGTCAGGTGCCCATGCCTGTGCCGCAGGTAGTATGTTTGTATTTGTGGGCCAACTCAGGGGAATTCTGATCAATTATCCAGACCCTGAAAGCATTGCATCCCTGGCTTCACGCTGATTTTTCTTCCTCGCCACCACCATCATTTCCTCTCCGAAATTAAACAGTGAAAATACCCACATAATCACATCATGAAGAACCAGCATTATTCTTTTTTTAAACTTTGATCCCCGGGTGATTTTATTAAAAAATGCCTGACGCTCTTCGTGGGGAATTTCAAGATTGGTTTCTCTTAAGTTTTTTTTCCTGAATTTGAATTTCTTTATTAAAGGAAAAACATAGTACATCAAAAATAATTTCAATTCAGAGTTGTATTTGAATTTTATCATTTCATACCCATGGCTTTCCAATAACCTTTTCATGGTTTCTTTTGAAAAATAGTTTACGTGGTCAATACCAATCATTTTCCAGTTTTTTCCCTGCTTACGGGCAACGGGGCTGTCGATAGCCGGTACTTGTAACACTATGATCCCTCCGGTATTCTGTAAATCGGAGCATTTTCTGATGAAGCCGTGAATGTCGTCAATGTGTTCCAAAACATCCCAAAAGGTGATAATATCAAATTTTTCATCAGAATCCAGTTCGAAAAAATTAATTTTATACACCGGCAACTTCAGCTCTTCCATACTGAATTTGGCAGGATACTCTGCTAATTCAAGTCCTTTTGCTTCATAACCTTTATTAAGGGCAGCCCAAACAAAATGCCCCCAACCACTGCCAACATCTAATAATTTTTTCCCCTTAGCGAAATCTTCAAAAAAAGCAATACGCTGATAATGACGATGTAATTTTAATTCATGATCGCTTTTTCGGATTTCTTCGTATATTAATTCATTCTTCTTGTATAACGCATAATTTATATTTTTTCTGAAGTTATCAGGTATAAACGTAAAACCGCAGCAGGTACATCGATAAACCTGACAATCATCGTATTTGTAAATTAATTTGAAATCCTTGATTTGACCGCAAAGGCGGCATTCCGTAAAAGGCAACATCAGGGCTTGGTTTCCAGTTCAAATTCGCTCTCCGTAATTTTTTCATCGTCACGGTAATAAACTACACCACCCCAGGTGGTAAAGCGTTTTTTCTGGTACACCCAAACTTCTCCGCTTCTAACCACCACACGTTGTGTTATCACTACTCCGTTGTTTTGATCAATGGTTTCTTCCGTAACACCTTCTTTATATTTGGCCAGCAATTCCTGTTTTCGTTTCTTTTTTAAATCGTTCGCATCGGAATTCAAAAGTTTTTCGCATTCCTGCAGGCGCTGTGTGGCATAAGCGTCGTTGGCTTTGGCCACTAAGGCCTCCTGGTAATAACGCTTGGCCAAACTCCAGTTTCGGAAAGAATAATATTTATCGGCAATTTGTATCGCTTTGGTGTAATTTTCATTGGAGCCGCTGATTTTAATTTCATTATTTCCTTTGTTGTTTTGTTTATTCAATATATCATCGATCTCGGCCAATTTTTTCTTCGGGTATTGTTCATTCGGCCTCATGCCCAAGGCTTGTTGGTAAAAGGATTTGGCGTTGTTCCAGTCTTTTGAATTAAATGCACGGTCGGCCTGGGCAATAATTCCTTTATATTTTTCCTCTTCTTCGTTGGCAACTTTTTTCCTGGCTTCTTCTTCCAATATTTTCTCTATTTTTTTGATTTGGTCGGAAGGATATTTGGCATCGGGCTTATAACCAAGGGCTTCCTGATAAAATCCTTTTGCTTCTTCCCAGCTTTTCTTTCCAAATGCCGCATCTCCGTTCTTTACGGCTGCATTAAAATTCTTTTCCAGTTCTGCTTTGTTTTTGGCTTCTTCCGCCTTGGCTTTTGCAGCGGCTTCGTCGGCAATAGCTTTGTCGATGGCGGCCAGTTGATTTTTGGGATATTGTTCATTGGGTTTTAGCCCCAGGGCTTCGTTATAAGCGGCTTTTGCCGAATTCCAATCTTTTTTTGCGAAGGCATCGTCGCCTTTTTTGATGGCGGCATTGTATTTGGCTTCGAGTTCAGCTTTGGCCTTAGCCTCGGCTTCTGCTTTAGCTTTCGCCGCTGCTTCATCAGCAATGGCTTTATCAATGGCGGCTAATTGTGATTTGGGATACTGCTCATTGGGTTTTAAGCCCAGTGCCTCGTTGTAACCGGCTTTAGCGGTTGTCCAATCTTTTTTAGCAAAGGCATCGTCGCCTTTTTTGATGGCGGTATTGTATTTGGCTTCGAGTTCAGCTTTGGCTTTAGCAGCGGCTTCCGCTTCCGCCTTCTTCCTTGCTTCTTCTTCTGCAATGATTTTATTGATTTGATTGATTTGGTCTTTGGGGTAATTTTCTTCGGGCTTATATTTCAATGCCTCGTTGTAATAAGTAATGGCTGTTTGCCATTCCTTTTTCTGAAACGATTTATCGGCATTTGCAATGGCGTTTTTATAATTGTTTTCTTTTTCTTTGGCAGCCGCAATGGCTTGTTGCTCCATACTTTTAAGACGCTGAAGTTCACTTAACATCATATTGGCATAAGCTTCGTCATAATCCATTCCTTTACCTGGGGTATAAACAGCTTTGAAAAGCGGTTTATTAAGTACAGAGTAGTCTATACCGGGCATGGGTTGAAAAAGTGTAATGGCTTGCACATCAAACCCCAACTCGCGTTCCTCGGGAGGTATACCGATGGTGGATATTTCAAAGCGTTTGGTACAGTGTTGAGGTTTGGATACCGCAAATTGGTAGTTATAGCCGGCAGGAAGATCAATTTTAACTTTCCCGTCATCGTTGGTGGTTATGGTTTGAAATGGCTTACCGTTTTGGGTTATGACGACCTGTGCTCCGCCCGTACCTTTTCCGTTAACTTCAATTTTTGTTGTAAATCGAACAAACTTTTCTTGTGATAAAGCCAAATGTAAACCGGTCAAAAACAAAAAAAACAAAAATATATTTTTTTGAATTAAAATTTTCATTCCTGCTGTCAGTATTCAAATGCAGTTTTAGGTATAAAAATAACTAATTTTGTTCATTGCTTTTGATGAAAAATTCTTTTAAAAAATCAAATAATGTTAAGGTAAGTTACTGGGATAAGAAAGAGTTTTTAGATAACAAGGATATCATTATCATCGGTAGCGGTTTGGTTGGTTTGTTTACTGCTTATCACATAAGAAAGAAATTTCCTAAGACAAAAATTTTGGTGTTGGAACGTGGGGTTCTTCCCCACGGTGCCAGCACTAAGAACGCCGGTTTTGCTTGCTTTGGAAGCCCTTCCGAAATCTTCGACGATTTAAAAAAAATTCCTGAGGATACGGTTTGGCAAACGATTGCCATGCGCTGGAACGGATTGAAAAAACTTCGAAGCATATTAGGAGACGGAAATATCGGCTTTGAACCTGTAGGGGGCTTTGAATGCTTTGATGACAAATATGAATTTTTGGAAATGCTGGAATTTTCTAATTTGTTGAACAAGAAATTAAAGACGTTTATCGGTAAAAATGATGTTTATGACGATTATTCCGTACATTTAAAAGATTATGGTTTTGGTAAGATTGTAGGGTTAATTCGGAATAAATATGAAGCCGGAATCCAAACCGGGCGCATGATGCAAAGCTTACTGACACTATGCCGTGAAGCGGGAATTGAAATTCTGAACGGGATAACAGTGGAACAAATACAAGAGTGTAATGATGGAGTTGAGGTTCATACGGATTTTTATCATTTTAAAGTTCCTAATGTGGTGATTGCCACCAACGGCTTTGCCTCGGCTATAACGGGGAGGAAAGATGTATTGCCCGCCAGGGCTCAGGTGCTGATTACGGAAAAAATCAAGGGCTTAAATTGGAAAGGAACATTTCATATGGACAAAGGGTATTACTACTTTCGGGAATTGGATGGAAGGGTACTTTTAGGCGGAGGCCGTAATCTTGATTTCAAAACAGAAACCACCACCGATTTTGAATTGACCGAAAAAATCCAGTTGAAATTGGAAGAGCTCTTGCAGCGTGTGATTTTACCCCGAAAAAAATTTCGTATTGAACAACGTTGGGCAGGAATTATGGGGGTTGGCCCTGAAAAAAAACCCATCATTGAATGGCATTCTGAACGGGTTTTGATCGCTGTAAGAATGGGCGGAATGGGGGTGGCTATTGGTTCTGTGGTGGGTGAAATGGCCGCTGAAAAACTGAAAGAAAGATTATAGAAATATGTTACAACACTAATGCTTCATATACTGAAGCCAATACCGACAATTCCGCGAAGTCTTTTGCTGCCAGGATTTTTTTCACTCCAAATTCGACAAGTTTATTTTTTGTATTGTTGCCAATCGCAATGTATTTTGCATTTATGTTAATTTGAGGGTTTCCTGAAAACAGAGCCTCCACATTCGAACTGCTGGTCAAAACGTAGAGGTCAAAATTTTCAAGTCCGGAAGTCTGAATAGGAATAGTTCTGTAAATGGGAACAATGAAATGTTTAGTCGGATCGTTAAAGATTGCTTCAACATCGGAACTATGTTTTTCAGCTACCGGAATCAGGACAGTGAGGTGTTGAAATTGTTTTCGGAAAGATTCCATCACTTGTTTGGGATTATTTGAATTGCCGGTGAAATGAGAAAAGTGGCCGAATTTTTTCAATTTTCTTTCAGTACCGGTGCCCATGCAACCAAGAATCAATTCATGGTTTATCTTTTCCTTGTATAAATCGAAATAAAATTTTACACATCTGGGGCTGCAGAAGAAAACCGCTTCGTGATCCGGCAGCCGTGGAGGGGCAATGCATTCAAAGGCCAACAATGATTGCATTTGTACAAAATGTCCTTGGGAGGCAAGAGAAGCATAAAGCAATGACCATTCTTCGGGATTTTTTGATACAAAAATTTTTTGATATTGGTTGTAGTTCAGGATCTTTAGTGCTTTTTGGACTTCCAAATCCTTGTTTTCTACCCGGAGGCAAAGACGGATGGGACTTTTTTCAGGTTGTGGGGAATAGGATACATAAAGCCATTGTTCATTATCCGTTTTTTTTAAGCATATCCCTAATGGAGCATGGCAGCCTGCCTGAAGGCCATGCATCAATTCACGTTCTTTGATTACAGCCTCTGCCGTAACAGGGCATTGAATTTCCTGAAGGATTTTGTATAGTTCTTCGTCGTTGCTTCTTATTTCCCAGGCTATTGCCCCTTGTCCAGGCGCAGGAACGATGATGGACTCATTTATCATAACAGTTATATATTCTTCAGATTCCTGCGGTATGCCAAGGCGTTTTAGTCCGGCTGCAGCCAGCATGATCCCGTGCATGTCGGAATTTTTTAGAAATTTTTTCAGGCGGGTAGGGACATTTCCCCGAACGGGGATAATTTCAATATCCTCACGCAAAAATTTGATTTGATTCAACCGTCGAAGCGATGAGGTGCCGATGCGGGTGCTTTGGGCCAAGGAAAGCGGTAATGATGGATCAAAATATTTTTTTTTGATTAAAAGTGCTTCACTGGGATCTTCCCTGGAGGAAACACCTCCTAGCATCAATCCTTCGGGAAGATCGACGGGTAGGTCTTTCAGGGAATGAACGGCTATGTCTATCTCGCATTTTAAAAGTGCTTCCTCCAACTCCTTGCTGAAAATACCTTTTTCGCCGGTTTTTAAAAAGGTAGGCTTAAGTTCTTGAATTTGATCGCCAAATGTTCTAATGATTTTTAATTCGGAAAAATGTCCGTGTTTTTCTAATAATTCTTGCGTAAAACGGGCCTGCCATAACGCCAGGTCGCTGCCGCGGGTACCCAATACGATTTTTCTCATGAAAATCTTATGTGCTCATCCTTACCTAACAAAATTTCTTTGGCCGAGCACATCGTAAATGTATTGTATTTTTTTTCCATGTAGTCCAGCACGCGCATTAACACTTCTTTTGATTTGTCATCCAGCATGGAAATTTCTTTACTGAACACTTCATGAATGGCTTTTTCTTTGGTTTCTCTTACTTTTTTGGGAATTTCCCCGAAAATAAGTTCGACGACCCTTTCACTTTGTGCACGATGATGCTGTTCAATGTATTGTTCTATTATGCTTTCGCAAATACGGATTTCCTTGGCACGTTCACAAAGGTTTTTTTTCGCCTGTTCATTCAGCGAATCCACAAAAATGGAATCCGTCCGGTATTTTTCCAATACGGTTTCTTCAATTCCCCTGGGAACGGATAAATCCACTATTACTTTTTTGCCCTTAAAATATTGAAAAAGTCGTGAGGCATTTTTTTCATTCAACAAGGGGGTTGGTGAAGAGGTACATATCATCAATGCATCAAAGTCTTTTTGAAAATCCGAAAGATGCTGAAGTTCAAAAGCTTCACCGCCCACATGCTCAGCAAGCTGTTTTGCTTTGTGCAAGGTGCGGTTAAAAATATAAAAAACATTATTTTTATTTTTCCTGAGATAGTCCAGCAGTTTCCAGTTGGTTTCACCGGCCCCAATTACCAAAAAAGTTTTTTCAGAAGTTAGTCCTCTTTGTGCCAGCTCCCTGTATGCAAGCGATGCTATCGATACGGGTTTTTCCGCAATGCGGGTATTGGTGTAAACTTCTTTTGCACATTCGGTGGCAAACCGCATCAAGATGCGGAGCTTATCGGAAGCATAGCCAAGTTCAAAGGCCTTATCGAAGGCTTTTCTTGTCTGGGCCAGGATTTCACGTTCCCCGATGACCATGGACTCCAATGAGGAACAAAGGCGGAATACATGATTCACGGCTTCCTCCCCTTCAAACAACTCCATTCCGGAGAGGTATTTTTCGAAATCGTTTTCAATTCCAAAAACTTGTTTTAAAAGTGATTCGATGCGTTTATGATTTAATACAGGGGAATATAATATCCATTCCGACCGGTTACAGGTAGAGAGGCAGAAAACTTCTTCGCACTGTAAAATCTCCTTTGATGCCCCCAGAATATCGGATATTCGTTCGTCTGAAAAAGATAATTTTCCAATGGCCGCAAGAGGTAATCGTTTGTGGGAAAACGAAAGGACGCGAAGGAAATTCACGTTGCAAATCTATGAAAGAACGAATTTATGATTGTCATGAAATTGTCATTTACCATATGACTTTAATCAATATCCTGAATTTAACTAACTAACACCTTCAGGTTAAAAACTGACACCTAACATGCTTTTTAGCGTTTATTCTAATATCTATTTTTATTATTTACAGCATTTTATATGGCGAATCGACTCAGAAAATCCTTCCAGGATCAACAGGCCAGCATGGTTGAGGAACATGAGGCGGGGGCTGCCGTGGTTGAAGAACCTTCAGTATTACAAGAAAAACCCCAAAAAAGGAAACAAAAAGAAACTCCTTCCCAAAAGCCAGGATCACAACAAAATCAGGCCAATACGGATGAAAAAAAGAGCTTTTTAAAGAAATTCTTGGAGTTCTATCAAAAACCAAAGGTAAGAACCATTTGGGGTATTTTTTTGCTTTGCTTTGCAATTTTTCTTTTGGCATCCATTATTTCCTACTTTTTTCATTTTAAGAAAGATTTTGCCTTTTTAATCATGCCTTTCTCTGAAATGCTGAAAGAAGAAATACAGGTGCACAATATCATGGGAAAAACAGGTGCTTTCCTTGCTCACCGCATAACGTATGTCGGATATGGAATATTTTCCCTGTTATGGGTTGGCTTTTTTACCCTATGGAGTCTAAAAAGGCTGAAATTGGCAATGATTAAAAAATCCGTTCCTTCCTTGTTAAGCCATGGAATTTTTCTGATGATTTTTGGATCTTTAACGCTGAACATGACGGAAAAGCTTCCCACTTATATTTCAGGAAATGTGGGCTATCGGATAAAACTTGCCCTGGAACCGCTCTTGGGATATTACGGCTTGTTAACCCTGCTTGTTTTTACGGGACTGGCTTATGGCATTTGGTTTTTGAATTTACATCTGTTGCCCTCTGCCATCAGGAATTGGATAAAGGAAGATAACAGAACGGATGAACCCGTAAGTGTTGAAGAGGAAGACAGAGAGGGTTTGGTTGATCAAACGGAGCCTATGGTTGATTTAAAAAGTGAAGATGAAATTCACCCCGATGATATCCACCTTGAACTTCATGAAATACTGGAAGAAACCGGAATTGCAAAGCCCATGGGCACGGGTGTAGCGGAACATGATATTAAGGAGCAGGTTAATCATAAAGCAGACGGGATGGAAGAAATTTCTCTCAAAAACACCCAGGAAATACTTTCACCAGCTCCTCAAGTCCATGATGAAAAAAATGCCGATGTTAAGGAATTTGAAATAGTGAATACCACGGAAAAGGAAGAACAATTGGTGGAAGAGAATACGGCCGCCAGACTAGTGGAAGAATTAGGGGAGTTCGACCCCACTCTTGAACTTTCATCCTACAAATTTCCCAACTTCGATTTGTTGAACGATTATGGCCCCCAGCATGGCAAAGTAAACGAAGAAGAAATTGTAGCCAACAAAAACCGCATTGTTTCGACACTGAAAAACTATGGTATTGATATCGACCGCATAACGGCCACAGTTGGCCCAACGGTAACCTTGTACGAGGTGGTTCCTGCCCCCGGAATACGGATTGCCAAAATCAAAAATCTGGAAGATGATATTGCGCTTTCCTTGGCAGCATTGGGTATACGCATCATCGCTCCCATCCCGGGCAAAGGGACGGTGGGAATAGAAGTACCCAATCAAAATCCCGAAATTGTTCCGATGAGGAACATTCTGGCTTCCGAAAAATTCAATCAATGCACGTATGAATTACCTGTTGCTCTCGGAAAAACCATCAGCAATGAAATTTTTATTGCCGACCTGGCAAAAATGCCGCACTTGCTGATGGCTGGTGCAACCGGACAAGGTAAGTCGGTGGGGCTGAACGCCATTTTGGTATCGCTGCTCTATAAAAAACATCCTTCACAACTTAAATTTGTTTTGGTGGATCCGAAAAAAGTGGAACTTACGTTATTCAATAAAATCGAACGCCACTATTTGGCCAAACTCCCAAATTCCGAGGAAGCCATCATAACCGATAATACAAAAGTAATTCATACCCTGAATTCCCTATGTATTGAAATGGAGAACCGTTATGCCCTCCTTCAGGCGGCAGCGGCACGCAATATTAAGGAATACAACCAGAAATTCATCCAACGTAAACTCAATCCCAACGAAGGACATAAATATTTGCCATACATTGTGTTGGTGATTGATGAATTTGCCGACCTGATTATGACGGCAGGAAAAGAGGTCGAAACACCCATTGCACGCCTGGCTCAGCTGGCTAGGGCTGTGGGCATCCATTTGATTATAGCCACCCAGCGTCCATCTGTCAACATCATCACCGGTGTTATTAAAGCCAATTTCCCGGCCCGCATTGCCTTCCGCGTTACCAGTAAAATCGATTCGCGTACTATCCTCGACAGTGGGGGCGCCGAGCAACTCATCGGGCGAGGCGATATGCTTTTGAGTACTGGTAATGATTTGATCCGTATCCAATGTGCTTTTGTAGACACACCCGAAGTGGAAAGGATTACCGAATTTATTGGTGCACAGCGTGGATATCCCTCGGCTTTCCTTTTGCCCGAATATGTGGATGAAAACGGTGATGTCATGAAAGATGAAGTGGTCTTGTCCGCACGCGATAAAATGTTCGATGAAGCGGCCCGCCTGGTGGTTCAATTTCAACAGGGTTCGGCATCATTCCTGCAGCGTAAATTAAAACTGGGCTATAACCGTGCAGGACGTATCGTCGATCAACTGGAAGCGGCTGGCATTGTCGGGCCCTTTGAAGGATCCAAGACACGTGAAGTCCTGATTAAGGATATGCAGCAACTCGAGGAAATTCTCAAAAATTTGTAAAATAAAATTAAATTTCTTTTGGCTTGGCCAATTCAATTCTTAATTTGGCATCTGATTTGAAAATAAAGTAACCATGAAGTATCTTTTCTGTTTTTTTATTTTGAGTTTAGTATATGCACAGGATCAAGATCCAAAAGCCAAAGCCATATTAGACGATTTAAGCAAAACTACCAGAGCCTACAAAACCATTTATTCCGAATATGTTCTTACCATCACTAACCGAGAAAACAAAGTGGTAGAAAAGCAAAATGGCAAAGTGTGGTTAAAAGGGAATGCCTTTCGTCTTGAGATCCCGGGTAATGTCATTGTTTGCGACGGCAAAACCCAATGGAACCATAATAAAGACGCCGGTGAAGTAACAATAAAAAACTACGATCCAAATCAAAAGGACCAAATCAATCCAAGCAATATTTTCACCATTTATGAAAGCGGATTCAAATTCAAATATGATAAGGAAGAAAAACTCGGACAAAGTGTTTGTCATGTCATCAGTTTGTTTCCTGCCGAAAATCAGGCCAAAAAGAAATATCACACAGTGAAGCTTTATGTGAATAAAGCCAAAAAACAGGTCATGCAAATGATCATGCTCATGAAAGACGGCGGAAAGCAAACCATTGAAGTAAAGACATTTAAGCCTAATCAGGAAATTGCCGACACACAATTCACCTTTGATACCAAACCCTTTAAGCCCGACCAAATTGTGGATGAGCGCGACTAAGAAAAAGTTTTTGCTTAAACTTTAGTTCTTTTGTGAATGTTTTTTTCATATTACCTTTGCCCTTCAGATGAAAAAGAAAGCCCTTTTGGTGGTGTTGCTTGTGCTGCCGGCTTTATTTTGGGTATTTTTTGAAAAAGTTAAAATCAACTCTTATCGGCTGAATTACTACGGGCCAAAAAAGGTTATCCGGCCGGGCGATACGATTTTTTATTCCGTTCCAGATACCGTCGTTAAATTTCCACATAAGCATTCCATTGTTGCTTTTTTGGTTCAGGATGAATTTGAGAATAAACAATACTATGTACAATCTTTATTGGAAACCCTCAGGTTCAAGCCGGAAAAAGTGAAAGAAATACCGATGGTTTTTTATTATTTAAAAGACAAAAATTATGATTTCTTTAACTATTTAGGCACTACAGCCACAAATCTTTGTCTTATTCCATTGGATTCTTTGGATTTTTTTAGTTTAAAAAAATCTATCTATGCTCATAAGCCCGTTCACGTATTCGAATATTTCGGAGTGTTGTTGGATGCCAAAAATCATATACGCGGTTATTATAATTTTACTTTTACGGATGAAGTGAAGCGTATGGTTCAGGAATATCGCCATTTACGCTTGAAAGAAGAAGTTAATTTCATCAGGAAAAACCATGTCATTGAACAGCGTTAGGTTTGTTTTTGTATTGGCCTTGTTGATTTCGGCTTGCCGAAAAGAGAAATCAGAGCGCCTTTTACCCATATTTGGCGAAAAAAAATTTAATAAAGAAAACGGCGACACGCTCTACCACAAGATTTTGCCATTTAGATTGACCACCCAATACGGAACCGTATTTTCTTCCGACTCGATTATGGGGAAAATAATTATTTCGGATTTTTTCTTTGCCACCTGCCGGAGTATTTGCCCGGAAATGAGCAAACACATGGCAAGATTGCAAAAAAAATTTGCCGCTGATCCCGATCTGGTTTTTTTGTCTCATACGGTCAATCCGGCCCACGATACGGTTGAGGTATTAAGGGCTTATGCTGAACATTATGGTGCCATTCGCGGTAAGTGGTATTTGCTGACTGGTAACCGAGACACCATCTATGCCCTGGCCAAAAAAAGTTATTTGATTAATGCATTAGAAGACGAGGAAGCCGACCAGGGTTTTTTACATTCTGAATTATTTGTTTTGGTAGATAAAGACGGACTAATTCGTGGTTTTTATGACGGCACCTCGGAACAAGAAATGAAGCGGCTTGAAGGAGACATTTTAACGTTAAAAAAAGAGATTCAATTATCTCAGAAGCATTAGTTCTGAAAATATTTGTTCATTAAGAAAATTTATTCTTAAATTTGCAGGCGAATTGCGGGGTAGAGCAGAGGTAGCTCGTTGGGCTCATAACCCAAAGGTCGGTGGTTCGATTCCACCCCCCGCTACTAAAACCCGCTTTTTAGCGGGTTTTTTAATTTGTAACCCTTTTAAAAATTTGGCAAGAAAGAATTATGATATACCAAAATAAAAAATGGAAACTTTTTCTAAACGTCAAAAAAGCTTTTTTTATATGTTTTGAAATTGGCGAATGGGCATTGTACTGAGTAAAATTAAAAAGCCCCGAATGTTCGGGGCTTTTATTGTATGCTTTTTACATTAGGAGTCGTTAATAAGTGAAGTCAAAAGAATAACTAAGGCCATTAATTTGAACGTAGCCCGTTTCATCAGGATTTCCTTCTCCCAAATCAATATAACGTATGGGTTTACCTTCAATTTTCAATTCAGCTTTTCCCGCAACAAATGGATGGCGACGAAATGCAAGAGAGTAATTCGGAGTTTTATTAAAATCTTTCTCAATGGAACTTCCGCTTCTTGTAGTGAAGGTATAGTTCATGGATGTTTTCACTTTTCCGTTAGCACTTCCTGTAAACTGTAACAAAATTCCATTTGTGGGGGTTGGAAAAGCAGACATGGTGGGGCTGTATGCCGGCAAATAAAAATCAAAAAAGCCGCCAGGAGTGCTGTTAAGAAGGGTATTGGTGGAATTTGCCATGGTCATGATAAATTTACCTTTCCATGTCATATTTTTATTGGTGACAGATGCGGAAGTATCAATGAAATTCAATTCACCGGAAATTTCCCATTGCATTTTTGTTTGAGAAGGATTAAAACCATTGGGAGTGATATTTTTTACTATGAAATTACCCACTGTGTTAACGGAATAATTTTTCACCACAAATCCGGGTTGAACTTCAACGGTGCCTGTATAACCGGGAAATTTGGGCATGGATAAAGTATTTACTGGTGAAGCTGATACTTTAATTTTACCACTTCTGTATATTCCATCCGCACAAACAACTTTATTAAAGTCAATATTGGTGATGCCGGTTGATGTATTAATATTAATTGAAACATCGGTTGTGGCTAACGTACCGCTAAACTTAGAATAAGTTGGCATATAAACACCTCCATTATTACTTTGTAAAACAATACAGGCAAGGTCAGCAACAAACGAATTGGCAAACATCACATCTTGTGCATGGGTAACATCCGTATCTTGTTCCGGAGGTGTATTTTTTTTGTTGTTACACGAACTTAACAACAATAATAAAGCAAAAGAGAAAATAAGACCTTTTTTCATAGTTTTACTGAAATTTACACAAAGTTATTAAAATTATTCACAACTGCAAAATGCTGGGTTTTTCCAATGCTAAAATAAACCTCGGACTCAGGATTTTAAATAAACGCCCCGACGGGTATCACAACATCCGCTCTGTTTTTGTTCCAATTCCTTGGCATGATGCCATTGAAATTACCCAACCTGCCGGAATTCAAAAACATGTATTTAAATTTTATGGTATAGATATTCCCGGGTTAAATGAAAATAATAACCTAATAAAAACAATCGTATTGTTATCGGAAATGTATGGGATCAACTTCCCACCGCTCAAAGTAAATGTGCTAAAAAACCTTCCTGCAGGTGCAGGTTTAGGTGGGGGGAGCAGCAATGCTACGGCTTTTTTGAATTTATTGGATGAAATGTTTGGATTGGGATTAAGTTTTGGTCAAAAATCCGATTTATTATCGAGGGTAGGGGCGGATTGTCCCTTTTTTTTACACAACAAACCTTGTCTGGTGGAAGGTACTGGTGATATTATCATTCCTTTTGATTTCGAAAGATTGAAAGGTTATTACATAGTATGTATCTGGCCTGGTATCCATTCCGATACGGCTTTTGCCTATAAAAATTGCAGGCCTAAAGGCTCCGATGATAACCTAAAAGAAATACTTTTACTCCATCCAGTTCATGAATGGAAAAACTTGATCTTCAACGATTTTGAAGATGTTCTCTTTCCTAAGTATCCCGAACTTGCCGAAATTAAAAACCTTCTTTATGAAAAAGGGGCTTTGTATGCATCGATGAGCGGGAGCGGCAGTACCATTTATGGCATATTTAGTTCAGACCCTTCAAAATTTTTAAAAATCAAACAAGATAAAATAAGAATTTTTACAGGCAAAATTTAAAATTACTTCAGCAAAGTAACATGTCCTGTTTTAGTCCTTTCCTTACCGTCAAGGGATTTAAATTTTAATTGCCAAACATATACATCCTCCTTACACATTACACCTTTATGTGTGCCATCCCATCCCTTTTCAAATTCGTTGGATGTAAATATTTTTTCACCCCATCTGTCATAGATCGTTAGTTGTGTTTTTAAAAGCCCGGTTCCGTAAATCCTGAATACATCATTTATTCCGTCACCATTGGGGGAAAAGGAATTAGGAATATAAAGATTATAATCTGTGGTAACTTCTATACAAACATCATCTTCGGCCTTACATCCGAATTCATTAACGGATTGAACAATATAACAACCGGAGCTTTTTGGCATGATTTGGGTTTGAGGACAAACCTTACACAATATACCATCACCCGATATCCAAGTCATGGTGCCGGTTCCCGTAGCATTCAAAAACATGGGTTCATCAAGATTAAATGTGGTGTCCCTTCCTGCATAAACATCCGGCTTAGGCCTTACGATTACCTGTACAAGTTTGGAATCTTTACAATATCCTCCGGATATACCTGTAACGGTATAAATTATGTTAGCTGTTGGGCTGACATCAACTTTAGGTAGGTTCGGATTTGAAATTCCAAGTGTTGGTTGCCATTGATATTGTTCGGCATTTCCTCCTGCAACTAAAGTAATTTTTTCACCAATGCAAATTGAATATGGCGAAGCGGCGAAAATTTCTACTTTCGGAACCACTTCAACGGAATATTCTTTAGTGACGGTACAATACTTTGTTCCAAGATAATTCGAAACCATGACAGTATAATTCGTATTTTCAAACGGAGTTGCTATCGGATTATGAATGTGAGGATTATTTAATGAATTTGATGGTGACCAGGAATAAGTCATTCCTCCGGGTGCACTTAACTGAGTGCTGTTGCCGTAGCAAATTTTTTGCGGATTAGCTGTAATTTGATAATCAGGATAGGGAATCACAACGATGGTAACTTGTTTTACTGCTGAACACTGGCCGTTGTTTCCGGTAACCTGATAAACAGTTGTAACATTGGGAGATACCATTAAAGAAGAAGTGGTGTGTCCTGTGCTCCAGGTATAAGACCAGGCACCACTGGCATAAAGAGGCACGCTTAATCCTTTACAAATGGTATCGGTAGTGATGTTTAACATTAAATTAGGAATAGGAATTACCGATACCTGATAAACGGCAGAGGAAGTACAGGTAGATGCTTCACCAATAACGGTGTAATTCGTAGTTACTGGAGGATACACATTCACAGCGGAAGATGAAGTATTATTTATATAACTATTGGGTTGCCAGGTATAATTGTTGGCTCCGCTGGCAATAAGATTTAAGGTTGATCCGACACAGATAGTATTGATTAAGGGAGCAACGGTAATTTGGGGGAGGGGGACAACGGTTACCGTAAGGGGAGCAAAATCCCTGTAACAACCGCTCTGATAACCAACAACACTATATTGGGTAGTGGTATTCGGATAACCAATGACATTCGGGCCCGAAGTTGTATTTAGGCCGTTGGAAGGCGTCCAGGTATAGGAAGTTGCCCCGCCGGCATTGATATTAACAGAATTGCCAAAGCAAACAGACACACTATTCACACTTACGGTTGGATTTTGTATAACCTGTATGTTAGCCATTGCCGTATTGGTACAGGGGCCGTTTTGTCCGATAAGCATTATGGTAGCATTGCCGGTAATCTGGGTATTTAAGCCGCTTACAATGGAGATTGCTCCGGGGGTAGTAATGTTGAAATGTGATGAAACCCAGGTGTACGAAGTTGCGCCGTTTGCATTGAAGGTAACCGTGTTAGGTGAATTATTAAAACCATTTTGGCATATCCACGGAGAAGAAGATGCAATACTTACGGTTGGAGATTGTATGACATTCACCGTTTGTATGCAGGAACCGTTGAATGAAACCGTGTACGTACCGCCCTGATTGAAAGTCAGCGTATGGGTATTTCCTCCCGATACGATTCCGGGACCGCTCCAGTTAACGTTCACCGTAGATATAAAGGGTGAAGCGGTCATAACCGTATTTCCCGACACACAAGTTGGAGCTGAAATAACGGGATTTGGAATAATGTTTACGCTGATGGAAGCTGTTTGGGTGCATGGGCCCTGAGCGCCGGTAAGAGTTACGCTTCCAATTGTTTGGCCTGCAACAGGGTTTGCTGTAATTGTTGGAAGGGCAGTGGAAGATCCGGTTGAAAAATTATTTAAAGTCCAGGTATAGTTTGTTGCGCCTGAACCTGTAAAAGTAACGGTGTTTGGTGCATTCAGGATGTTTTGAGAACAAATGGACGAAGATGAAGCCGTAAGACTCAGATTGGGAATTTGAAATACCTGAACGGAAGCAGACCCTGTGCAATTTGTTCCTCCTGAAATAGAAACGGAATAAATACCGGGTTGGTTAAATTGAATGGTAAAGGTATTATTCGGACCAACAATTCCGGGCCCGGTCCACAAAACGGTATTGGTTGGCGTGTTGGGTAATACCGACATAACGGCCGTTCCGGAGAAACACGTAGGTGCATTGATGACGGGAGTGATGACACCGCCTTGTCCGGTTACGGTATATGATGCACTAATGGTATAATTCGGGCAGGTATTACATCCGCTCAAAGTAAAGGAATATACACCGGGCTGATTAACTATGATGGTTGGGGTGCTTTGTCCGCTTACAATGCCTGGCCCCGACCACTGAATGGTTCCGCACGTTGGGCTGACAGGTGAGGTAGTGGGGGAGGAATACCCTCCAAGCCAGCCGATGCTTCCGTTTCCGTTCACCTGAGCCACGAGCGTAACCTGAGGTTGAACACAAGTGATGCTTCCTCCGTTAGGTGCAATAACCGAACCGGTTGGAATCGGAACCGGGCAACTGGCATAATCACCTCCATTGGGTAATGGCTGGGAAGTAAAGTTTATGGAAGTGGATCCGGGTAATATATTTCCTATATAATCGGTTCCGTTACTGTTATAATAAACTACGGGGATTGTAGGGTTTGTTGTGCTTGGTAAAATGGCAAAACCGCCGCCAGCGGTTTGGCTAATCATTCCATTGGCCGCGTAAGAACAAGTCAATGCACCACTGGGGCTATAAACGTAAAGGCCTTGCCCGGGAGTAGAAGCTTTTAAAATGAAGAAATTTCCGGCCTGGTCCACCACCACATCATAAGGCCCTCCTCCTCCGAACGGCGGAGTAAGCGTAGTAAGCAAAAAGCCGTTTCCTGTTCCGTTATAAACATAAATTTGGCCTGTAGCTCCAACGAGATTGTAAATAAAACCGCCTCCTCCACCAAGGTTAACAGCTGCACCATTACCAGTGGTATGGCCGGTATTTACCCATGTTCCGGCATTGGAATAATACCAGTAGGTTCCCCCGCTGGTTGTCCACCAGGTAGGATTTGGTGCAGGAAATCCAAAGGCAGGCCCGATAGCCAAACCTCCAGCACCTGCAGGTAAATTCGTCAGAACATTCGTCCCGGGGCCATTGGGCGCTCCGTGTTGAGTGATGGCATTACCATTGTGTGCAAAAATGGAATTGCTTGGACAAGGGGGCGGATAAAATGCCTGGCTACTAACAAAATTTATACTTAAAATAAAAAATAATATGCTTAGGCGCTTCATACCTCAAATTTATTTGTTTAATAAATATGATTTTTCTTAAATGAGTGAAGGGATATTATGAATTATTGAAGAAATCTAATACAACTCAACTAAAAATGAGCCGGATAAATCATGCTTTTCCATTAACTTTCTTAAATTTATCAGGGCATAGCGCATCCTGCCCAACGCTGTGTTGATGGACACCCCGGAAAACTCGGCAATTTCCTGAAAGCTCATATCCAGCCAGATTCTTTGAATCACCACATCCCGTTGTTCCTTTGGCAGTTCACGAACCAGGGCCCTGAGTTTCTTTTTGAGTTCATAGGGCAGATACAATTTATGGTTAGAATTCTTTTCAATGATAAGTTCAAAGAGCGAGAAATCTTCTCCGTCTTCGTTTTGCATCACGTCGGCAGGCATCAGGCGATGGTTCCTTCTATGATAATCAATAATTACATTCCGTGCAATGCGTAATAACCAAGAAAGAAATTTTCCTTCTTCGTTATACTCACCCGATTTTAAAGTCCGTATGGCTTTAAAAAAGGTTTCCTGAAACAAATCTTCGGCTAATGGCTTATCGCTTATCCATTGCCTGATTAAAGCAAATACACGATTTTTATGCCTGTGCAAAAGTTCTTCAAAGGCACTTTCATTTCCGTTAATGTAGGCATTAACAAGGGATTTGTCGTCCTGTGCCTTGAGTTTTAAGGTTGCATCCATAACTTACTCTTTTTCTTTTTAAAAGTTAGACACTATGAGATTTCAAAGAGTAAGTAGATTTCTCAGTCGATAGGCACAGATTTTAATGCAATGATAAAAAAAATTTCAATACAAACAAAATTTTGCCAAACATTTTTGTGTTTTTTGAGTTAGTGGAATCCTTAATGGGTAAATTCGCAACACAATGCCTAAAGTAATAAAAGAAAAATCAATTGTTGACATTGCGGAAGTATCAGAAAGATATCCCTCAAAAGATTATATATTCATCAAAAATGCACGGCAACATAATTTAAAAATTACGGATATTTTTTTTCCAAAACAAAAGCTTATTGTTATTACGGGCCCTTCGGGTTCGGGAAAATCATCGCTTGCCATTGATACCCTTTATGCTGAGGGAAGAAGGAAATATGCCGAAAGTTTAAGCGCCTACATTCGCCAGTTTCTGGGAAAAATTGAAAAGCCCAAAGTGGATTTTATTCACGGCCTGTCACCCGCCATAGCCCTGGAGCAAAGGGTAGTGTCGAATAACCCGAGGTCGAGCGTGGGAACGGTAACGGAAATTTATGACTACCTTAAAATTCTGTTCCTTCGCATCGCCAAAATCTATGACCCTGAAAGCGGAAGGGAAATCAAAAAGCATCACCCGAGCGATGTTCTTAATTTTATATTAAACCTTAAAGAGGGGACAAAATTTTATATATTAAGTCCTGCCGATGCCATCATTAAAAATTTTCCGGATAATTGGCTTCAATATTTAATTCACCAGGGGATTAACCGAGTTTTTTTTAATGAAAAACTGATTTCGATTTCCTCGGATAATAAAGTTTCGGAATTTAAGCATGGGATAGTGTATCTACTGATGGACAGAGGAGTGGTTCCTGAAAACAAAGAAGATGATGATTTCCGTTCACGAACCGAAGACGGAATTTTGGCGGCGTTCAAGGAAGGAGAAGGAAAGTGCTCCATATATTACGACGGAAAATTTGAGTTTTTTAATCAAAATCTTGGATTACCCGGATTTGCAAACCGTGAACCCGATATAACGTATTTCAATTACCTTCATCCTAACGGTGCATGTCCCACCTGCAATGGTTTTGGAAATACCGTAGGGCTCGACCCCGACAAAATTTTTCCCGACAAAACATTAAGC
This sequence comes from Bacteroidia bacterium, assembly GCA_026415195.1. Classification (GTDB taxonomy): domain Bacteria; phylum Bacteroidota; class Bacteroidia; order B-17B0; family Aurantibacillaceae; genus JAOAHO01. The sequence goes on along the minus strand of JAOAHO010000013.1, from coordinate 3,850 downwards.
GTCTATGATGATGCCATTGCCTGCTGGAGGGGTGAAGTTTTCGGTTGGTATAAACACCAATTGCTTAAAAATGCATGGAAGTTTAAATTCCCCGTTCACAAACCCATATCAGAATTAAGCCCCGATGAATATAATTTATTATGGGAAGGTAATGAATATTTTACGGGAATACTTGAATTTTTCAGGGGAATAGAAAAAGAATTATATAAAATACAAAACCGTGTATTTTTGTCGAGATACAGGGGCAAAACCGTGTGTCCTGAATGCGGGGGAAGCCGCCTCAATAAAAGAACCGATTGTTTTAAGATTAACGGCCGGCACTTGCGGAGTTTGATTACCGATGAGGTGAAAAACCTTCATGCATTTTTTAAAGAACTGAAGCTTGGCGAGAGTGAACAAAAAATTGGGGAGGTGGTGTTGAAGGAAATCCGTTCGCGTTTGGAGTACCTTATGAAGGTGGGATTAGGTTACCTGACGTTGCATCGCCCTATGAATACCCTGAGCGGGGGTGAAAGCCAGCGGGTGAATCTGGCCACACAATTGGGAAGTTCCTTGTGCGGCAGTTTATATATTCTGGACGAACCCAGTATCGGCTTGCATCCCAAAGACACGGAAAATTTAATTTCCACCTTAAAAAATCTGCGCGATCTGGGCAATACGGTAATGGTTGTGGAACACGACGAGCAAATTATGCTTTCTGCTGACTGGATCACTGATTTGGGGCCTGGTGCAGGCATCCACGGAGGGAAGGTATTGTATAACGGAACGGTAAGCGATTTGCCGGAAAGCCATCCAACATCCGAAACCATCCGTTACCTGAGAAGGCCTAAAGAAAACTCAATGACTGTAGTAGCTTACAGAAATTGGAGCAGTTCCCTAAAATTCTGTCCGTCAGGTAAAAACAATCTTAAAATCAAAGAAGTTGAATTCCCTTTGTGTGTTTTGACTGTGATTTGCGGGCCTAGCGGTTCGGGAAAATCTACCCTAATCATGGAGGAACTTGTTCCGGAACTGGAGGGGTATTTTTTATCGGGAAAAAGAAGTGTGTCTGAAAAAATCATCAATCAAAAACATTTGGATTTGGATTTTATGGAGGTGGTCGATCAAAAGCCCATTGGAAAATCATCACGTAGCAATCCCATCACTTATCTGAAAGTTTATGATGATATCAGAATGCTTTTGTCAACAACGGAAAAAGCAAGACGAAAAGGAATTTCTCCGGGTTATTTCAGCTTCAATGTGGAGGGGGGGCGTTGCGAAAAGTGTCAGGGTGAAGGGGTAATTACCATCGAGATGCAGTTCATGGCTGATGTGGAAATTCCCTGTGAGGCATGTGGTGGAAAACGTTTTAAAGAAGAGGCATTGGAGTACGATTTTGATGGCCTGTCGGTGCATGATATTCTTGAACTCAGTATAGAGGAAGCATACGGTTTTTTTCTATCGAACGAAAAAAAACACAAACTTTGTCGCCGTATATCGGAAGGGCTAAGGCCGCTTCTGGATGTGGGCTTAGGCTACCTCAAAATGGGGCAAAGCAGCAGCACACTTAGTGGGGGCGAGGCCCAAAGGATAAAACTGGCATACTTTTTATCGGGAAAGAACAGAAAAGGAAAAGGATTTTTCATATTTGATGAGCCCACCACGGGTCTGCATTTTTCCGACGTGGAAAAACTTTTGCATTGCCTGAATGCCCTTATAGCCAAAGGACATAGTGTATTGGTTATTGAACACCATCCGGAAATGATACGCCGTGCCGACTGGGTGATTGAATTAGGCCCCGAAGGCGGGCTAGGTGGAGGGCAAATCATATTCCAAGGCTCCCCTGCTGATATGAAAAGTTGTAAAAACAGCGTTACGGCCCCTTACATTTAACCGTATTTTGGAAAATGATTTGACTGTCAGAATATTTTATTATCTTTGCGTCCCTTAATTTTTGGAATTATGCCTAAAATGAAAACGAATTCCAGTGCCAAAAAGCGTTTTAAGCTGACGGCAACGGGAAAAATCAAAAGAAAAAGAGCCTACAAGCGCCACATCCTGACCAAAAAAGCAACCGACAGGAAGCGCCGTTTGGGGCAACCTACATTGGTCCATAAGGCTGATGAAAAGAATGTGAAGTTACTGTTATGTCTTGCCTGATAAGAAATGTCTAACCGGAGCTTGTAAGCTTCAAAGTGCATTTTGCCGCTTGCATCTCCATTAAAAATAAAACCTATGCCACGTTCAGTTAATCATGTAGCAAGTAAAGAGAGGAGAAAAAAAATCCTCCGCCTGACCAAAGGATATTGGGGGGCCAGAAAAAACGTTTGGACCATTGCCAAAAACGCCTTTGAAAAAGGGTTAACTTATGCTTACCGTGACCGCAAAAACAAAAAGCGGGAATTTCGCAGTTTATGGATACAGCGAATCAATGCCGGTGCACGCCAACACGGAATGAGCTATTCCGAATTTATGGGAAAGTTGCATAAAAAAGGCATTGAACTTAACCGTAAGGTGCTGGCTGATTTAGCCATGAACCACCCGGAAGCTTTCGAAGCGGTGGTAAAAGCGGTAAAATAATTTGCTTATTCGCTTAATTTGTTTTTTTATACCTTAGCATTATGCTAAGGTTTTTTTGTTTTTTATTTTTTATTCAGTTTGTCTTGAGCCAAACTGAGCCAAAGCGTAAATTAGGGGATTTGTATGGCGGTTGGAAATCGAGGGTGAAGAAAGGATGGTGTGTCTATACCTCGGAATGTTACGATACTTTGAACCTTAGGGCCATCAGGAGAAGCAGACCCGATATGATCCGTTGGATTGTGGAATGGGACAGAATGGATGTAGTAAAAGATGGACAATCCTTACGGAAAAAACACATTGATCGTTGCATTCCTTTTTTTAAAGTTTGCGCGGAACAGGGCATAACGGTTGTGGTCCAGTTATGGGTGAAGGATCGCTTGTGGGGGGGCGACGGAAACGGTGGCACCCAATGGGCCAAGCCTTCGAAGATGGCGAACTATCCGGCTAATATCGACCAATCTTATGGAAGTTTTGTGCGTGATTTAGTAAAAGCCATGAATGATGCCGGTATTAAAGACGAGAATATTATCATGGAAGCATGGAATGACCCCGATTTACTTTTGGAATCAAACAGTGCACAAAGTAACTATGCTGAACCCTGGGAAATTATGAAGAAAAAGGGTTTTAACAAATGGACCGGCGGAAGCGGAGAGAAATGGAATGAACTTCATCAGGTTTTGAATAAAACCAACCCGAATATCCCATGGGCCAGTTGCGGTATTGGGGTAAATGAAATCAGCAGGCCCTGGATTTTGCCTTGTTATAGGACTAATAAAATTTCGATCATCGATCTGCATTATGATTTGTGGAATTTCAAGACTCCAAAGGAATATTGTGATTCTGTGTCGAAGATCATTGACCGATGGGATGAGGAGATTCCGCCTCCGGGGCGCGAACCCATGCCATTTTTTATTGGAGAATGTGCGCGGGTAAGCGGCGGCAAGTCGGAAAATCTGGCTGTCAAAACGCAAGATGCGGCCATGATGCGTGAAATTTGCCGGCTGTTACATGAAAAATACGGAATGCGCTTTTTGGGCATGACGGCACATGGCCCCATCAGTATGTGGAAAGAAGCGGCCTGGTTCGAAGAGCAATACAGTAACCAATAAGTTAAAAGATTTCAGGTTTTTATTCCAATTACCGTTACATCATCCATTTGTTCTTCATTTCCTTTCCACTCTTTGAAGAATGACGATAGTTTTTCTTTTTGTTCATCAGGTTCGTTAATCACCGCGATATCGCACAAAAATTCTTGAAACGGTTTAGTCCAGATTTTTTTTCCTTTTTCACC
>JAOAHO010000012.1 GCA_026415195.1 Bacteroidia bacterium | reverse complement strand
TTATCAATAGGGATTAGGGCGTGTCCCTGCCGCTTGCCTTCGGCAAGCGGCAGGGACGCGCCCATACCATCCAAAATATTCAATTAATGCAAAGAGAAACCTAAAATCAAAGAGAAATTTTGGTTTTGCATTTAAGAATTGTGCTGCTCTCCCCATCGGAAAGCATTTGGAGCGCTGAGTTCAAGATTAGATAGAATTCGGTTAACCACGGTCATTACGGCATCATCCATGCTTTTGGGTAAGGAATAGAACGACGGGCAGGCCGGAAGGATTTGTGCACCCGCAAGGGTGAGGGTTTCCATGTTTTTGATGTGAATAAGGTTTAAAGGGGTTTCGCGCAGCACCAGGATTAATTTTCTTTTTTCTTTCAGCATCACGTCGGCGGCGCGGGAAATAAGGTCGTTCCCGGATCCGTTGGCAATGCGGCCCATCATGCCCACGCTGCACGGGCAAATAACCATGGCATTATAGCCCGATGAGCCGGATGCAAAAGGGGCGTTGAAATCGTTGTTTTCGTATGTTTTGAAAGGAAGGGCATTTCTGTCGAAGGAGCCCAGTTCATGCTTCCAAACTTCGGGGGCCTGGTTGGAGAACACCAGGGCAGCATCCTGAATGATGTTTTGCTTTTTGAATTCGTAAAGCCAGGCAATTAGTTTTTGTGCATAAATACTCCCGCTGGCACCCGATACGGCAATCACAATTTTTTTGTTGGAGTGCATATTAAGGAATTATTCTTTTTTCTCTTTGGGGATGAACCTGTAATATAACTCAATCGTAACAATATTGTTGTATAATCCCCTGTTAAAAATTCTGGCTACGGGGTTGGGGTAGTATATTCCTGTGCTTCGTATGCCGTATTCCCTGATGGGCAAGAATGAATTTCCGAAGCGGCATTCCAAAACAATTTTGTCGGTAAGGAATTTTCCAAGGCCTGCATTTATTCCGAATTCCATTTTTTTAAAAGGATAGGCCCCCGTCCAGTTTCCGTATTCGTTATATTCAAAGTAATTAATCAGGTAAGCCGAATAAATTCCGAACGAAAGGAAATATTTTTTTTCGCTTAAGATACGGTAATAAGTAACGGGCATTTCGACATAACGGAGATGGATGTGATAGAACGTGAAATCGTTTTTTTCGGGGTTTTGATTTTTTTGCGAACCTTTTTCGGAATAAAAAAGTCCAATCTGAAACATGTTTTTGTCTTTAACGGAAAACCTGACGTCGGCGCCGGCATAAAGGCCTGCCTTGCGGTAGCCGCTTTGGTCGTCGCCGTGAATTTGGCATCCGTTTACGCCCGCTGCAATCCCGGGAATAAAAAAAAGGCCGTTGCTTTGTGCAACAGCCCATGAACAAAATACAATAGGTATTAGAATGAAAATTTTTCTCAATGTATCGGCACTCTGTCCGATAAAGTTAAGCAAAAATCAGAATTTATAGCCGAAGCCGATACCAATGGTAGTCAGGAGTTGGATACGTGGCCCGTTGATATCGTTTGGATGGTCGAATGATCCGTCTTTGTTCCAGTCGCGTTTGATGATGATGTCGTCGTCGTAAACCATTTGGGAAATAAGGGTGGCCGTGAAATATTTGTTGATTTTGAAGGTTACAAGGTTGTTGAAAATCACGTCGATATTCTGAGGATTTTTCAGGTAGTTGGAAAAGAGGTCGAGGTAAGAATCGAGGTTGATATTGGGTAAGACGTCTTATTTGAATTTCATAATCAGCCGCCCTCCGAATTCATATCGAGTTCTTTTACCGGGAGTGATGATAGTTCCGTTGTTATCGAGCACTGCTTTCTCAACCCCGAAAGCGCCAATATCGGCAAGGTGTTGTCGGTTCACCATGGTGAATTTTCCGGCGAGCGGAGCAAGAAAAGCCGAAAAGTAAGGGGCGGGTTTGTAATCCAAACCTAGTGCTATTTGAATGTAGCCCGGAGAATTAAAATCGGAAGTGGCACGGCCGGCAATAGAGTCGCCTACATAATTGTAGCCCGGTGTGAATTGAGAACGATAGTCGAGTTGTGCTGAATAAAACCAGTGTTTGTGTCAGGCATCTAAGCTGTATTTACTCAGGAAAAAAATCTGGTCGATGTTTTTTCTGAACTTTTTGAAATCGCCGGGCCTGAATATACCGTATTGGGCATCCAATTTGTTTAATAATGTGGATTTACCTTTTTGATAGGTGAGTTGGTAGTTCAGAATGGAGTTAAGGGCAATGTTATCCTTGCCACCTCCTTGCCAGTTGTGCAATGCGGTTTGGGAAGCATTGATACAAATAAATCCTTCCCCTTTCCATGGTGATTTTTTAACCGTATCGGTTTGGGCAAAAAATGCACCATAAAAAGAAAATTATTTTTTTCATAAAAGAAAATTTGAGGCAAATCTATGCAATTTTTCGTGTTCGGGAAATTTGATAATATTGCAACATTATTATGGGTGATTAGCTCAGTTGGTTCAGAGCACTACCTTGACAGGGTAGGGGTCGGAGGTTCGAATCCTCTATCACCCACCGGCTAAAAGAAGTTGTATTTTTTTTCGTAGAACGTATTTTTGAATTTGCCGAATATCAGGATTTGTTTTTCTTGGGGCTGATGAGCATGATCATGCGCTTACCTTCCAATTTAGGAAGTTGTTCTGGCTTTCCATATTCTTCTAAATCATTAGCAAATCTTAACAACAAAATTTCACCTTGTTCCTTAAATGTGATTTCCCTTCCTTTGAAAAATACAAATGCTTTTACCTTATAACCTTCTTTAAGAAAGTTGATGGCGTGGTTTTTTTTGAAATTATAGTCGTGTTCATCGGTATGGGGTCCAAAGCGAATGTCTTTCACCACCACCTTGGCGGCTTTGGCTTTCATTTCTTTGGCTTTCTTTTTTTGTTCAAAGAGGAACTTGTTGTAGTCGATGATTTTACAAACCGGAGGATCGGCCTGTGGTGAAATTTCCACCAGGTCGAGGCCTCTTTCTTCAGCCATTTTCAGAGCATCTTTTAAAGGGTATATGCCCACCTGAATACCTTCACCCACCACCCTGACGGGGTCGGCAGTGATGAGTCCGTTAATTTTGTGTTGGTATTCCCTTACACCGGGCCTGATGAACCCTTCTTTTAATCCGCGTTTTCTGTTTTTGTTTTCCAAATGTATTGTGGTTTATAAAGTTTGCAAAAATAGAAATTTTTAATTGTCGGTACTGATGCTGTTTTCCTGATTAAATAATTCAATCAGCTTTTCCATATCCATATTTCCCAGGTCACCCTGGCCATGTTTTCTTACCGAAACGCTTCCGGTTTGCATTTCTTTTTCTCCCACTATCAACATATAGGGTATTTTTTTCAATTCATTCTCACGTATTTTTTTTCCTATTTTTTCATTTCGCAAGTCGGCAAACCCCCGAAATTCATATTGCTGGAGCCGCTGTACCACACTTTCGGCGTAGTCGTTAAATTTTTCACTGATGCTGAGTACGGCAAATTGGTCAGGTGCAAGCCAAAATGGAAAGTTGCCGGCGCAGTGTTCCAAAAGCACGGCCACAAACCGCTCCATGCTGCCAAAAGGGGCACGGTGAATCATGACGGGGCGGTGCTTCTGATTATCGGAGCCGGTATATTCCAGTTGAAAGCGCTCGGGAAGGTTGTAATCCACTTGAATAGTACCGAGTTGCCATTTTCTGCCCAAAGCATCCTTCACCATAAAATCCAGTTTGGGCCCGTAGAATGCTGCTTCTCCGGGGACTTTAACGGTTTTCAGCCCTTTTTCTTCCGCACTTTCAATGATGGCTTTTTCGGCAGCATCCCACACTTCATCGGTTCCTATGTATTTTTCTTTGTTATTCGGATCGCGAAGGGAGATTTGAGCCTGATAGTCGTTAAATCCCAAAGATCTAAAAACATACAATACCAGGTCTATAACATTGCAAAATTCCTGCTTCACTTGTTCGGGCGTGCAGAAAATATGGGCATCGTCTTGCGTAAAGCCGCGAACGCGGGTTAGCCCGTGCAATTCGCCATGTTGTTCGTAACGATAAACGGTTCCGAATTCCGCCAACCGTAAAGGCAAATCTTTATAGGAACGGGGGGAAGATTTGTAAATTTCACAGTGGTGGGGGCAGTTCATGGGCTTGAGGAAAAAAACTTCGCCTTCTTGCGGTGTTTGAATGGGCTGGAAGGAGTCTTTGCCGTATTTTTCGTAATGTCCGCTGGTTACATACAGATCCTTATGGGCAATGTGGGGAGTAATAACCTGAAGGTAGCCGCGCTTGTATTGTTGTTTACGCATGAATTGCTCCAAACGTTCACGCAGGGCGGCACCTTTTGGCAGCCACAGGGGAAGCCCCATGCCAACTTTTTCGGAAAAAGTGAAAAGTTCCAGTTCTTTTCCAAGCTTGCGGTGATCGCGTTTTTTGGATTCTTCCAGTCGTTCAAGATATTCTTTAAGTTCTTTTTCTTTTGGAAAGGAAATGCCATACATGCGAACCAGCATTTTGTTTTTTTCGTCACCTTTCCAGTAAGCTCCGGCCACATTTAATATTTTAACGGCTTTAATATAGCCGGTATGAGGTAAGTGTGGCCCGCGGCACAAATCGGTAAAATTTCCTTGGGTGTAAAAAGTGATATTACCGTCTTCAAGTCTATCCAGAAGGTCAAGTTTGTATTCGTCACCTTTTTTTTGAAAATAATCAATGGCTTCTTTTTTTGATATGGATTTTCTGATATAAGGGCTTTCTTTGGCCGCTAATTCAATCATTTTTTTCTCGATTTTTTCGAAATCTTCGGATGAGATTTTATGATCACCGGGATCGAAATCATAATAGAATCCGTTTTCAACCGGAGGACCAACCCAAAATTTTACTCCGGGATAAAGAGCCTCCAATGCCTCAGCCATCAGGTGTGCCGAGGAATGCCAAAAGGTGTATTTGCCCCCTTCATCTTCCCACGTAAGCAATCTGATGGTGGCATCCTTTTCTATGGGGCGAGTTAGATCATAAATCTCACCGTTAACTTCCGATGATATTACTTTCCTGGCAAGCCCTTCACTGATGGATTGTGCAATTTGCAGTGCTGTGGTACCTTTCTGATATTCTCTGATTTGTCCGTCGGGAAAGGTGATGCGGATGTTCATGAATTATTTCTTGGAATATTTTTTTTCAGCTAACTTCAATGCAGCATAAAGGTTCACAATTCCTCCGTATTTACAGAGTTTCTTAAATTTTACCATGTGCTTGGTGTCGGTTTTATCATAACCAGGCAATACTACTTTTTTGTTTTTCCAATTTTTCAAACTGCTTTTAGTGATGATTTTAATAACATCCTGAGGGGATAAGTGGGGATAGTAAGACAAAAGAACGGCAGCTACTCCTGCTGCAGCAGGGCAGGCCATGCTGGTTCCTTGTAAATACATATAGGAATTATCGGGGGTAGTGGCATAAATATCCACACCAGGTGAAAAAATATCAACGTTGACTTTGCCGTAGTTAGAAAAACGGGCCGGCAGTATGGTATCAGATTTCCAATCCATTGCTCCAATTGTTAAAACATTGGTAGCTTTTTTTCCGTCTTCATAAAAGGCACTGGGATAATGGGTGATTTTATCAATATCAATATGATCGTTACCTGCAGCGTGCACGAGGAGTACTCCTTTGGCTTCGGCATATCTGATGGCATCGTCCACCACTTTTTTCTGCGGCGAGAAACGCTTACCGAAGCTCATGTTGATGATACGCGCACCATTATCCACGGCATAGCGGATGGCATTGGCAACATCTTTATCGCGTTCGTCTCCATCAGGAACACATCGCACCGACATGATCCTGACATTGGCAGCCACGCCGTCCATGCCAATGCCGTTACCTCTTTGTGCTGCAATGATGCCTGCCACGTGCGTACCATGCAAACTGGCCGGACCTTTGCAATCGTTGTTTCCGTAATATTTTTCATAAGGATCGTTTATGTTGTCTCCGACTATTTCAGGCCTTGGGTCGTAATTTTCATTCAATGAATATTCAATCATTTCAACCGCCTGATTAAGTTGTTCTTTAAATTTATTTTTGACATCTGATAAGGGAATATCTTTGGGATGTTTGCCACTTTTGTTCGATATGCCTTTTAACATCATTTGTAATTGCTTTATATCGTTATTATCGGATTTTAATGATAGAGCATCTTCCAGATTAGGATTTGATTTACCAGAATTTTTAAGTTCTAGTTCCAGTTTATCGAATTTTGATGAGATATTTTTAGCCATATTGTAAGCCGGCATAAATTTTTCAGTCATTTCTTTAACATATTCTTTTGCTTCATGATAAACTTTGCATTCTTCTTTTGATTTCTTGTCTGAAAAATCGTTAGGTTTTTTGCCTTCAAATTTGGATTTTCCGTCTTTTACAATTCTAACGGCCTCAAGGGTTTCGGTTTTGATATTTTTTCCGTTTTTGCCTCCCAAAAAGCTCCATCCGTGAATATCATCGATGTAACCGTTTTTGTCGTCATCAATGCCGTTGGCAGGAATTTCTTTTTCGTTCACCCACATCACGTTTTTGAGGTCCTCATGGTCGTAATCCACACCACTGTCCAACACGGCAACGATTATGGTGGATGGCGTTTTTCCGCTTAACAGTTCTTTGTAGGCCTTTTCCACACTCATGCCTCTGTATTTATCCTCAAAGGGGTCCAATAAGAACCAGTTTTTAGGTGGCTTATTTTCTTGTCCGAAAAATAAACCAAAAAAAGCCAATAAAATCAACCAACTTTTATTCATAATTGAGTAAGTCAATTCAAAGTTAAGTAATTTTTACTATTTAGTTCATTAATGAAGAAAAAGTGTCGATAATATCGTGCTTAGTAATGATGTAGTAATTTCCGCCGAGATCTTTCATTAGTACTGCATTATTTTCTTTTGTAATTAATTTTGAAATTTCTTCCAGGGTTGCTTTTTCACTTACTACCGGGAATGGAGGATCCATAATTTGTCTTGCGGATTTACTTTTCAAATCTGGATCTTCCATCAATCTGCGGAAGAGACTGGAGTCGTTTACGGAACCAATGATATTGCCGCTTTCCACAACAGGGATTTGAGAAATATTAAAGTTTTTGAATAACTCCAGTGCTTTAGAGGCAGGCTCATTGGAGTCCAGGGTTATGAGTTTTTTGTGCTTTTGCCGGGCGATGATATCAGATGCCCTGGGCTTTGATATTTCAAGGAAACCGCGTTCACGCATCCAATCGTCATTAAACATTTTCCCAAGATAGCGGGTACCGTGGTCGTGAAAAATGACCACCACCACATCGCCTTTTTTGTAAAAGTCTCTCATTTGCAAAAGCCCGGCCAAAGCTGCACCTGCACTGTTGCCCACAAATATGCCTTCTTCACGGGCAATGCGGCGGGTCATGACAGCAGCATCTTTATCGGTTACTTTTTCAAAATGATCGATAATATCAAAATCAACATTTTTGGGCAGAAAGTCTTCCCCTATACCTTCGGTGATATAGGGATAAATTTCATTTTTATCGAATATGCCGGTTTCTTTGTATTTTTTAAATACTGAACCATAAGTGTCAATTCCCAACACTTTAATGTTGGGATTTTTTTCTTTTAAATATTTTCCTGTTCCGCAAATTGTTCCGCCGGTTCCCACACCCACCACCAGATGGGTAATCCTGCCGTCGGTTTGATCCCAAATTTCAGGCCCGGTTTGTTCGTAGTGTGCTTGCGTATTGCTCAGGTTATCATATTGGTTCGGTTTCCAAGCATTTGGAATTTCCTGTGCCAGGCGGGTTGAAACGGAATAATAAGATCTTGGGTCATCTGGATCTACATCGGTGGGACACACAATCACTTCTGCACCGAATGCCCTGAGGGCATCAATTTTTTCTTTGCTTTGCTTGTCGGTGGTTGTAAAGATACATTTATAACCTTTAATGACCGCGGCGATAGCCAGGCCCATGCCGGTATTTCCACTTGTGCCTTCAACGATGGTGCCGCCCGGTTTCAGAAGGCCTGCTTTTTCCGCATCTTCAATCATTTTCAAAGCCATGCGATCCTTGATGGAATTCCCGGGATTGAAGGTTTCCACCTTGGCCAGCACTTCACAGGGAAGATCCTTGGTTATTTTATTTAAACGAACCATAGGAGTATTCCCGATGGTTTCGAGGATGTTATCACAAATTTTTTTCATTTTTTTGAAAGTTCTCCGCGCAAATCCGTTACGAATTTACGTTTTATTATTTCTTTTTGGTTTACATTGGCCAGCAAAAACATCAATTTTGTTACGGCTGCTTCCAGGGTCATATCTTCAGCACCGATTACTCCAGCTTTAAAAAGATGAATTCCTGTCTGGTATTTCGTTTGGTCAACCCTTCCCATTTTGCATTGCGTTACATTAACCACCAAAACGCCCCTTAATATTAATTCATGAATAAAATTTTTGAACCATTCCAATTGAGGTGCGTTGCCACTTCCATAAGTTACCAGTACCAATGCTTTTAATCCCTTAATACCCAAAATAGACTCGGTTATTTTTCTACTCATGCCCGGAAAAATCCTGAAAATCATGATGTCGTTTTCCAGTTTTTTGTGGAATCTGATTTTACCTTTTGGCCTAAGTAAAAGATGACGGTTATATTGGATTTGTAGGCCTGCTTCGGCTAATACTGGAAAATTGGGAGAATAGAAAGCATTGAAATGTTCGCTATTGAATTTAAACGTACGGTTGCCACGGAAAAGTTTGTATTCAAAATAAATGCAAACTTCCTGCACCATGGGTACACCGGGTTTCTCCTCGGCACAGGAAATTTCAATGGAAGTGATCAGGTTTTCTTTCCCGTCGGTGCGAAGGGTTCCAAGAGGGAGTTGAGAACCGGTTAGGATTACCGGTTTTTTAATGTTTTCCAAAAGAAAACTTAAAGCTGATGCCGTGTAGGACATGGTATCGGATCCATGTAGGATGACAAAACCATTGTAGTGATGATAGTTTTTTTCGATGAGTTCCACTAATTCAACCCAAACCGACGGATGCATGTCGGATGAATCTATCGGTTCTCGTAGCGAGTGAGTGTCGATCTGAACCTCAAGACGGCTTAGCTCGGGGACATAGCGGATAATTTTTCTAAAATTGATGGGAGTTAAAGCACCGGTTTGAGGATGATGTATCATTCCGATGGTCCCCCCCGTGTATATCAGAAGGATATTTTTCTTCCGTTGCGATTTACGGTTCATTAAAACGGAAGATCGTTAAAATCAGAATCGGAAGCGTTAAAAACGGGTTTTCCCTGTTCCGGGTAAGCAGGTTCGGACAAGTTTGCGTTTGAGTAGGTTGTGTTTTGGGTGTATATTGGTTTGTCGTTTGGATTGTTATGTCCGATTTTTTCAATTTTCCAGGCTTCGATGGTATTGAAATATTTTATTTGTCCTTCAGGATTTTTCCATTCACGGCCCTTGAGGTTAAAAAAAACTTTTACTTCATCGCCCACCGCATATTGGTCGATCAATGAACAGCGATCCTGAACCAGTTGAAATGTTATGTATTGCGGATAAGGCGAGTTTTCATCGATGGTTAAAACAAATTCCCTTTTCGAAAATCGGTCGCTGATTTTTTGAGTTTCGAAAATTGCTTTAATTCTGCCGATAATATCCATAAATTAAGGTTAGATAATATTTAATATCAACTGCCAGGCTTCTTGAATTTTATTTTCATCAAGCAGTCTGGCTGCTTTTGCCAATATTAAGGGTTCTTCTTCAATAGACAATATGGAGTTATTCACTTTTTCAGGAATTTTTTCAACGGATGCCAATTGAGCCAGTTGATTATGATTGAATATTTTGGAATTTTTGATTTTTTCAGGCAAAGCATCAATGCCGATGCCTATAGTGGTGATGGGTTTTTCGATTTCGAACAGTGATTCGGGAGTTACCTTTAAATACCAATTGTCTCCCAGGCGTGCCACTAATTCCAACTTTGCCGGATTTATTTTTTGGTTTTCATCGAAAATATTTTCATTTATGTGAATTAAAACCACTTCAGCAATAATCAGGTTACCGGCCCCTCCCTGATCTCCAAGGGGAATAATTTGTTTGACCACACATTCCAGATGAACCGGGGATTCCTTAACGCGCGGGGGCTTGATTTTTTCGGAAGGCAGGGGAGTGAATCCGGACTTAACGAATTCGTCGGTAAAGCGCGGATAAGGACTGGAAGCCAGGCTTACAGCATGCACCATGGGATAGGTGACGATATTCACCGCCACTTCCGGCACCTCCTTCAGGTTCAGCAGGGTATCTTTGGGCTGGCCCGTACGTCCGCTTAGGGCAGGAGAGAAAACCACGATGGGCGGGTTAGATGAAAATAGATTAAAAAAACTGAACGGTGCAAGGTTAGGTATCCCGTCGGCAGATATGGTGCTGGCAAAGCAAATGGGGCGCGGAGCGATGACGCTTTGCAACAATCGTTGGAGTTCGGGTACCTTTAAGGTAACCGGTGAAATGGATTTCATCGGTGGCTTAATCTTCGCGACGGGAGGCGTATTTTAAAATCATGTAGAGCAGAGTAGCAACTGAACCCAGGGCAGATACAAAATAAGTGTAGGCAGCCCATTTGAGCGCATCTTTCGCATTTTCATCTTCTTCGCCGCGCGTGATCCCAGCCGTGCTCAGCCATGCCAATGCCCTGCGGCTGGCATCCACTTCCACGGGCAAAGTAACCAAAGAAAACAGGGTAATGGTACTTTGGCAAATGATGAAAATAAGCATAAAGGTGTTACCCATATGAGGCATGGCATAGAATGCAAAAGCTAAACCAAAAGTAAGGAAACTCATAATGGTGGAAGCAATGTTTACCACAGGAACCATTTTGCTCCTGAAGGTTAGCCATTGATAAGCATCGGCATGCTGAATAGCATGCCCGCATTCATGAGCAGCCACGGCAGCAGCAGCAACATGCCTTCCGTGATATACATCATGGCTAAGGTTGACGGTTTTATCCAAGGGGTTATAATGGTCGGTCAGTTGGCCTTCCACACTGATGACTTTAACATCATAAATGCCATTATCACGCAGCATTTTTTCGGCTATTTCCTTCCCGCTCAGTCCGGAGCTGAGGCGTTCCTGAGAATAGAGCGCAAATTTGGATTTCAGGCGCCCGCTCACCAGCAAGGCGATGACCATAAAAATTCCCGAAATGATGATCAGATTGATATCGTACATAATTTTAAAAAGTTTTTCGCAAATATACTATCAAATTATGTTCAAAAATGGAAAAAACTGTCAAATTAGCAGGTGTTGTGTTTAGAAATATTCTTTTATTTATTGGGATATTTTATTGAATCGATTTAATTTTTGACATAATAACCTTTCAGAGTCATACCAAGATCGGTAATGTTAAGAATAAAATTAAGCATTTTTTTTAACAATTTTAAGTACCATGATTTGTTAAGATTTTGGAACAAATTTTCATCAGAAATTTTTGATTTAGAGTTAACTTTTGCTGGTATTAAGCGATTGATGCTGATTCCGGTAACCAGGAATTTAATGTTTTTAAAGCCGTTACGAGTCATTAACAGGTTTAATGTTCTTTTGGTAAAATAACACAGGTGTTCCGGATATTCGATGATATCATAATCCGTTTTCAGATAGTATCTTATGATGGAGTTGAAATTTGGGGTGGTGCAGTAGAACAAACCGTTTATTCTTAGAAGCCTGTGGATGTGTTTGATATCCTCGTTTGGATTGCTTAAATGTTCCAGGACTTCAAAGCAGGTTATGACATCAAAACTTTCATCAGCAAATTTAATGTTCGATATTTTTCCGTAGTGAGGCTCAATACCCTTTTCTTTTAAAATTTCTATAGCTTTTGGGGAATATTCCGTTCCGTGTGTTTTCCAGCCCCTTTTTTGTGCTTCAATCAGAAAATATCCCGTCCCGCAACCAATGTCAAGTATTTGGTTTGTTTTTCTGAATTTTTCAAATTCATCCAGCAATGCATTATAGCTCTCGATGGTCAGAGGCGAAACAAAACGATCAACCGCATAAGAGTAGGTTTCATAATGAGATTTAAGTTCCTCCTCGGTTGGTAATTTTTCCATGAATACAAAACTGCAATTCCTGCATTTTATCAATCCTTTTGCATAATAAATTGAATAAGGGGTAAGATTGGTGGAATTACATATCAGGCAGTTTTTGTGGATAAAAGACATTATGTGATAAGTGAGACAAATTTACTAATTGAAATTTTAAGTCATAAATACAATTTTTTTGAGTGGCATTTGGTTAGTGGTGATATTGTCAAACTTTCTATCCGAAAGATTATTAATATTTTTTTACTAATAGAAATTTAAATAATTATTACTTACAAAACACAAAAATCAAGTGTATTTTTTTTAGAAAAACCAAAATCATGGAAAAAAAATTAACGGCTCGGTGAAAAAACTGAAGTTGCCTCAAATGTTGAACATTTGTAAGCAACTGAAAGGTTTTAGACGTAATTGGGTTTATCCGTTGTTAGCGTAAGTGCCTTTGGAACGGTAAACCCAATTAGGTCGTACCGCAGAGATGTTAGCAAAAATAGCAAAAAAAGCAACAAAGTTGTGGTTTTTGCGTACCGAAGGCATTTTCGCGAATGGTTTGCAGCAAGAGGCCGTTGGGCTTTCGGAGCATCAACTGTCTATAACCACAAATGTTTGTTTGAAGATACAAATGTTTTTTAGCGAGGGCAAATAAATTAGCGCGTCAGCGAACAACTTTGTCTGCCCGAGCGATAATCGATTCCGCCCAGTGGCCAATGGGTACTGTTATGCGGTCGTGCTTTTTTTGAATATTAGTCTGCGTATTAAAGTCCTAACGACTAAATATTTTCCTCTTTTTGAAAGAGTCCGAAATATGTGATCGTCTAGAATTAAATAACCTTCTTTTGTCAAACCGATAATTGTCGCTCCACAATACCCGATTAACATTTTTGTTGTCAGAAATCTTCCTTCTAAAATTTTGTAACGTTTGTTTCTATTGGGAATGTCGTTAAAATTTTTGAATCTTGTCTTGAAACGACGAGCAGTAAACGTCACAGATCCTTTGGCGTCTTTTTTTTGCACAAAATCGCGGTATTTCGGAAATATATTTTGGAGTCTGCTAATATGCTGTCTGCAATCTCAATAACGCCGTTGTCGACTAAGTCCCATTGACCTATAAGTTTGTCAGTCGAAAAATTGTGAAGAGAAGTATCCATTTGAACGTGACCAAGTGATGTATTAAAACAAAAACGACTCCTAGTCGTGTCGGTTTGCTTATAAACACAGGTCTGACAGCGATTTGCAACTGGAGAATATACTTTATTTAAAGTCTCATAGTCTTTTTCCCAAAACGTGCTGTCAAGTCGCGGAAATATGATGTTGTCGGTTAGCTTAATGTCTTGCGCGGACAAAAATGTCGAGACGAAACAAAATATTGTTGAGAGTAATTTATTTTTCATAATCTTCGGTCAGCATGCCGCATAATGTTTTATTGCTTTGCGTCTGTCTGGTCAGCCAGGTTCGGGCGGTTTTCTATGCCTGCCGGCAGGCAGGCGCAAAACCGATGTAAGCGGTAGTTATACATTTTTTATTATATCAAGTGGTTTTATAATCACTCTGTCCATAAAATTTTTTATTAATTGTATTTGTCCTTCCAAATCTATCGAGTCAAACTCCTTGTGTTTTGCATCTGTCAATTCAAACCAAATGGCTTCATCTTCATGATACGGTTTTGTGTAGTATTCGTCTTTTTCAATTTTGTCAAGGTGCTTGTCAATAATGTCATAAACGGGCTTACCCCAACCATGTTTGTTTTCAAAACCTAAACATATAAGGGGATTTTCACGTTCGAAGTATATCCCAACCCAAGCCCATGTTGTCTTGATTATGTCATTTGAATATTTTATTTCAAAGTAACAACCACTTATTCCATTTCCACTTTGAATATTTTTATTTGAATAATATCGCAATTCAAAGTTCGTCTCAGTTCTATTTACAAGTTTCTTTAATAACTCAGTAAATAAGTATAAAGAATACATTCCTTTTAAGTCCATTTTTTTAGTTATTTTGATTATTCCACAAACGCTCTTCAAATACTTAAGATAACCTGTCCACAAAGCTTTTTCATTTTCACTTTCAGGAAGGTTGTTTGTCACATGGTCATACAACTCTTCCCATGTTTTTACTGAAAAGCCGTCTTGAGTCATTTTGTAGTTTGTAATGTATCCAAGTCGCTCATTAGGTATCTTGAACGTGGATGCGTATTGTTCAAAATGATGGTTTCTATCATAAATTTTACACTCTATAAGATAGATTAAACCATTATTTTCAATTAAGAAATCAGGCCTGCTATCGCATTCTGATTTTTCTCTTTCAAACCTAGTTATATTCAAAAATTCAGTATCCGGAAAGAAGAATTTTAAAAATAACGATTGAAATGAATGAGACGTTAAACACAATGCCCATGTGATGTCTGATAGATCATTCTCACTTCTTTTTCTTTCTGATAATATTTCAAAAAAACTTTCTATCATTTCAAGTTGTCATCATTAATAATTGCCGGTAACAGTTCGGGGGGTTGCGATGGCGGGGAGTTTTAGCAGTAAACTTTGTTCGGAGAACTGAACTTCCATCTTACACAAATGTGTCTGTGAAGCACGGAACCCCTGCTATCGCAAACCCTATATTATCGGCATCACCGCACTGTTGATACGAAGCAGTCAAGTCCGAAGTCAGCACAAAACTTTTTACAAGGCGATTTACATATTTAGTGATGCCGTCCATTGTTATTTCTGTTTGTCAAAATTTTACTTTGTCTCTGTCGCAATAATAGTTTGGTGACAATCTACTGTGAACACAAGTGCCTGCATAATATTTTTTGTCAACGATGTTTGAGTAAAGAGTGTCGCCATTTACAACTTTCATACTGACTATTTGATTGTCGCCATAAATTATTGGATAAACTTTGTCCATCTTGCTGCACTTAGGGCAAATAACTTTTCCAAGTTTTTTCTTGTAAGAGTTTGGAAACTTAAAGTCATAAGTCATCACATCACTTTCAAAAGTTGTAAATGATTTCAAAAGTGTAGTGTCAATGCCGATACTTGTGATAAAGAAGTCAAACGATTTCTCTGAACCACGAGTGAAACTCAATTCGTAGTGTCCGCATTTGTCGGTGAATGTTTGAGCAACAAGTTTGCTGTCTGCAATAACGAAAAGGTTCAGTCCGACAAGTTGCTCGTATAACTCCTTGTCGTCCGAATAAACCTTACCAGAAATATACAGTGCGTTTGTAAGTGGCTTGAAAGAAGTCGTCAACAGAAAAACTGTCAAAGTTAAAAGTAGTAATGATTTATTTATGCTCATTTCTCGCAGTCAGTTCAAAGTTTGCAGGTCGCCCAGCGGTTGCCGCTAACGTAAATATATACGCAATATTAAACATTTTTTTCATTTATTGCGTATAATCTCCAAAAAAGTTTGGTTATATGCAGTTGTGTAACAATACTCTAATATTGGAAGATTTTACGCCAATTATTGCAAATCAAAAGATACGCACCTAAAACATTTATAACATACAAACCTACACCGGATTTTCTTAAATTCCATAGTTTAAATTTAAGTGTGTTGAACACAAAAAATATTTTTTGAAAAACCTGAAAATCAATCCAAATCCAAAATATTCCTCACCCCAAGCGGCCTGTTTGTTAAAAAACCTTCCCCGAATTCTGCACCTATATATCGGCCGTACACCAGCATTTTGGCCGAAACGTAATCCATGAAATCCTTGCGTGAAATGGGAGTTTCGGGCTCAGCGGATTTAGGATCATAAAACTGGGATTTGAATGCCTGAATGGCTTCAAATTTCTTTTTTGCAAATTCCGTAACGTCCACCACAAAGTGGGGTACATGATGATAGTCCTGTATGTAATGATAAACCGCAATGGGGCGATGCGAATCCTGGGTTTTGTTTTGAAATTTCGTTTTCCACTTCGGCAGGCCCGAGTAGAAGCACGCCTGCTTTACCAATTCCGCGGCTTTTCCGTGGTCGGGATGGCGGTCGGATGGGGCATTGCACAACACCGCCTGCGGCCTGCACGCCCTGATAACCCACATCACTTTTTCAATATGGGCGGTATGAACTTCAAACTTACAGTCGGGAATGTCCAGGATGATACGAAATTTTGCCCCAAGAATAGCGGCTGCCTTTTTTGCTTCTTCCCTCCGGATGCGGGCATTTCCCCTTGTTCCCATCTCGCCTTCCGACAAATCCAGTATGCCAAATGTCTTTCCCTGCGATGCCATTTTCAGCAAGGTGCCTGCACACGAAAGTTCCACATCGTCGGGATGTATGCCCACGGCCAAAACATCCACCGGACAAGGTTCAGAGTTCATCTTTAAATTTCTTCTCAATTTTTTGTAATATTTCGTTCATCCTGGGCAGTTTTCTGAACAGCACATAACTCCGCTTGTAATCTCCCACCTCGAAGGCAGGCGATCCCTGCACCACGCTGTTTTCTTTCAGTATGTCGCTGCCCACACCAGATTGTGCCGCTATTTTCACCCCATCGGCAATTTTTAAATGCCCCACTATGCCCACCTGTCCTCCAATCATACAGTTTTTGCCAATTTTGGTTGAACCGGCAATGCCCGATTGGCTTGCAATCACCGTGTTTTCCCCAATCTCAACATTGTGCGCCACCTGTATCAGGTTGTCCAATTTAACGCCTTTACGTATGATGGTGGAACCCATGGTGGCCCGGTCTATGGTGGTGTTTGCGCCTATTTCCACATGGTCTTCCAAAATCACATTCCCGATTTGGGGGATTTTTTTGTAATTGTTTTCGCTGTTGGGGGCAAAGCCGAAGCCGTCGGAACCAATCACACAACCTGCTTGCAAAATACAATGTGAACCAATGATGCATTCATGATAAATTTTCACTCCGGCATAAATAACGGTATTGTCCCCAATGGTAACTTTGTCGCCAATGTACACATTCGGATAAATTTTGACGTTGTTTCCTATTTTCACGAAATTGCCCACATAGGTAAAGGCGCCCAGGTAGATATTCTCGCCCAGCGTGGCAGACGGCGAAACAAAAACCGGTTCTTCCCTTCCCACCTTTTGTGCCCTCATGCTGTCGTAAAGTTCCAGCAGGCGTGCAAAAGAAGCATATGCATCTTTAACGCGAATCAGCGTGCATTCTTTGGGAACGGGCTTTTCCGTTTTGAGTTCATCCGGCACTATCACCACTTCCGCCCGGGTTTCATACAAATAGGGCAAGTATTTCATATTGGCCAGAAACGACAAGTGGCCTTTTTTTCCCTCTTCAATTTTGCAAAAGCCCGACACCAGGGCATCTTCGTTTCCTTCAACGGTTCCTTTTATTATGTCGGCAATTTGCCTGGCCGTTAGTTGTATCATTCAGCTTAATGTTTTAATGATTTCCGTAAGTTTTTGTTTTTCGGTGTTCCAGTTCAATTCCTTTTTTGCTAAAATAACGTTTTGTTTGCAAACATCGTATTCCCCCGACTGCATAAAACTTTGAATTTCGCGGCACAGGATTTCCGGTTGTAATGAACTTAGAATTTTACCAATTCCATAGTGTATCACAAGGGATGAAATTTGTTTTATGTCGGTGGTTATCAGGGGGATGCCGGCATGGATGTAATCAAAAACTTTATTGGGCAAACTGTTGATATAGTTGGTATTGACGGGCTTGTCCAAACTGAGGCCGGCATGCGCAAGTTTGGTGAAATGGATGAGCTCGGGGCGAGGCACTTTATCAATAAATATCACATCATCCGTAAGATTTTTTTCTTTGGCCATTGATTTAAGTTGATACCACACATCGCCGCCTCCCACCAGGAGCAAAGCAAACTCATTTTTGAGATACACCATGGCTTCCATCATTTCTTCCAGGCCGCGTTGGATGTTGATGCCGCTGCCCTGATAAATCAGGATTTTACGGCCCGAGGTTTTACTGAGTATATGGCTTATTTTATCCCGGGTTTCAGGAAGGTGCCCGGTTTCGGGATATTCCCGAGGGATGTTTCTGATTACATGGAATACTTTTCCAAATCGCTTACTCAATATTTCCGATATGGATTGATTCACCGTAAAACAATATTCCGCAGAAGGAATGCAGATTTGTTCGATTTTACTCCAAATCCATTTTTTCAATGGTTTTCCTTCCAGTTCGGGCACTTCCCAGAAAAGCTCATGGCTGTCGAAAAAGAACGGGACTTTCTTAATTTTTGATGCAATAAAAACCGGCAACAAGGTGTCGGTATCGTTGGAAAAGTACAAACGGGGTTTTGGGCTTTTCATCAAAAACCATAACAGTCGTATTTGATAAATCAGGTAAAAAAACACACCTTTTTCAGGCCGTATGGCAAACCTTATTGATTTATAAAATTCGCGGGGCAGGGGAAGGGAATTTTTTTTAGACCTTCCGATTAACAATACATCCCATCCGCATTCCAGAAAACAATCGGCATGCTTTTGAATTCGGGCGTCCGTCACCAAATCATTTATCACGCATATATAAACCGACTTTTTAAACAAACCCTTGTAAAAATATCTTTTAAAACATTAATAACGCAACATCAGGTTCCGGTATTTTTAAGAAATGGTTTTTGAAAACGTCAATTTGAGGGATAAACATACTTTTCATTTGAATGTCTTTTGCAAAAAACTTTCCTACATCCGAAAAGCTGAAGATTACAATGAGTTGCTGAAGATGGGGTTTAAAAAAGAGAAGCATTTGATATTGGGCGGCGGAAGCAACGTGTTGTTCACAGGGGATTTTGACGGATGGATAGCCATAAATCAAATCAAGGGTAAAGAAATTTTGCATGATGCCGGTCACGAGGTAACGGTTCGTTTTGGTTCGGGCGAGGTTTGGCACGAGGTTGTGGAATGGTGCCTGGAAAAGGATTTCGGGGGAATTGAAAATCTGGCGCTGATACCCGGAACCGTGGGAGCTGCCCCTATTCAGAACATCGGGGCTTACGGTGTGGAAATAAAAGATGTGTTGTGGAAAGTGGAAGGGATGGACGAAACGGGCAATGAAAAAACGCTGATGAATGAAGAATGCCAATTCGGCTATCGCGACAGTATTTTCAAAAATGATTTGAAAAACAAATTTTTTATCACACATGTTATTCTTCGGCTCAGTAAAGGCAAGCATAAATTGAATTATTCCTATGCTTCCCTGAACGAGGAATTAAAAAGAAGAGGGATTGAACATCCCACCATACAAGACATTGCCCGTGCTGTTATCTACATCAGGCAATCCAAATTGCCCGATCCTGAAAAAACAGGGAATGCAGGAAGCTTTTTTAAGAACCCGACATTAAGCGCATCCGAGTATGAAAAATTTAAATTGAAGTTTCCGGATGTCCCTGCATATCCGTCGGGTGAAAGTGCCAAAATACCTGCGGCCTGGCTGATTGAACAATGTGGATATAAAGGAAAAACATGGAAGGGGGCAGGGGTTCATGAAAAACAGCCGCTGGTGCTGGTTAATAAAAATAACGCAAGAGGAACCGACATTTTGGAATTGTGTGAACTGATTCAAGAAAAGGTCAAAGAAAAATTTGGCATCTTTCTGGAACCGGAAGTGAATATCATACGCTGATGCTGCAGAAAAAAAGGTTTTTGGTGTTGTTTGAAGAAATGGCGCCCTATTTCTGGGAGTGCCTGAGAGCATTGGCCGGGAAGTATCCTGTGGAGATTATGCTGGTGTGCAAAAAAGTTAATCCCATAGCGCCGTTTCAATTCGAGGATGTCGCGGGAATTAAAAAGTTTATCCGTGAAGAATACTTCGAAACCGAATTGCTAAAACAGATAAAGGATTTTTCACCCGATGCCGTGTATGTTTCGGGGTGGCTTTACAAGCCCTATCACGAATGGTTAAAATTCATCAAAGCAGGAAAAGTAATTATCGGTTTGGATACGCAATGGAATGGTAACATCAGGCAACAAGCCGGAAGCATTTTTTTCAGGTTTTTTAAAAAAAAATATTACACTCATGCATTTGTTCCGAACCAACGCCAGGTGAAGTTTGCTCTAAAACTTGGCTTTGCACCATCAGAAATTCTTACGGGCATCTATTGTTGTGATACGGATTTTTTCTGGAGTATTTATAAAAACAAAGTCAGCCAAAGGAAACAATGGCCCAAAAATTTCCTTTTTATCGGGCGATATGTTCACGAGAAAGGGTTTATGGAACTTCAGCATGCTTTCCTGAAGTTTCATCAAAAGCATCCCGGAAATGGATGGAAGTTGTTGTTGGCAGGGAAAGGCCCGTTAAAGCCATTGGACCATCCCGGCATTCGGGATTTGGGTTTTATACAGCCGCCTGACCTTCCTGCCGTCATTGATAAAGCAGGCTTTTTCATCATTCCAAGCACTTTTGAACCTTACGGGGTTGTGATTCATGAAATGGCATGTGCCGGCATACCCATTATGGCATCAAGGTTTTGCGGAGCCGCCGATGATTATGTGGAAGACGGCAAAAACGGTTTTCTGATTAACGAAGTTCGTATCGAGCAAATCCTGAGGGTGATGGAAAATGTACTATCTTTAAACGATGAAAATTTAAAAAAGATGTCGGAGGCATCGCACGCTCTTTCATTAAAAAACAGTAAGGAATTGTGGTCAGAAAAAATATATAAACTATTAAGCGAATGAGTGAATTGCGAAAAATAATGGTTACCGGAGGGGCAGGTAACATTGGTTCAGAACTTGTCAGGAAGCTATTGCAGGATGAAAAAAATCATGTGACGGTAGTGGATAACCTGTTCACCGGAAGCATCGATAAACTCCCCGATTTAAATCACCCGCGCTTCAAGTTTATTAAAGCAAACGTGAATTATTTTGAACAGATTGCACCGGTTTTCTACTCGCACAATTTTGATTATGTTTTCCATTTTGCGGCAGTGGTGGGTGTTCTCAGAACCCAACAAATGCCCCTGAAAGTACTGGAAGACATTGACGGAATTAAAAATTTGCTTAATCTGTCCACCATCAATACCGTTAAAAAATTCTTTTTCTCTTCTTCCTCAGAGGTTTATGGGGAACCAGTGGAAATTCCTCAGCACGAACACAAAACCCCGCTGAATTCCCGAATTCCTTATGCTGTGGTTAAAAATGTAGGGGAGTGCTATATTCGTTCTTATCACAAAGAACATAATCTTAATTATACCATCTTTCGTTTTTTTAATACCTACGGCCCGTCGCAGACAACCGATTTTGTTATCGTAAAATTCCTGGAAGCGGCACTAAAAAATAAGCCCATAACCGTGTATGGTGACGGTAGCCAAACGCGTACCTTTACTTACATTGATGATAACATCGATACCATCATCAAGATTCTGAATGAGGGATTGGTTGAAAACGATGTAATCAATATTGGCAATGATGAAATGATTAGTATTCTGGATTTAGCCAAACTCATTTTAAGAATAACAGGTTCAAAATCTGAAATAGTTCACTTGCCTCCTTTAAAAGAAGGGGATATGACCCGTCGCCAACCCGACAATTCTAAAATGAGATCAATATTACAAAGGCCGTTGATCAGTCTGGAAGATGGAATAAAAAAAATGATAAACGACCCAGTTTTTTTAAATCGCATAGGCCTTTGAGTTCATGTGTGGCATTGCGGTAATTTTTTCAAAAAAATGGAATAAGCCGGAACGGGAAAACACAGTATCGGGCATGTTGGATGTTATGCGTCATCGTGGACCCGATTATAGCGGTATTTATTCAGATGGAGAAGTTACATTAGGTCATAATCGCCTTTCCATCATAGATTTATCTGAAAGTGCACGTCAGCCCATGTTTTCTTTTAACCGAAAATTGGCCATAGTTTTTAACGGAGAAATTTACAATTATAAGTCTTTACGGCTGGAGTTGGAACGCGTGCCCGCCAGACAACAATCGCCGGCCTATCCTTTTCAGACTAATTCAGATACGGAAGTGGTTTTAGCCGCTTACCTTCGCTGGGGGCCAAAATGCCTGCATTACTTCAAAGGAATGTTTGCATTTGTGATTTATGACTTTGAAAAAAAAACAATTTTTGCGGCCCGCGATCGCTTCGGCGTAAAACCCCTTTATTATTATTTTTCTGATGACCATGTGGTTTTTTCCAGCGAAATCAGGCCAATGTTAAGGTATTTGCCTGTACGATTTTCACTAAACCGGGATACGTTGAATATCTATCTTAACTATCAGACTTTTTTTCATGACCAAACACCTGTCAGACAGATCAAAATGCTTCTTCCCGGGCATTATATTGAATTTTCAGAAAACAAAAAAGAAATGGTGCAGTATTATCATCCGGCCGACCATATTCAAAAAATCAATACCGATGAAAAAGATTGTTTGAACAACATCAGGCAAAAAGTTTATTTGTCGGTGGAAAGAAGAATGGTTTCGGATGTACCTGTAGCGGCATTTCTTTCAGGTGGGGTGGATTCATCGATTGTAGTGGCATGTATGGCCCAACTATCATCAACCCCTATTCACACATTTCATGTGACTTTTCATGAGAAAGAATATTCCGAGTTTGAATCGGCTAACGCAGTAGCAAAAAAATACAATACAAAACATGTTCCGATATTACTTAAGCCCGAAAGCGTATTGCAACAAATACATCAATTTGCATCTTCTGCCGATATTCCTACGGGTGACGGGTTGAACACGTGGGTTATTTCGAAAGCAGTACACGAACAGGGTATCCGTGTTGCATTGTCGGGTATCGGTGGCGATGAGTGGTTTATGGGTTACCCGGTATTTAATCAGATTCAGAATTTTTTTAATAAAAAATATTTTCTTAAACTTTTACCATATATCCCTTCATTTGTTACTGATATTGTTTTTCCACCAAAAAGAAACATCCGCAATGCAAAATTTCACGATATTGTTAAAAATAATATTCGCGATTTATTGGGGTGGTATGCTCAAAGCAGAAAATTGTTTACGGATACTCACCATCCTTATGTAAAACAAAAGATAGCAAACTTGCCTCACCGTAGTTCAGAAAAAAAAGATATTCCATTGCTTACCCAAGTATCTTTATTGGAATGGGAATATTACCTAATGCCGGTTTTGCTGCGTGATGCTGATGTTTTCAGCATGGCTCATGGTTTGGAAATCAGGGAACCGTTTTTGGATCATGAATTGGTGGAATATGCCCTGGGAATTCCCGAGTATATTAAAAATCAAAATCTTTCAAAAAAACTCTTAATTCGTGCTTTTCAGCATGATATGCCCGATTCTGTATGGAACAGAAAAAAAATGGGATTTACATTGCCCATGCAATTGTGGATGCAAAACGAATTAAGGTCGTGGTGTGAAAAGGAAATTCATTCATTGCATGATAAAAACATTTTTGTGGGGGTAGATTTAATAAATTTGTGGTATCGATTTTTAAACCAGGACCCGTTGGTAAGCTGGACAAGAGTCTGGCATTTGGTTATGTTCAATCAATGGTTGGAAAAGAACAACTTAAACCTTTGAAAAAGCTGTTAGTCATAACCCCTTGGTATTTGCCGGGCACGAGTGCCGGAGGACCAGTGAGGTCGTTATCTGGATTGTGTGAATTGTTAAAGGATGAATGTGAAATATACATTTTCACTCCTGCAAAAGATGTCATTACCGGTATCAAATATCAGGGTGTAATACTTAATGAATGGACTAATTATAAAAAAAATATCCGTTTGTTTTATCATGATCATACATTTAAGTTCAAAAATCTGACAGAAATCATTCACCTTGTAAAACCCAATGCGGTTTACTTTAATAATTTCTGGAGCTTGAAATATACGTGGTACCCCGTTCGTATAATTTCCATTCGTTTTCCCGATTTGCGCCTTGTTCTGGCTACGCGCGGTATGTTGGATGAAAACAGCATGCGCATTAAATCACTAAAGAAAAAGGCTTTTTTGTGCTTTTTAAAGTTAACTGGTTGGTTTAAAAAAGTTACTTTCCACGCCACCAATACCATAGAACAGCAAAACATAAAAAAGCATTTATCCAATTCCGTTGTAAAGGTAGTACCCAATGTAAATTTTATAATTCCTGTTATTAAAGAAATTAAAAAAAACAAGGGGCAACTGAAAATGTTTTTTCTTTCCCGTATTTCTCCCATAAAAAAAGCTGATTATGCATTGGAAATATTGAAGGGAGTTCCGGAGAACATTAAAATAGAATATGATCTTTATGGAAATGAAGAAGACATGGCTTATGTTGAAAAATGTAAAATCATTGCCAGTCAAATGCCCGGCCACATCAAAGTAAGTTTTAAAGGTTCTGTACCGCTTGAAAAAACTGCCGAAATTATTGCTGATTATCATTTGCTTTTTCTGCCCAGTGCCAATGAAAATTTCGGCCATGCCATAGTGGAAAGCATGTTATGTGCAAGGCCGGTTTTAATTTCAGACCAAACACCATGGATAGGATTGGAAATATTCAAGGCCGGAATGGAGTTTCCGCTTAGTCAAAAAGATAAATTCTTAAAAGCTATTATTCAATTTGCGGAAATGGAACTTTACGAGTGGAGAATGTGGTGCAAAGGAGCACAAGATTTTATACACAGAGCCATTGATAGGGAAAAAACAAAAAGAGATTATTTAAACTTATTTTTCGATGAAATCAAAAATTGATTTAAGCAAATTTGATAATAGTTGTTACCATCCCGGAAAAAATATTATTGTGAGGGGGTTGTGGTATATGGTAAATGCATTCATTTTTAGTTCGTCGTTTCCTTTTTATGCACCCAAGCGTTTTTTATTGAAATTATTCGGTGCGAAAATAGGGAAGGGAGTTGTGATAAAACCTTATGTCTATATTAAATATCCATGGAAATTAATGGTAGGAGATTATTGTTGGATTGGTGAAGATGTTCGCATAGATAATCTGGATGATGTGAAAATCGGAAGCCATGTTTGTATTTCACAGAGGGCCTATTTGTTATGTGGAAATCATAATTACAAATCGAAAACATTTGATTTAATTATTCAAAAAATAATTATTGAAGACGGAGTTTGGGTGGGGGCGGGCAGTATAGTTTTGCCCGGTTCTCATCTGAAAGCAAATGCAGTGCTAATGGCAGGATGTGTTTTTTCGGGTATTGCAGAAGAAGATGGAATTTATAAAGGAAATCCGGCATTAAAATACAAAACCCGGAGTTCATAAACTTTATTTTTTGTAAATGAGGTTTTTTATTCGGGAGAGATCAAAAAAATTTCCAATTAAAAAAGAAATTTATTTAGAATGATGCTCACTGGTTCATGAATTCTGCCAGCAGCTGATGAAAATGATGGGTTCCCTGTTCACGGGAAGCAGAAAATCTTCCGTGTCTGTAAAAGCGCGAACGTATTCCAATCTGTACGTTTTCTACCACTTCTTCATCTTCCATTTCAACTTTGTGAAGGTCTTTACCGGCTCCGCTTTGTAGTTTGCTTTCATCGAAAACATAAGTAAGAAAGCGTACTTTGGTCTTTGAAATCGTAAGCGGTTCCACTACGTTCACTGATATTCCCCATGGATAAAAATTGAACATCTGATTAGGAAAGACCCAAAAATAATAAGCTGCAATTTTTTTTCCGTGATCGGGTGAAGTCGGAGGAATTTCAAGGAAAATTTCGTTTTCCTTTGCAATTCCAATTTGCACATTTGAATAACGAAAGATTTCTGTGGTGTAATTGCTGAAATCCAGCACCTGATTTAATCCGGGATGTACAAAAGGAATATGAAAACCTTCCAGATAATTTTCGCAATACAATGCCCAATGTGCATTCACCTGATATTCTCTGGACAGATCAGGCCTGAATGTTAGCTTGTCTATCGGATACCATTCCATCCGACTTATCATTTCTCCATACATTTTTTCGAATGGAATATTTTCTGTAAGGGAAGTAAACAAAAAATTTCCCCATTTTTTCAGGGTAAGTTTATGGAGATGATCGGAAGGTGATGGGAAGTTTTTTACTTCTTTGAATTCGGGCATAAACTCGAAAGTGCCATCAAGCGAAAATCTTCTTCCGTGGTATTTGCACACAAGGACATGCGCTTTGCAGGGTTGGTATGCAATGAGGTTTCCCCTATGCGTGCATACGTTGGAAAGGCAATGGATTTGGTTATTTTTATCTTTTGTTAAAACAAGCGGTTCATTCAAAAATCCGGGCATCAGAATAAAGGGATAAGCATTCACTTTTTCATTCAGATTTCCGGTATCGGAAAGAAAATGCCATGCATGTTCAAAAATTTTTGATTCAGCTTTTTTAAAGTAATCCGGAGAGGTATAAAAGTCGGTTGGAAGCGTTTGGGCTTCGGTAATATCGGGGTGAATTTGAAATTGAGGCATTGGAAAAACAGTTGTGATACAAATATAAATATTTGTAGCCTGTTTTTTTTTGATTTTAATCAAAATAATGCTGAATTTTTATACGTGAAAATTTATATATCTATTTATAAAATTTCACGGATTAAAAAAATATAAATATTTGATAATCAATAATATAAAGAATATTACAATTTAAAAATATTAAATATATTTGTATTTATATTTAAATATGTTACGCCGATCATTGACAAAAAGGGTTGAAGAATTAATGAAGCAATTTCCCGTGGTGGTAATAACCGGTGCACGTCAAATCGGGAAATCCACCCTGGCAGTTCATATTGCCAAAACCAAAAAGAAAAAGGCGATATATTTTGATTTGGAACTCCCCTCTGATAGAAGAAAACTGGATGATGCCGAGACGTTTTTCAAACAAAACAAAGATAAACTAATTGTGATTGATGAAGCACAAACCATGCCTGAATTGTTTTCCATCTTACGCCCGGTGGTGGATATGTACAAAAAGCCGGGAAGGTTTATATTGTTAGGTTCGATATCACCGTTTTTATATAAGAATATCTCTCAATCGTTAGCGGGCCGCGCGGCTTATGTTGAATTATCAGGGATTAATTATACCGAAGTTGCCGCTTCACGCATTGATTTAAAAAAATTGTGGTTCAGGGGCGGGTATCCGGAACCCCTAATGCGTAAGAGCGAAAAAGCATGGCATGATTGGATGGAAAATTACGAGAGGACTTTCGTTGAAAGGGATGTCACCATACTGATGAATGAACGCTTATCTCCTTTTACGGTAAGGAAAATTTGGCAAATGCTTTCGGGTATTCACGGGCAAATACTGAATTATGAAATGTTGGCAAAGTCGTTGGGCATTAGCCGGGCAACGGCAGTACGTTATGTGGATTTTATGGAAGCTGCTTATCTCATCCGTCGCCTTCATCCTTGGTTTATGAATATTCATAAGAGGATTGTAAAAAGCCCAAAGGTTTATTTCAGAGACAGCGGGTTGTTACATTTTATGCATCGTATTCATTCTTATGAGGATTTACAAGGTCATATTTATTCAGGATATTCCTGGGAGGGATTTGTGATTGAACAAATCATTCAACATGCTCCGCGTGGCCTGGAACCTTATTATTACCGTACACATCACGGCGCCGAAGCAGATTTGGTTCTGGTATTAGGAAACAAGCCCTGGTGTTCGGTGGAAATCAAACTCAGCAATGCACCTGATGTTCCAAAAGGTTTTTTTCAATCAGCGGAGGATCTGAAAACCCCGTTTAATTTTATTATCAAACCTGATGGTGAAGATTATGAAATTAAAAACATCAAGGTTTGTTCAATCGCACGCTTCATTCGTCATTATTTACCTGATTTAATAAAAAATAAAAATAAATAACCGTGAAAATTTATATATTCATTTATAAAATTTCACGGATGAATTTAAAGTATTTAATTGAAAATCAATAACTTAATTTTTTTTTACACCAACAACATTTTTTAAAATATTTTATTTTTTAAATCATAAAAATAAGCATCAGGTAGCCGGCAAGGTAACCTAAAAATATCGGAAAGGTCATGTGTTTTAAATACCAGGTAAAAGAAATTTTTTCTGAATTCATGGCGATAACTCCTGCTGCCGAACCGATGATCAATAAACTGCCGCCGGTTCCGGATGAATAGCACAACAGGTTCCAGAAAGCATGATCGGTAGGGTACATTTCCAGTGGGTACATTTCCATCAATCCGGCTACCAATGGAACGTTATCCAGAACAGCCGAAATGATTCCCGTGAAAAAATGCAAAACCCTGTAATCGGAAAATACCCGGCTCAGGCCCTCGGAAAATTCTCTTAGGGTGCCGATGTAGCCCAGCGCCGAAACTGCCATAAGAATACCGAAAAAGAAAAGAATACCCGGTGTATCTATCCTGGCCAGGGCGTTAGCCACGGTGTTTTTCATTTCGGGCCTCCTTCTTTCGATGATTTCCGAAATTACCCACATGGTTCCCAAGCCCAACAACATTCCTGCAAAAGGAGGTAAGCCGGCCGTGGTTTTTAATATGGGAGAGGTGAGCAACATGAAAATGCCGAAAATCAGAATAAATAACGACGAATTATTCTTTTCTTTCAGGGAATTTGGTTTGATTTGTTCATTCCACCATTTGTTTTTCTTTCCGATGCGGCGTGTATATAAGTAAGGTACAAAAAAACATACCAATGATGGGATGATCAGCGTCAGGATCATGTGCATGGAACTCAGCCGTTCCGAAATCCACAACATGGTGCTGGTCACATCCCCAATAGGGCTGAATACTCCTCCGGCATTGGCTGCCGGAACCACACACGCCAGCGTGTATTTTCGCATGGCATCGCTGCTCACGGTTTTCGAGAGCAATGAAGCCATCAACACGGTGGTGGTCAGGTTGTCCAGAAATGAAGAAAGGATAAAGGCCAACATGGATATCCAAAAAAACAAAGCCGACGGCCTGAGGCGCGATATCTTCTGTGTGATGTATTCAAAGCCGCCATGGATGTCGATAACTTCCACAGTGGTCATGGCACCTAATAAGAAGAACAAAACTGATGCTATTTCTTCCAAGGCATGATATATTCCTTCCATGGGTAAGTCTTGCCCTTGTTCGAGAAATATTATAAGCCACATTAATATGCCGCCCGTCAAGGCAATGGCAGATTTGGAGATTTTTATTTTGTCTTCTATGATGATGAAAAAGTATGTGGTAATGAAAACAGTAATTAATAAAGTGCTCATATACGATTTACAAATAAATGAAATTATCGTTTATAAAACTAATCAGAATGATTTGGCATTGTAACTAAAACTTTTCAAAATCAACTTTGTTCCAATCGAGCAAAGCACTGCCGTACCATGAAAAAATTTCGCCCTGTACATACATTACCTTACTGTCGTTGAAGAATGGCTGCCATTCTTCGGCATCCTTTGGTTTGAAAGGGTAGGGCTCCGAAGAAAGGAAAATGTAATCGGGCTTGAGTTGCTTAACTTCCTCGGGTGTGGCGGACGGATACCTGGTGTGCCCTCCGAACAAATTTTTCATCCCTAAATGTTCGAGGATGGCATGAATAAACGTATCGCATCCCACACTCATCCAGGGTTCTTTCCAAATAAAATAAACGACTGTCTTGCCTGCTAATTTGTTTTTTATTTTATTAAGCGTGAACTCCAGGTTTTTGTAGATTTCTCTCCCTTTGCCTTCATATCCCGTAATCGTAATAGTTTTTTCAAGCCACTCCATCATTTCCGGTATTGTTTTGATGTCGGTGAGCCAGACATTAGTGTGTTGGGCAAGGGCTTCCACCTGTTCGCGTATGTTCTCTTCCCTGGAAGTCAAAACCAAATCGGGGGAAAGGGAAAGAATTTTATCCACATGAATGTTTTTCGTTCCTCCAACTCTGGGTACCGTCCTGAACATCATTTCAGGCCTGTTGCAAAACTTTGTAATACCAACGGGCAACAAACCCTCGCTCATTTCATAAAGCGTACAGGAAAACGAGGGTACCAAGGAAACAATTCTCTTAAAAATTCTCCCGTTAGCCGCTTTTAGAATGTCTTTGGTCTCAATAACAGGCATGAGCAAAAATACGAAATTAACTGAAATATAAAAATAAATAAAAAATATTTATTATTTATTTTGCAATATCCCTTAAAAAACGGAATTTTGCCCCGTTTTTTTCATGACGGCTTTTTGGGGGCATATTTATCTGTTGGTGGCGCAGGTGATTTATGCCTTTAATTATTCCATGGTGAAGGAAGCCATGCCTGATTATATTGGCCCGTTTGAGATGGTATTGCTCAGGATAGGAGGTGCGGCAATTTTGTTTTTGTTATTGGAATTTTTGTTGGTAAAGCAATGCGTAAAATACGACAAGAAAATACTGAAGCAGTTATTCATACTGTCGTTGCCCGGAGTGGTGATCAACCAGGTTTTCTTTATTTGGGGATTAAGCCACACCACACCCATCAATTCTGCCATCATCATGGTGTCCAATCCTGTTTTGGTTTTTTTATTTTCGACGGCATTGGTAAAAGGTTGGGCACAGTGGGCAGGATTGGCTTCATGCGTCATCGGGGCTATGTCGTTGATCAGTTTTCGCGGTGATTTTTCCTTTGGCAGCGATACATGGGCCGGAGATGTCATGACCTTAGTTAATTCTTCTTCGTGGGCGCTTTTTATTGTGAAGAGCCGTAAACTTTTTCAGTCACACCATCCCGTTTGGGTGATGAAGTGGCTGTTTGTTTTCGGCTTTATGATATATGCTCCTTTTACTTTCTATCAAACCTTGCATGTAAATTATGCCGCTTTCACCCCTATGGCCTGGTTTGCCTTATTTTTTGTGGTGGTGATGACCACTTTTTTTGCATACTTGTTTAATTTATATGGATTAAAAATACACACGCCCGAAACCGTAAGCGCCTATATTTACCTGCAGCCCTTACTGGCGGGAATTATTGCAGTGGCGATGGGGAAAGACCATCTTACGCCCGTTAAAATCATGTCGGGAATTTTGATTATTTTGGGATTGTATCTGATTAATTTAAAATTAAAAGCAAAATGAAATCCATGACGGGCTTCGGCCATGCATCCCTTGCTGAAGGGGGCAAATCAGTGAAATGTGATGTACGTACTCTAAATGGAAAAGGGATGGATGTTTATTTACATTCCAATATTTTTCTGGGCGAGCAGGATTTGGTTTTAAGAAAAAAAGCCGAGGAAATTTTGCAACGCGGGCGCGTGGACATTTACATAACCCTTCACTCGGACGAGGAATTGCCGGTAGTGATTCATACTTCAGTCCTGAAAAAATATTACAGTGAAATTCAGAAAGCAGCAGCCGATATCAATGCCGATATGAGCGGAGTGCTATCAACACTGATTCGCATGGAAGGGGTATCGGAAAAAAATTCCGAGAGTTTGCTTTTGAATTCCGGAAACCTTATTGAAAAAGTTGTAACCGCTGCGCTTCATAATGCCGATACATTCCGAAGAAGAGAAGGGGAGAAGTTGAAATCTTTTTTTCTTGAAAGAATTAAATGGATTGAAAATTATTTTTCAGAAATCCGTGTACTTGAACCAGGAAGATTAGAAATACAAAAAGAAAAAATCAGAAAACAACTCTTGGAACTTTCGGCAGAGTTTGACATGAATCGCCTGGAGCAGGAGTTAATATATTACGCCGAAAAAATGGATATACGCGAGGAATTGGACAGGTTTGGGATGCACCTGGAACATCTGAAAGAGTGCATGAATGAAGAAAACCCCGGAAAAAAAATGGTCTTTTTTTGCCAGGAACTGCACCGTGAGATTAATACCCTTTCCAATAAAGCGGCACATGCCGGAATCCAAAAATGGGCAGTTTCCGTTAAGGAAGAAATTGAAAAATTTCGCGAACAGGCCATGAATGTGGTTTAAGCAAGACGGATATGCCCAAAAAAATTCTGGTCATAGGAGGCCCGACAGCTTCCGGCAAAACAGAAATTGCCTACCGGCTTGCACAAAAACTCAAAACAGAAAACATCTCTGCCGATTCCCGCCAGATTTACCGTGAATTAAAAATTGGAGTTGCAAGGCCTCCGGATGAATATCTTAGTCATGTTCCCCATCATTTTATTGCATCGCATTCCATACATGAACCACTGTCGGCAGGCCGCTTCGCATCGGAATGCAGGATGAAAATCGAAACACTCTTAAACAAATATGATACTCTGATACTCGTTGGGGGAACGGGTTTTTATATTAAGTCCGTTTTTAACCGTCTCGGAGATTATCCGCTTAAATCAGTCCAAACCAGGGAATATTACAATGAAATCCGCTTGAAGCAGGGAACAGAGTATCTTTTACAGATGCTTAAGGAAAAATCAAAATTATGGTTTGATGTTACCGACAAAAAAAATCCCGCAAGAATTCAAAGGGCATTGGAAATTGTCCATGAATATCCGGATGCAGTTCCCGATGAAAATTTACCGGAGTATGATTTTAATGCCAAAATATATTATTTTCTCATACTTCCGCCTAAGGAGAAATTGCATCAAAACATACGCCATAGGGTTCTTCAAATGGCCCAATCGGGTTTAAAAGAAGAAGCCATTATGCTGAAACAATATAAGCATTTGCCTGTTTTAAAAACGGTGGGCTACCGGGAGTGGTTTGAAAATGATGGTAAAAGCGATGAAGAAATTTTGGGTCTCATTGAAAAAAACACTCGCCGTTATGCCAAAAGGCAGATAACATGGTTTATGAATCAGTGGACAAACAAATTTATAATTTCCCATACAAGCGTTGAATCAGCAGTGAACGAAATTTTTTCAGTTTTGGAATGAGGGATTATCTGAAACTTCCTTCGGGAATTTTATCGTTAATCTATGCGGAGTTCTGCATTCAGATGGTAAATGCTACGCTGATGTATTTGTTGCCGGTGTTTATGGCACAAAAGTATCTCAGGAACGATGAAATTGCATGGGAAATAGTATGCAGGTTTGCGGGTGTATTTATTCTGGCCATTCCATTGGGCGCCTTAAGAATCGGAAGGCACACTTTAAGAATGTTTCGTTGGGCTTCCTTATTGGTTCCTATGCTCGGTATGGGAATAGTATGGGGCGTGGATTTGAAAAATTTCACTTTGGCTTCCGTGCTTCTTTTCCTTTGGGGCGCTTCATTCACATTCATGCAAGTGCCGGTTATTCCTTATTTATTGAAGCATGTTTCATCGGGATACTCTACACATGCTTTGTCTCTAAGTTATTCAACCTGGAGTTTTGGATCGATTGTAAGCGGGATATTGATTTATGTTTTGAGCAAGATAAATCCTGAATTATTCTGTGAAAAGAATTTGATGCTTGGCATATGTCTAATGGCATTGACAGGTTTTATTTCTTTGTGGTTGATTACTCCTCCCATGCATGCTGAATACGTAAAAGAGAGTGAAAAAAACAATCGCTTATCGATGAAAGACGGTTTGTTGCTTTCCGAGGCATTGTTACCCACACTTATAATAGCGGTGGGCGCGGGCTTTACAATTCCTTTAATATCTTTATTTTTTTATCGTGTTCATAGAATACCTTCTACGGATTTTTCCTTGTTCAGTTTTCTGGCAGCTGTTTTGGTGGCTTTTGGTTCATTAAGTGTTCCGTGGATTAAGAAAAATTTTTCCTACAAGATTGCAGTTCCTTTAACTCAATCCCTCGCGGTTTTGTTTTTGATTATACTGGCATACACGGAAGATTTCAGCGCTTATGATTTGGCCTTGCCGGTTGCTTTGATTTCCTTTTTGCTCCGTCAGCCGCTGATGAACATGGCTGGCCCCATGACTACGGAAGTGGTAATGGAATATGTAGGCGACAAAAGAAGGGGGCTTGCAAGTGCCATCACTTCGGGTATCTGGAGTGGAAGTTATGTTATCAGCGGATTGCTGGCAGGCCAGATGTTTTATTCCGGTTTAAGTTTTAAACAGGTGTTTTTGGTAACAGCGGTTTTATATATCTTCGGTATTCTTTTTTATTACAAATTAATTTTAAAATATGAACAAACAAAAAAGATATTATAAATTATTCTATTTTTTTGTTTTTTATCATGTTTTTTCCCAGAGCTTCATTTTTGTTCCTACGGAAAATGAGTTGATAAAAGTAATCTTTGAACAGAAAAGATTAATGTTAGAATTCTATGAAGACTCTACTAATCCTAAAAGAAAAGACACTATTTCTTTACCAAATTCATTTGAAAAAAATGCAGGATTTGTCTTATATGAGGGAAAATTTGTACATGGACAAATGTTTGTATTTTTTAACAAGAAAAAATCTAATCAATATGCTGTATTAAAGTATACTCCTGAAACTAAAGAAAAAAATTGGATTTTATCTTTGGATGCTAATACGGTTAATGAATGGTTTGTTCCATTACCCTTGAGGATTTATGAAAAAAATTTTCGTTATGAAGCTTTTTGGATAAGGGATAGCAGTAAGGAAAATTTTTTTATTAATAAACGAAAATGGGTTCCTGATGAAAAAAATTTTTTAAGATATGAGAAAGTATGGCAATATGATTTTAAAAACAGAAAAGTTTCGGATATAAAATCATTCGGTGTATTTGATGGTTCGCTTTTGCTTAATGTTTACATAAATAAAGGTGAAAAAATGGGGTGGTGGGCATTGGCTATTGATGACAAAACCGGGAACATAAAATATTACAAAAGATTAACTTATGATACCGATACGATAATAAATCGGGTTTATTGTTTTTCATACGATACCCTTTTGAAGCAATATTATGTGGTAACGGGAAGAAAACACACAATTAAAAATCTAATCAGAAATAAAATTTTTCAGTTTACCATACTGGACAGTAGTATGGAAATAGTCAGAACATGGACGGTATACACAAATATCAACTTAAAAAAATTAAAAGAATATAATATTGAAAAAGCTGCACCGATGAACTTTATGATTAAAACAATTAGTGAAGTGGAATATCAATTTTCTTCGTGGGGGTGGGGCTTAAAAAATGGATATTTTTTTCCGGTTTGTTTTTTTAGCAAAAATATACATACGGAGCAACCTTCTTTTAAAATTTCAATCATTTCAGAACCGCAAAATAATGTCTTTAGTGAGCTGAACCTTTCATTACCCAACAAATTTTTTTCAGATTCAACCTTTGATTTTAATTCTTTTTCAGATCTTTATCCGCATTCTTTTGACTCGGTACTTCATATTTCAATGGTACAGGATAATTATAAAAAAAATGTATTTGTTTTGAAAGCAAACAATTTTGGAAAATTTACTTTTCCTTCTTTTGATATTAAAGAAAAATTTACATTCGAATCAAATATGCAAATTATTTTCTTTGAAAACCGAAATTTTATCTGGTTAGTTAATGCTTCCAATGGGGGAATTTTTTTTAGTAAAAGAAAATATATAAAATAAAAAAGCTGCACTAAAGCAGCTTTTAATTTCATAATACTAAATTCATGCTGAGCTTTATTGCAGCTTAATTTCTTTTACGCTGCTTTTTTTGATAACCTCTTCCTTTTTAGGTATATGGATATTGAGTATACCATCTTTATATTCTGCATTTATTTTATCGGTGTCGGCAGACGAAGGTAATTGAAAGTTACGGATAAAAGAACTTTGTGAAAATTCCCTGCGCGTGTAGGTTTCTTTTTCTTCCGTTTTTTCGTGTTGATATTCCCCTTTAATAGTAAGAATATCGTCTTTCATTTCAATTTTTAATTGATCTTTTTTGAAACCGGGAGCTGACAACTCTACCTTAAATTCCTTTTCGGTTTCTTTAACATTGGCGGCAGGCAGATTTTTGAAAGCGTTCGGAAACGCATTGCCAAAGAATTTCTCTGTATCGAAGAAATCAGAGAATATGGACGGTACGTCCCAAAGGTTTTCGAATTTTTTAATGTTTGACATATTGACCTCCTTTTTTTGTTTTATGATGCAAAATTCTAATGGTATAGGTAAAAAAAAGATGATCAGAGTCAATATGCAGTATGATTTTAATCAGTTAAGTTCAAATATTATTTTAACTCTTCTACTTTTTTTCCTTTTTTCTTCCATTCATTGAAGCCTTTTTCCAGATTGATAACGTTTTTAAATCCGTTTTTCAACATCCATTCCATCGCTTCTGCACTGCGGCCCCCTCCTGCACAGTACACATAATAATTTTTGCTTTTATCTAATGCGGATAATTTTTGCTCACTGTCATTGGAAAGCCAGTCGATTTCAATGGCCAACGGAATTTTACCATGTTTTTTAATTTCTTCAGGGGTACGTAAATCAATACACACGGCATTTTTGTCTGATTTTAATTTTTTTTCAAATTCATCAGCACTGACATTTATTTGTGCCATGTAAGTTGTAGCACAAGTGAAAAACATCATGATGATATTTTTTTTCATAGACTTGTTTTTTGAAATTTACACATATAGAATCCGTCATTAATGTCTGTTGGAGGAAGAAATTTTTCTTCAATTTTTTTAAATATTTTAAATTCTTTGCAAAACCATTCAGTTTGTTTTTCGTTTTCAGATTCGAAAATACTGCAAGTAGCATATACAAGATAACCGTTTTTTTTTACTAATGGTGAATATTTAGTTAAAATTTTTCGTTGTAACTCAATGGTATCATTTAAAAAGCGAATATCAATTTTATATTTGACGTCAGGATTTCTTTTAATTACACCGCTGCCAGTGCAGGGTGCATCCAACAATACCACATCCGCCCATTCGTGATATTTCTTTAAGAGTTTGTCATAAGCCTTTTCATCACTTATTATTCCGAAAATTTCGGTATTCTGAATTCCTGCTCTTGCCGTTCTTTTTTTCAATTCAATAAGTTTGCTTTCATGAATGTCGGTACATATAATTTTGCCTTTGTTTTCCATCAAACAAGCCAAATGTAATGTTTTTCCCCCTGCACCTGCACATATGTCCATGACTTTCATACCGGGCTTCACACAACAAAATTTTCCTATTTCATAGGAACCCGTATCCTGAAATTCAAACCAACCTTCTTTAAATTCCGATGTTTGAAAATAATTTCGTTTATCGGGTAGAATGAAAAGATCAGGATATCCGGGAACTTTTTTTACTGAAATCCCTTTTTGCTTAAAATTTTCTTCCAAGCTTAAAGCTGATGTTTTAATGGTGTTTACACGAATTATTGGTAAAGCCTCACGATTTAACATTTTCATCCAACCCGGAATTCTTTGTTCTAATCTTTCTTTCTCATTTAATATTTTCCAGATTTTCGGAAAACTTTCAAAAATAAAATCGTCTTTTTTTGCGAATTCAAAATTTTTCCATATGGTTTTTTCTCTTTTTTTTAAATTTTTAAAATCAGAAAAATCGGGCAACTTTATCCCCGATAACAAAAGTGCAGTACCACAAATTTCCCAGAGGTTTTCCCTGGTTTGTGCACAAAATGCATATCGTTCATAGTATCTTACCACCTCATAAAACCATCCGGCAATCCATTTTCTGTCCCGACTACCGGTGGATTTGTACTTATTGAAAATTAGTTCAAGTGCTTTATCTGCTTTTGTTCCGTTTTTAAATACATGGCTTAGGGCTTCCGTTAGACGTTGAAAAAGAATATAGTGCATTAATTTACCACTTGTACATATCCTTTCAGGACGCGTTTGCGGATTCCTTTAAGTCGTTTTTCATAAACCTCACAAACATAGAATAGCGTTCCGTCGGCAACTTTTCTTTTTGTGACAATGCTTGTACCATCCCATCGAAAATAAGGATCTTCGGTTTCGAAAACTTTCACTCCCCAACGGTCGAAAACTGTGAGGTGAATTTTTTTAATTTGCCGTACTTTTATGGCTTTGAAGAAGTCGTTTACACCATCACCGTTAGCAGTGAAAATGTTCGGAAGTTCAAATTCCGGACAATTCTCTATGCATATGGAATCTACAAGCGGACTAACATTCAAGCTTGAATCAATGGCCCTGACGGCATAACATCCCACAATGTCATCCAAATCGCTGAAAGAATAACTCAGTGTTCCTTTTCCGTAAAGCGTATCAATCAATTGAAATGGTTCGCTTTCCGTCTCTTTTTTCAAAAGGATATATTTGGTAATATCGGCAGCACAATGGGAATTGGGGATCATCCAGTTCAACTGCAAATTGCCTTGTATGCAATCGGCATTGGCTGATATAGTAGGACTGCAAGGAGGTACATTGTCCAGTGCACGAGCACAGGATTCTTGTGAACGGTTAATTAAAGGGGAGGGAAATGCAGAATAGGAATATGCCCCCGAAGATTCAACGTAATAGCAATAAACAAATTTGTTTACGATTAAAGTACTGTCAACATAGGAAGTAACGCTGCCCGGAACGGTGGCATGTAGTGTATAGGCGGTTTGGGATGGATTTTTCCTGTAAATCCTGTAAAGGTTATTTTTCCATGGAACCTGTACGTTCCAGTTCAGAATGATTTTTCTGTCGGAGCCGGTGGTGGAAAGGAAAATGCTTTTGGCAGGAGAACTGAAACCGATGGTACCG
The DNA here is from genome assembly GCA_026415195.1 of Bacteroidia bacterium. Classification (GTDB taxonomy): domain Bacteria; phylum Bacteroidota; class Bacteroidia; order B-17B0; family Aurantibacillaceae; genus JAOAHO01. The sequence goes on along the minus strand of JAOAHO010000012.1, from coordinate 21,843 downwards.
GTGGATGCAACAAAAGCTACTCTGTACTGGTGCTGTTGGCTTTCAGTGTTAAGATTAGAATGAATGTAGGAAGTGTCTTGCAAGGTATTAAATTGATAAAATTGATTTTTGGTAATAGTATGGATTAATGTATAATTTCCCGTAGATGAAAGCCGATGAAAAAGTAAAAACTGGTAGGGGCCGGGGTTTGCAAGCGTATCAAAGTTACCTGCATTGGTTTTGGGCTTTGACCATCGCACAAAAACAGAACCGCCTGAGGCAGAGGTGCTCATCACATCCACATTCAGCAAGACAGGGACATCAAGTTTTAGGCGTTGACACACAGGATTACCGGCATGGCTTATTGAACCGTCCAAATAAAGCGCCTGAACTACATAACTGTAATCTTGCCCTATTACTAACCCCATGCCGTTATTGGTATCGGTAAAAGACAAAACGGACGGAGGTACGGTATCAATTGCCTGAAAGCCATAAAACGAGGGCTTAGTAACATTGCAGGGATCATAGTTGAACGGAATACAATCTTCTTTTCTGTGAATAATGTAGCCGACTATCGGATTGTTAGGTGGATTGCAGGGAGCCGGCTGCCAATTCAGGTTCATATATACTCCCGATGGATTAACCGTCAGGCCGGGAATGGGCGGAGGTACCACCTTAATAAAAAAACTTTCAAAATAGGTGAGTTTTACGGGCAATTGCTGATCTTCCGCTTTTATCAGTACCTGATAGGGCTGGTTACGAATATAGCTGCATTGCGTTGACCATGTGTAAGTACAAATGGTGCTGGTATTGGGGGCGATGAATTGTGCAGAAGTAAAAGAAAGGGTGGCTTTAGGGTTAACATCAGTAAAGGTTCCGCCCAAGCCGTAAATGAGCACTATATTGCCGTTGTTGGGATCGCTTACTTCAAAATTTTTAATAACAGGATTTCCTGCCACCACACAGGTATCCGAAATGGGCTTTATAAAAGGGGGAAGGTTGGTACTGCATTGCAACACCTTTACTTGCATATCCCTCAGTACGTACCCGATGAGTACCCTTTGATTACCGTATTTTCGCCATTCTTTTACGATAAAAGCAATGTTATATTCTCCGGTGGGCGATTGAGGGACGCACCATTTCAAAAGGCCGGTGGTCGGATGAATGCTGAAACTGCCCCCAGGCCCGGTTGCGGGATAAGTATAACCTGGAATGGGCTGTCCAATATTACCAAGTTGGTCAACTCCTCTGCAATATGTTAGTTCAAAACTTAAACTATCACCGTCGGGATCATAAGCCCCCGGATTATGATAAAAACAAATGCCAAGGCAAGCCTGATCGAGTGGAGGAGATGTGAGAATGGGTGAAGTGTTTGACCCAACAAAATTATCTATCACCAAAAGCGATTCAAGATAAAAGGGCTGATCCACCGAATTCGGAATGTTGACTACCCCTTCATTTCGGTTTGGATCATAAACATAAACTTTGTAAATACCCGGATTGGCATATTGATAAACCCCTTTGTATTCATTATATTTAGTGGTAGGGTTAATAACCTGACCGCTAAATGTACCGGCACAATCACCCGAGGTTGGACCGGCAGGACCGTTCGTTCTGGGAAGAACCAAACTATCACCATTACCAAGATGCAATGTCAGTTTACAACGATCGGCATTTCCTCCGGGACTGTTGATTTCTGTATAGGTCCGAATAATGAATTCAAATTTAAAAATGGGAACATATACTCCGTTAACTAACGTGGCAGTGGGTTGAATTCTTTTGTATATGATTTCGCCGGCTTTGTTATGAGTAGGCTTTATTTTTAGTATTAAAAACAAAAAAACAATAACTATGGTAAGTATTCTTTTAGACAAAAGCATTATCGGTAAAAATACAAAAATTAAACGCTATCCAACAGGGAAATAACATATTTTTACGCTTGAATGTTTTATGGATATACAGTCGATTGAGCGGTTGAATCGCCTCACTGTTACCAGTTTCCTAGTGGCCCTGGGCATCATATACGGAGACATTGGTACATCCCCTTTATATGTAATGAGTGCTATTGTGGGAGATGATCCTATCAACAGCAGAATCATTCTCGGAGCTTTGTCTGCCATTTTTTGGACATTGACATTTCAAACCACCATTAAGTATGTGGTGGTAATGCTAAGAGCCGATAATAAAGGGGAAGGAGGTATTTTTGCTCTCTATACCCTTGTCAAACGAACAAAGTTTAAGTGGTTAATTTTTCCGGCTTTAATTGGTGGAGGATCCTTGCTTGCCGACGGCATCATTACTCCTCCTATCTCTGTCTCTGCAGCATTAGAAGGTTTAAAGTATTTTAATCCGAATTTTAATCCCGTGCCTTTGGTAATACTTGTGCTGTTTATATTGTTCTTTATTCAACAGTTTGGTACGCACTTTGTAGGAAAATCATTTGGCCCGGCGATGTTAATATGGTTTTTAATGCTGGGCATTGTGGGGTTTGTTCAAATAATGGGGAATTTTTCCATTTTTAAGGCACTTAATCCGATTTATGCGATCGAGCTTTTAAAAACACATCCTAAAGGAATTTTCATTATGGGAGCAGTGTTTCTTTGTACGACCGGAGCCGAAGCATTATATAGCGACATGGGCCATTGCGGTAAAAGGAATATCAGGGCTACCTGGATTTTTGTAAAAATGATGTTATTGATTAATTATTTCGGACAAGGAGCATGGCTTATTGCCCATGAAGGTCAACGCATGAGTGAATTCCGTTCTGCCAATCCTTTTTATGCCATCGTTCCCGATTTCTTTTTGCCTTATTCCATAGTCATCGCGACGGCCGCCGCCATCATTGCATCTCAGGCGATGATTACGGGATCTTTTACCCTCATCAACGAAGCCATGCGCCTTAACCTTTGGCCCAAGATGAAGGTGAAATACCCCACTGAGTTACGCGGACAGATTTATATTCCTGCATTGAATTGGCTGATGCTTGCCGGATGTATCTTCATTACATTATATTTTAAAAAATCAGAAAATATGGAAGCGGCCTACGGCATGGCCATTATCACTACGTTTATGATGAGTACGACTTTGCTTAATTTCTATTTGCACATGAAAAAATATCCGTTCATGTTCATTATGGTTTTTATTGCATTCTATATTGTTCTTGAGGGAATGTTTTTTATTGCCAATTTGGGAAAGTTTACGCACGGGGGCTGGCTCACGTTGTTGATAGCATTTTCTTTGAGTTTGATTATGATTATTTGGCATTTCGGAAAAAAAATCCGCCATCGGTATATTGATTTTGTTAAATTGGATGAGCACATACCTGCTTTAACGGAACTTAGTAAAGACGAATCTATTCCGAAATATGCCACTCACCTGGTGTATCTTACCGCAGCCAATCGAGTGGATGAAATTGAATCGAAAGTGCTGTATTCCATTTTTCACAAAAGGCCCAAGCGGGCCGACATTTATTGGTTTGTGCATGTGGATGTTAAAGACGAACCCTACCGCATGGATTACAGGGTAACCCACATTGTCCCCAACGACATTATCCGCGTGGATTTTAAATTAGGATTTCGTGTTGCCCCGCGACTGAACTTAATGTTCAGAAAAGTGGTGGAAGACCTGGTGAAAAACGGTGAAGTGGACATCACCAGCCGATATACATCCCTTCAGAAGTATAACATCATCGGTGATTTTAAATTTGTTGTGATTGAAAAAATCATGTCTTACGATAACGAACTTCCCATTCATGAAAAAATGATATGCAATGCTTACGAAGTGTTAAAGTCAGTAAGTTTAAGTGAGGAAAGTGCATTTGGCCTCGACAGCGCTTCGGTAAAGGTGGAAAAATTTCCATTGGTGCTTAAAGAAGCAACCGGCATCAACTTAAGAAGGTTGGAATAACGAAATAAGCAGAATGTATGTAATTTTGGTGCTTCTGAACCGTGAAAAAGGAGCAGATCATAGCATATTTCAATTCTCCTAAGCGATTAAAAAAAAATTTCATATCCAGATATTATTGGAAAGAAATCACGGATTATTTGTCTTATTTCTGTCATAAATCATCATCCATTCTTGAAGTTGGTTGCGGTACGGGCGACCTTCTTGCAGCTCTTCCGGGAAGTAATAAAACCGGGGTGGATTTTTCCGACAAACAAATTGAAGTAGCCAAAAAAAAGTACGCGCATCTGGGAATTGAGTTTGTGCTGTCGGACATTATGGATTATCAAACCGAAAAAAAATTTGATATTATCATCCTGAGTAACCTGGTGGGCTTCACCGACGATATTCAGGAGTTGTTCAAAAAAATTCATGGATTTTGCCACGAACATACCCGTGTCATCGTTCAATATTACAATCATTTTTGGGAGCCTATGATCAAACTCATCGAATTTTTGGGTATTAAGCCCAAAACACCCATTCAGAACTGGCTTTCACTTAGAGATATTAATAATCTGCTCTATTTGAGTCAATTTGACGTTTACCGGACCTCCCGAAGGTTTGTATTTCCCATTTATATCCCTTTTATTTCTGCCCTTTTTAATAAATATCTTGCACAATTGTTCCCATTCCGGTATTTCGGATTGAATATTTACAGCTTTGCACGTCCTTTACCTCAATGTTTTCATGAGCATACCAGGGAATATTCCGTCAGTATTGTCATACCTGCAAAGAACGAAAGCGGCAATATTGAAAACGCCATTTTGCGCATGCCTCGCTTTGGAAGCAAGATGGAAATCATTTTTATTGAGGGCAACAGTACCGATAATACCTGGGAGGTAATACAAGAGGTTCAGAAAAAATATTCATCCACACATAACATACTGATCGGAAGACAAAAAGGAAAAGGTAAAGCCGATGCTGTTAGGGAAGGTTTTAAAATGGCCACGGGGGATATCCTGATGATTTTGGATGCTGACCTGACGGTTCCCCCTGAAGATCTGCCTAAATTTTACGAAGCCATCAAAACCGGAAAAGGCGAATTTATTAACGGCACACGGCTTGTTTATCCGATGGAAAAAGAGGCCATGCGATTTTTGAATTACCTGGGCAATATTTTTTTCAGTTGGATGTTTACCTGGCTTTTAGGACAACGATTTAAAGATACACTTTGCGGCACCAAAGTGATGTTCAGAAAAGATTACCTACGCCTGGTTGAAAACCGTTCCTACTTTGGGGAATTTGACCCTTTCGGTGATTTTGATTTACTCTTCGGCGCACACAAACTAAACTTAAAAATGGTGGAGGTGCCCATCCGATACAGGGAAAGAACCTACGGAGAAACCAATATATCCCGCTTCAGGCACGGGTGGATTTTGCTGAGGATGTGTGTGTTTGCCATGAGGAAATGTAAATTTATTTAATGCAATGAAAATTATTTTAGAGTGGTTTATTCGTTTATTGGTAGTTATTTGCGGTTTGGTTTTTATCGTATCAGCTTATACCAAGCTTGATCCTGTCATCGAAACATTTGAAATGGCATTCGTGCGCCTTGGAATTGCCGGCTGGAAAACTGCACCCTGGATAGCTCGGTTTGTGATTGGCCTTGAAATTATTACGGGAATATTGTTAGTTGTCAACTATGAATTAAAAAAGACTGCTTTATGGGCCATTGTTTTTTTGATGGCATTTAATTCTTATCTTTTTTACCAAATTGTCGCCAGTACAGGCGAGGAAAATTGCGGTTGCTTTGGTGAGGTTATTTATATGTCGCCAGCCGAGGCCCTTATCAAAAATAGTTTGATGATATTGATATTGTCGGCCGTATTTCCGTTGAAAATGGAAGGTTGGAAGTTTAAAAAAAGAAATGCGGTTTTTTTTTCTGTTTTACTGACAAGCACCATGTTACTTCCTCATATTCTTAATCCTGTGTTTTATGATGATAAAATGCTGATGGATGATGAAAGTATAGGCATGATGTTACCATTAGATTTGTTGTATGAAAACCGGGATAAGGATAAAGTAGATTCCGTAAGTGTGGATTTTCGTCAAGGCAAACATATCGTTGCATTCTTAAGCCTGACTTGCCCTCATTGCAGGATAGCTGCCAAAAAAATAAAATTGATGAAGGAATTGAACCCGAATTTGCCCTTTTACCTGATTCTTAACGGTGATAAGCCGCAATTAAAGGAATTTATGGATGATACCCGTTGTACCGGAATACCCTATTCGTTTGTTTTGGGGAAAACGTTTGTCCGGCTTGCCGGAACAGCTTTACCCCGTATATACATTATTCAGGATGGAGTGCTTAAAATGAAAAGAAATCACATTACCTTACAACAATCGGAACTTGAGGATTTTATAAAAAACTGATTCAACTTATATTAAACTTAATTTTTTTTATATACCTTAGCCCTAAAAGTAATGTAATATGTTAAAGTTCAAATCTTCTAAAATTTTAGTACCCGTAGATTTTTCGGAAACTTCCAGAGTGGCTATAAACCACGCAGGTTTTATTGCACAATATACCAAAGGGGACATTTATTTGCTGCATGTGGTATCGGTATCTAATCCTGTGTTAAATATTTTGATGCCGGAAGTGCATGTGGAAAAAGATATAATTCATGAAAAGGCAAATGAAAAACTTACCGAGTGGGCGGATGAAATTTCGAAAATGTTCAAGGTAAATATCAACACTGTGATTAAAACAGGTAATCCGCATAAGGAAATACTTGCCACCGTGGATGAACTCGGAATTGATTTTATAGCCATGGGAACTCACGGATATGGACCGATAGAGAACCTCATTATCGGCAGTAATACTTTGAAAGTGGCCACCAAATCAAATGCTGCTGTTTTATGCACACGCATGGAAGCCACCAAGAAAGGATATAACCACATCATACTACCCATTGATACCAGTGCCAATACTCGCCAGAAAGTAAATTATGCAGCCGAATTTGCTCAAACCTTTAAGTCCCATGTGCATGTCTTGGGTTTGCTTGGGGCCGATGAGCCTGAATATAAAAATGACATTCAAATTATGTTAAAACAAACGGAAAATTTCTTTAAAGAAAAAGGAATAATGTATAATGTTGATTTGATTGAAAACGTTAAAAACAGGGCAACGGCCACCATACATTATACTCTTAAAAACAACGGCGATATCATTATTGTGATGAGTGATCAGGATGCCGAACTCAGCGGTTTTTTCCTTGGCCCTTATACCCAGCAGATTATCCATCACAGCACGGTTCCGGTGATCATTCTGAAGCCGGAAAATATTGCCCTTGATACCGACATCAGCATTTTGGGCGGCACCAGCGGTATATGACTAAAGAAGAAATCAAAGCCATCTATCAATTGCCTTTGCTTGAACTCATCAGCAGGGCATCTGAAGTTCACCGCCGGTATCATAACCCTGCGGAAGTGCAAATGAGTTCGCTTTTGTCCATCAAAACCGGGGGATGCCCTGAAGATTGTGCTTATTGTCCCCAGGCTGCCCGATATCACACCGAAATCAAAATTCACAAATTGATGGAAAAAGAAGATGTGGTGGAATTTGCAAAAAAGGCCATGGAGAACGGTGCCAGCAGGGTTTGTTTGGGTGCAGCATGGAGGGAAGTTCGCAATAACAGGGACTTCGACAAAGTATTACAAATGGTGAAGGAAATTTCAGAATTAGGTATGGAAGTGTGTGCCACCCTGGGAATGTTAACGGAAGAACAAGCTAAAAAATTGGCCGGAGCCGGACTCTATGCATACAACCATAATCTTGATACATCAGAAGAGTTTTACGATAAGATTATCACAACACGAAAGTTCAATGACCGCATCAACACACTAAAAAATGCCCGTAAGGCAGGTTTGACAATATGTTCGGGAGGTATTATTGGAATGGGGGAAAGTGAAGATGATCGTATTGGAATGCTTTATACACTATCTCTTTTGAAACCTGCACCTGAAAGCGTGCCCATTAACACCTTGGTTGCCGTTAAAGGAACTCCCCTTGAAAATGCTCCCCCCGTTCCGGTTTGGGATCTGGTCAGGATGATTGCCACCACTCGCATCGTACTGCCCACAAGTATGGTTCGGTTGTCGGCCGGTAGAAATTCCCTAAGTACCGAAGCCCAGGCATTATGTTTTATAGCCGGTGCAAATTCCATATTTCTTGGAGATAAATTACTCACCACTCCCAACCCTTGTGAACATGAGGATATGGAACTTTTCAAAGTGCTCGGTATCAAACCCATGGCCCCCTACGCAAAGCATCCGGAAAAGAAAAAATCCGGCATCAATGCATGAACGTTCTTGAACGCATCCAAGCGCTTCTTGTTAAAAGAAAATCGGAAAATTTATATCGTTCGCTCAAACTGTCGGATGGCATTGACTTTTGTTCCAACGATTATTTAAGTTATGCCAGGGAAATCCGTGATTTAAAGAATAAAAAAAAATTTTATCTTAATTCCGGAAGTACAGGATCCCGTTTAATTTCAGGGAATTCAAAAGATATTGAAATACTCGAAGAGCGCATTGCACATATCCATAAAACCGAAAATGCCGTTTTGTTTTCGTCAGGATACCTGGCTAATTTCGGATTGCTGTCTTCCATACCCTCACGCCACGACCTGATTTTATTTGATGAATATTGCCATGCATCATTGATTGACGGCATACATTTTTCAAAAGCAAAGCATGCTATGTTCAGGCATAACGATATGGCTTCGCTTGCGGATATGATTGCCAAATGGCATGTAAGGGTTGAAAATATTTTTGTCGTAACGGAAAGCTTGTTTTCCATGGACGGGGACAGGGCTCCGTTATCCGAAATATTAAAAATTGCCGAACGTCATCCTAATGTTTTTTTGATATTGGACGAGGCCCATGCCTTGGGGACTTCTCTTGAAGCGCCCTTTGGTGCAGGCAACAGGTTTTACGGAAATTCCCGACTGTTTGCAAGGATTTATACCTACGGCAAAGCGCTTGGATCAATGGGAGCAGCCGTAGCATGCAGTAACTTGCTTAAAGAGTATTTGATTAATTTTTGCAGGCCGTTTATTTATACCACGGCACCATCGCCCGAACTTGTTCAATCCATCGGTATTGGCTACGATTTGCTGGAACAACGAAAAAACCTTGATCGGCTGATGCAACTGATTTCGTTATACAAAAAAGAATTTTCCGGTAAACCACAATCATCCTTCAATGACGGGCCTATACAAACTGTATATTGTGCGGCAGATAAAATATCCGTTGGGGAAACGGATGCCGTCATGAAAAAGTATGGAATATCTTGCAAGTTTATTCGATATCCTACGGTGCCAAAGGGAAAAGAACGTTTCAGGATTACCCTTCATGCCCATAATACCCCTGAAGAATTAAAAGTATTAAAGCAATGCATAAGCGATATTTTGTTACGGGCATAGGAACCGGTGTGGGAAAAACCTTTACGTCTGCCGTATTGTGCAGGAAATTTAAAGCATCCTACTGGAAGCCGGTACAAACGGGTTCTTCCGAAGGCACCGACAGTTCCTTCATTAAAACGATACTGTCCGATCTTCCGGAGTGTAGAGTGTTAAAAGAAACATACGTTTATCCCCAACCGCTATCTCCTCATTATGCTGCTGCTTTGAATGGAGAGGAAATCCGTATGGAAAAAATCCTTCTTCCGCCTGATTTGCCTGATTTATTAATTGTGGAAGGGGCAGGAGGGTTGTTGGTTCCCCTGAACGATAAATATTTTGTGATTGATTTGGCTTCAAAATTTGAGGCACAAATCATTCTGGTTATCTCAAATTATTTGGGTTGCATCAATCACAGCTTATTGTCGTTTGAATACCTGAAAAATAAAAATTATCCGGTTAAGGGGATTGTATTGAACGGTAATTTTGAACCCGAAGTGAAGGATATCATACTAAAGCATTCTTCATTTCCGTTATTGGCGGAAATTCCTGAATTGGCCTCAAATAATATCGAGGCCATTAAGCAAGCAATTGAAAAGGATATTGTTCGATTCTATCAGTCATTGTGATGTACGCATCCGATAATATATGGAGGCCGTTTACTTCTTTGGTAAGCAAATCCAAGCCGCTTAAAATTGTAAAAGCAGAAGGTTTGTATTTGTACACCGAGGACGGAAATAAAATCGCAGATTTGAATGCTTCATGGTGGGTAAATATTCACGGGCATTCGCATCCGTACATCTCGGAGGCCATCCGGAAGCAGTTGGAAAAATTCGGCCATGTAATGTTCAGCGACTGTACGCATGAAGCCGCTGAAACTCTGGCAAAGAAAATAGTAAATTTTCTTCCCCAAAATCATAAAAAAATATTTTTTTCCGACAATGGTTCCACGGCTGTGGAAGTGGCATTAAAAATTTCCAGGCAGTATTTTTACCTGAAAGGTGAACAAAGGGGGCGTTATCTGGCTTTTCATGGCGGTTATCATGGCGACACTTTCGGGGGCATGAGCGCTGCCGAGCGAAATGTTTTTAATGCCGCATTCCGAAATTTATTGTTTGATACGTTTTTGATTCCGCTTCCCGATGATGATAAAATTCCTGATATTTTAAATACCATAGAAATCGAACATAAGAAAAATCCGTTTATTGCTTTTATTTATGAACCCTTGGTGCAGGGTGCGGCAGGCATGAAAATGTACGAGGCCCGATATTTGGAACAAATTATAAACCGCTGTTCCGAACTTGGAATTTTGACCATAGCCGATGAAGTGATGACGGGATTTGGGCGAACGGGTACTTTTCTTGCCTCCGATCAAATGAAAAGCAAGCCCGATATGGTGTGTTTGTCAAAGGGATTGACCGGCGGATTTATGCCTCTTGGCCTGACTTCGGTTTCGGACAAAGTGGTTGAAGTTTTTGAAAATGAAAACCCTATGCACACATTTTATCACGGGCACAGTTATACGGCCTATGCACTTGCATGTTCGGCTGCGGCGGCTAATATTGAATTGTTTGAAAAGGAAAATACGTTGCAGAAAGTTCAAAGGATGGAAAGTGCTTATCGGAATTGTATTCTGCAACTCAGGGGAGTAAGCGGGATACAAAACTTACGCTGTAAAGGGGGAATATTTGCAGCTGAGGCAGACATACAAAATTATAAAGGAGAGGATTATTTGAACCCATTGAAGGGAAAAATGCAGGAATATTTTTTGGAAAGGGGAATGTTAATCAGGCCTTTAGGTAATACATTTTACCTGATACCACCGTATTGTATTAGGGAAGAAGAGATTTACAGTGCTGCAGATTGTTTCAGAAATTTTGTTGAAGGTTTGGAAAGATAGGATTAAAGGGGGAGGGGAGTGGTTCCGGAGGGAGTCGAACCCCCAACCTTCTGATCCGTAGTCAGATGCTCTATCCAATTAAGCTACGGAACCAAACAACGCCGCAAATTTATGTAAAATTTTTATTAAGAAAAATGAAAATACGTAATAGTTCGTATTTACGAATTTGAAAATCAGAATACTTTTATAAAAAAATAAAAAATATGAGAAAGATTATTCTACTTTTTTCAATTTTAGCGGTTTTTATCGGTAAATCCCAGACCTATGTATGGGATACGATATTTACACCCCATGACGGATTTGAAAATATTGCAAGATACCCGGAACATTCGTTATACTTAGGAAATTCTAAATGGCTTATAGTAGGGAGATTTATGGTAGTTTCCGGTCTAGTTAATATTATGCCATTTTATGATAATAATTCCAATGCTCGATATGGTGTAATTTATAATGACAATACGGGTAAATTTGAAAAATTACCGAATTTTAAAACGGATGATATAATTAATAATATATACAAACAAAATGATAGTATAATTGTCGTTGGAAGTTTTCAAAAGGTTGGTAATACATCAACTTTGAATGCTGTTGGTATTGCAGTTTACAGGTTATCAAACAACACGTGGTATTCCATGTCTTCAAACACGATAACCGTTCCTTTTACAGTATATTCCTATGCGGTTGTAAATGGTACACCATTCATTGGGGGCGGATTTCCAACCATTGGAGCCAAAACATACAATAACATGGCCAGATATGATTTTAATACCAATTCTTGGGAACCTGTTACAGTGGGTACTTTCACCGGTACTTCAAGTCAAATTAATGATATGATTTCTGACGGCACAAATTTGTATTTAGGAGGATATTTTGTAACAGCAGGAGGTATTACTGCAAATAAAATTGCGATTTATGTCCCTTCATCCAATACTTTTCATCCATTGCAAGGCCAGGGAGGAGAGGGAATACAAGGGGGGTCATCAAATGTTACTAAATTGTTCTATCATAACAATAATTTATATATTGGGGGTAGTTTTTCACAGTGCGGAGGAACTTTAACAGCTTACAACATAGCACGATTTAATTTTAGTTCAAATACATGGCATGCAATTGGTACTTCAACTGCAAATGGCTTAAGCGGAGTTGTACATTGTTTTGAAAAAGTAGGAGATACTCTTTATGTAGGCGGAGGATTTGATTTTTATAACTATAATGGCACATCAGGTTCTGCATGTAAAAATATAGCTGCCCTTCGGTTATCTACCAATGCTTTTACATTACCGGGAATTCAGCTACATTCTGACGGAGGATCTAGCCATGTAACAACCATGAAGTATGGATATTCAAATAAAATGTTTATAGGAGGAAGTTTTTTTAAAGTAAATACATTTCCAAGATCATATAACACGGGAATTATATGGAGAAGAAGTCCAAACAAGGTGTTTCAAATGGGTTTTGGTAAAGCCATCTATGGTACTGCAAATACTATTCATAAGCATAATAATTATATATACATTGGAAATTTAATTGTTGCCGATTCTACTTATGTTTCAAATATTTGTAGATTTGACCCGGCCACGAAGACCTATTCTACACTTGGTTTGGGAATTGGATATGATCAATTTTCAGGAAGTGGTGTTAACAGGATTATTTCAAGAAATGACACTTTGTTTGTGGTCGGTAGGTTTTTAACAGCCGGAGGTCAAACGGTAAATTCTGTAGCCGGATACAAGACAAGTACCGGGACTTGGTTTGGAATGGGTTCTGGGGTTGGCCCATCCAATCACTTACTTTATGGGATTGATTTATATGGAAATAAAGTTATTGTGTGCGGGGCGTTTAGTACTGCAGGGGGAAATAATATCCGAAACATCGCAATGTATGACTTATCGACTAATACTTGGACATCCGTAGGTTCACCAACTGCTTTTCCAATTAATTCGATAGTGTATGATGTTAAAGTTGTTGGTAACCAATTGATAGCTGTGGGTAATTTTCAAAGTGTTAATTCTCTAACAGTAAATGGTATTGCAAAATATGATTTTTCAACCAATACCTGGACTAGTGTTGGTACAGGATTTTTAGATAACAGCAATTCTTTTTCTTCATCAATATTTGGAAGAAGATTGAAGCTTGAAGGAAATGAATTGTATGTTTGTGGAAAGTTTATAAAATTCAATAACATTGTTTGTAATTCTATAGCAAAATTCGACCCTTTAACTAACAGCGTTACTCCAATTTCAAATTCTACATTGACCGGAGTTGGAAATAATTCCGGTTATATAGTACATGATGTTCTGAAGGATGGCAACAGATTATATATTGGTGGTTTTTTTTCTACTAATGTTTTTACCCAACCATTAATGCATCAATTTATAGCATATAATATTTTGGGTTATAATTTTCAAAATAATCATTTTTTTCCCTTATCCACTTACACACATTCAGGAACAAATTCTACCATATATTCAATGTTGTTGTATAATTCAAATGAATTATACATGTCCGGTGAATTTGACTATTTCAGATATTCCACAAACACTGTAACAACAGCCCTCATTGCAAGTGGTAAAATAGCAAGGGTTAGTTATACAACAATAACAACTTCTCTGTCTGAACCTGTTATTTCTTCCGTAAATTCAAAAATTAAAATATATCCAAATCCTACTTCTGCAAATCTGTATTTGGATTTGAATGAAACTGAAGATGAAATTCTGAATTCAGAAATATATGACATAAATGGTAAATTAATTTTAAAATCAGATGCGGATGAGCATTGTATCTCGGATTTTAAAAACGGCATGTATCTGATAAAAGTTTATACTAAGAAAGACAAAATTTATACAACGAAATTTATTAAAAATTAAATCACACTTTTTTTAGCATGGCTTCCTGCCTGCTTAATACCGGAACCGACATCGCTTTCAGGATGGTGTCGGTTCCCTGAATGGCGCCTCCTGACTCTATGGTTCGCTGCGGGAAAGTGAAATGCTCCATGGTGATGGAATTTTTATGGAGTGTGTATTCCGTTAATATTTTCACATTATCCAGTTCAAATAAAAAAACCATTTTGTTTTTAAAGAACTTTCCATTCAACATGATGGAATTTTTTTCATCCATCACCACTTCACCGGTTTTGCGATTCACCAAACGCAATTAATAGGGCCTCTCATCTTTTTTTTCTTTTCCTTTAAATACATACAATAATTTCCATTCCAACACGGAATCCTTGATGCGCTCTTTAATGTGCAATTCGGCCCATACTTCACCGTATTTGTTTTCGGGTTGAAATTCCATCTTGCCTTTCCACACTCCTTCCCAGTTTTTGCACTGAGAGTACAGGGCAAATGAAAGCAAAAACAAAAGTGTTTTAAAGCCCCTTGCCATGGCAATTTTTATATTTCAACCCGCTTCCACATGGGCAAGGATCGTTGCGTCCGATTTTCATTTGGTTCACCACTGGTTGCAATTTGGGCCTCTTTCTTTCAAATTGATCGTCGGTGCGGGATTCGGAAAGTTTTTCCCTTTTTTCCACGGGCTTTTGAATGGAAAACCGGGCTTGTTGTTCGATGGCTCGCTTATCTTCTCGTGGCGGATGAGCTTTCATCAGGAAGGAAATGATATCTTTGTTTAGTTTGATAATCATTTCCTTAAATAAATTAAAGGATTCGAGTTTGTAAATCACCAAAGGATCTTTTTGTTCCAAAGCTGCATTCTGAACGGCTTGCTTAAGGTCGTCCATTTCCCTGAGGTGCTCTTTCCATTCATCGTCTATCATGTAAAGCACAACGCTTTTTTCCAGATCATGAATTATGTTTTTACCTTGACTTTCATAAGCCTTTTTCAAATTGGTAACGAATTGTATAGTTTTTAATCCGTCGGTCAGTGGGATAAGCATGTTTTCAAACTGATTGTCCGGACGTGTATAAACTTCGCTGACCACGGGAAAAATCAAGGCAGCCAGTTTTTCATTTTTTTCCCGGTAATGTTTTTCAAAATGCAGGAATAATTCGTATATGAGTTGATCTTCGTTTTTCTGAAGGAATTGTTTTTCGTCAATGGGGGCATCCATGCCAAAAACACGAATTAATTCCATTTGAAATCCTTGAAAATCCTTCAGGTCACGGTAGGTAGCCACCAGGTTGTCGATGATTTCCACCATCATGTTGGAAAGGTAGATGCTGAGTTTATCACCATAAAGGGCATTACGCCTTCGCTTATAAATGACTTCACGTTGGGCATTCATCACATCGTCGTATTCGATGAGGCGCTTACGGATACCGAAGTTGTTTTCTTCCACTTTCTTTTGTGCGCGTTCGATGGTTCCGGTGAGCCAGGAATGTTGCAGGACTTCCCCTTCCTTTGCCCCCCATTTGTCCATCATACGTGCAATGCGCTCAGAACCGAAAAGGCGCATCAGGTCGTCTTCAAGCGATACGAAGAATTGCGAAGAACCGGGATCGCCCTGGCGGCCTGCACGCCCGCGAAGTTGCCTGTCCACACGGCGGCTTTCGTGCCTTTCGGTACCGATGATAGCAAGGCCTCCGGCTTCCTTTACGCCCGGCCCCAGTTTGATATCCGTACCACGACCAGCCATGTTGGTAGCAATGGTTACGGTTCCTGCTTTGCCTGCTTCAGCCACAATTTCTGCCTCTTTGGCATGCAACTTGGCATTCAAAACATTATGCTTAATTTGCCTCAGCTTCAGCATCCGGCTAAGGAGTTCCGAAGTTTCTACCGATGTGGTTCCCACCAGCACAGGCCTTCCGGCATTTACCAACCTTACAATTTCCTCGATAACGGCGTTATATTTTTCTCGCTTTGTTTTAAATATGAGGTCTTCGTGATCAATACGAATGACGGGCTTATGGGTAGGAATTTCCACTACTTCCAACTTATAAATGTCCCAGAATTCCTGTGCTTCCGTGATGGCAGTACCGGTCATGCCGGCAAGCTTGTGATACATTCGGAAGTAGTTTTGCAGTGTAATGGTAGCATAGGTTTGTGTGGCGGCTTCAATTTTCACGTTTTCTTTAGCTTCAATGGCCTGATGCAGTCCGTCGCTGTAACGGCGGCCTTCCATGATACGACCCGTTTGCTCGTCTACAATCTTAACCTGTCCGTTATCTATAACATACTCTACATCTTTTTCAAAAAGAGTATATGCCTTTAAGAGTTGATTAACGGTATGTATGCGTTCACTTTTAATGGAATAATCCAGCATCAGGGCTTCTTTTGCTTTATTTTTTTCTGCCGGATCGGTATATTTTTTCTCTATTTCAGCAAGCTCATCGGCCACGTTGGGTATCACAAAGAACTTTGGATCTTCGGTTTGGGCTGTAATAAATTCAATGCCTTTCTCCGTAAGTTCAACATGGTTGCTTTTTTCGTCGATGACAAAATAAAGTTCCGCATCGATCTTGTGCATTTCACGATTCTGATCTTGCATATAATGATTTTCGGTTTTTTGGAGCAGGGTTTTTACACCGGGTTCACTAAGGAATTTTATCAATGCGTTATTTTTTGGAAGTCCCCGATGTGCGCGTAACAATGCTACACCGGCTTCTTTTTCTTTGCCATCGGCAAATAACTTTTTGGCTTCATTCAGAAATTTAATGACGGTTTGTTTTTGAATGTTAACCAGTTTTTCGACTCTTGGTTTGTAAATGTGGAACTCATGTTTGTCACCGGTAGGGGTGGGCCCGCTGATAATCAGGGGAGTACGTGCGTCGTCGATCAATACTGAGTCTACTTCGTCAACAATGGCATAGTGATGGCCGCGTTGAACAATTTCTTCGGGTGCACGAGCCATGTTGTCGCGCAGATAATCAAAACCGAATTCGTTGTTGGTTCCATAGGTGATGTCGCATTGGTAGGCACTTCTTCTTTCTTCACTATGCGGTTCATACAAATCGATGCAATCCACGCTCAGTCCGTGGAATTGATACAGGGGGCCGTTCCATTCGCAGTCACGACGGGAAAGGTAATTGTTCACCGTCACCACATGAACACCCCTTCCGCTCAGTGCATTCAAAAAAACGGGAAGGGTGGAAACCAGCGTTTTTCCTTCACCTGTGGCCATCTCGGCAATTTTACCCTGATGCAGCACAATGCCTCCAACCAGTTGAACATCATAATAAACCATGTCCCAGGTAATTTCATTACCTGCAGCAATCCATTTGTTTTTCCAAATTGCCGTGTCGCCTTCAATTATCACATTTTTCCTTTTTTCGGCAATTTTCCTGTCCCAATCGGTTGCTTTCACACGTAATTCACCATTTTCTTTCCAGCGGCGGGTTGTTTCTTTCAATAAGGCAAATGACGGATTGAGTATTTCATCAAGCTTTTTTTCCAGAATTTTCAGCAGTTCTTTGTCGGCCTCTTCGGCTTTTTTAAAAAGCTCTTCTTTTTGGTTAAGTTCGGTTTCAGGCAACGCAATGGCTTTTTGGATATAATTTTGCTTTTCTTCTTCCTTTGCTGCCAGGGCTTGCCTCACTTCTTCCCGAAGTTGGGATGATTTCTGGCGTAATTCATCATCGCTCAGGTTATGGTAAGTTTCGAAAATTTGATTTATTTGTTCAACGCGTTCCCTGAGCAATTTAATTTGCTTTTCGCTTTTGGTCCCGAAAATTTTCTTTAAAAAATCAAGCATTTTAATACCGGTTAAAAGTTAGGCAAAGGTAAGGAAAATAAAAGTTAACGTAGTTCCTTATTGGAAAGGGTAATGTTTTTTTTGACAGGAAGACACGGAATGTTTTTATTGTTCGGAGAAGTGAGGATAGCCATGGAATAGGGTGATTTCGATATAAACTCATGATAAAAACCGGCAGCATCTTTGTAGGATAGTGCCTGAATTTCATCGGTTATGCGATTGAAATTATCTAGTGAGTAACCAATTCTTTTCAGAAAATATAAATTCGATAACATTTCAAGGTTTTTCGGTTTTTCAGAATTATACTTTTGTATTAAGGATTTTTTTGTTAGTTCGAATTCCTGCAACGAAACAGGAATTTTTTTCTGAATGGTATTGAGTTCCATGAAAGCATCACATGTTTTGTCGGTTTGAGTACCGATGAATGAAAAAAGCACGGCATAAAGGCTGTTGCGACAGTACGTCCAAATGATTTGCCCGTTCGTTGAATATGCCAATGCTTTTCTTTCTCTAATGCGTTGAAACAAAACATTCGGGTAGTATTCGTTAAATAGAAGGATTTGGGGGTAAATATTATTGATGCTTTTTTGAAGGGGAATTATCTTATAACTGTTCATCAAAGTTTGCGGATTGTCAAAATGAAAAACAAAGAGGGTGTCACATTTAATGATTTCTTTGTTCAGGTTGAATGAAATTGGGCCGCCAGAGGCAACAAAGATCGATTTAATTTCATTGGTATCTTTCAAATTTCCTGCAAACAAGATGGCATTGGGTGTTTTTAATAATGAAAATAAGTTATTGAAATCTGTTAAAGAAATCTTTTTTAGAGATTCAGGAATTACGTCGGTTGCCCCAATAATACCTGATTTATATTTTACATGTTTTTTTAGTTTTGTAAAATAATTATTGGTGTTTACATCATAAAAATTCACTTCATATTCTTTGATTAACCTTTGTAAGGTTTTTTCATCGGTTTTACTTGAATGGATTAATTGTTTGAGTATTTCCATGGCCTGATTTTTATTTTCATTCAAATAGGATAACAACAGGTGAATACCGACGTCATCTTCGTAGCAATTAAAGTCAATAGAATTCAAAGAAAGAAAGTCTTGAATTTGTTCCAACGTTGAATGGGTTGACGAAGCATTCAAGAATAGTTTAGGAATAAAGTTTTTTAAAGAGTCAGGAAAAACGGTATAGATGATTTCTAGTTCTGAAATATTTTTTTTAGTATTTGAAGTGAAGTAACAAATGGTTCTTCCATGAGTAGATTCAAAAAAGTTTTTATTGGGGATGTAAGGATAAAATTTTTCCTTAATGGAAGGCATGGATTGTATTTTTCTGTAGAAAATACTATGAACATTTTTTACTCCACTAATGGGAGTAATATTCGGTTTGGTTATTTCCGGCAAAATACTCGTGTCTTTTCGTACCTTGTGAATTACTATGTAGGGTTGATTTAAAAAATATTTATTTATAACATGCTTAATTCCTGCCGGGCTAATGGTATCGATATATCGCAAACGGTTGATATAATCTTGCCAGTTAATTTGATGGATGAACATTTTTTGCAAAAGCATCACTTTGTCGAACGGTGAGTCGTCGAGATAGTAAAAATTTTTTCGGATTTTGTTGATGGCCGATTTTATGTGAAGAGCAGTGGGCTTAAGATTTTGAATGAATGAAAGTAGAGAATCGTGAAGTTGTTCGTATCTAAGTGAACCAGGAACTAATCCTATACTGAAATAAGCACCGCCAACCAAAGAAAAATATACGTCATTGGCTTCGGTTGCATAAGAAGATTTGACAAAATAGTCGTGCAAAATGCCGCCGGTTCCATCAAACAAAATTTGTTTGAGAATTTCCAGATGCATAAATTCCTTATCTTTGATCGATGGAGTTCTCCAGGCAAACTCAATAAATTCCTTTTCTTTGCTTGAGAGAGTAACTTTTTTGTATGGCTTTTGAATGGGTGCTAGTTCAGGCCATTTTTCCTGAGGTAATTCAGAGGAAGGTAATGAAGAAAAAAGTTTTTCAATAAGTGGAATGGTTTGATCTGCATTAAAGTTACCACACAATATCAACGCCATATTACTAGCGACGTAGTATTTACGAAAGTAATTTTCGATTTCAAGCAGGGATGGCTTTTTAAGATGCTCAACTGTTCCTATGGTAGTTTTATATGAATATGGTAGAGGAGAAAAAAGTTCCTTTGCCAGTGCAGTCCATAAACGATCGTTGTCATCTGACATGGAAATATTTTTTTCTTCATAAACCACTTCAAGTTCTGTGTGGAATAATCTGAATACCGGATTTAAAAAACGTTCTGATTCGATAGTTAACCATTTTTCAAGGTTGACGGAAGGCAATATTGTATAATACAAAGTTGCATCAGGCATGGTCATGGCATTATATTCTTTTGCTCCTAAAGCTTGTAATAGATTATCATATTCATTAGGTATGGCATATTTCGAAGCAATGAAGCTGAGGGAATCAATTTTTTTATAAATTTTTTTTGCTTTTACCGGATCGTTTTCTTTACGGAATTCTTCAAATAAAAATTTAATTTTATCCAATAATGGTTTTTCTTTTTCATAGTTGACTGTTCCTAAGAATTTGGTGCCTTTAAATAGCATGTGTTCCAGATAGTGTGCCAGGCCGGTGGCATGGTCGGGATCCTGGGCACTACCGGCCCTTACGGCCACCATACCTGCCACATCCCGTGTATTTGTGTCGGGACATAAAATTACCTTTAAACCGTTTTTTAAAGTGTAAATTCTGACTCCCCAAGGGTCATGAAGTGCGTAAGAGTAATTCAGATACGTTTGTCCGCAGGCAATGAATAAAACCCAAAATGAAATAAAAAAGAAAACTAAATTTCCAGATTGAGTTGAAGATTTTTCTTCAATTCGGCTATCCATGGATATTCAATTAATATTTGTTCAAAGCGTTTGTAAGGATCATTCAGTTCTTTTGATTCGTTGTCGGGCGATGCTTTTATAACGTCAACTTTAATTCCGTAAATTTTTTTTTCTGCCATTACGGTTAAAAAATCATACAAATTTGTGCGTTCCGTTTCAAAACTAATTTTGTCAGTTTCATTTAGAAAATTCAGAAATAAATATCCGTTTTCAAATTTTTTCTGAGCATTTTTTAATGCTATGGATAAGTATTTGTTTCTTTCAGCAACATTATGAATAAAATCCTCCAGTTTCAAAAGAATTTCATTCTCAGTAAAATTCCTTTCCGTGAACTTAGTCAATAATGCATCCTGAGCTTCGGATGAAGTTTTGGCAGGTACATTTAGTTCAATTGCTATGCCGTTAGAAGACTTAGCAATTTCAATAAGTTCGGTAATACTTTTGGAATTCTTCTTAAATAATTCCAGTTTTCCTTTACTGATAGGGTTGTTTGAAAATTTTGGAAAGGTTTTCTCTGTTGTTGAAGTATGAATAAACTTGGCGGAATGTTCGGGTATTTTAATTTCTTTTTTTTCATTCAATTCGTTTTTTTTTTCATCGGATTGTGTTAAGGAACAGAGTTGTATAAGAATGGATTCGGTAAAAAGTCGTGGATTTCTTGAATTTTTGAAGTTAACGTCGGCCCTTGAAAGTAACTGAAGGATTTTTAATAACAGGGAAGACGAAAAGAGGGAGGCCCTGTTGGCATATTGATTTTTTATTTCTTCTGAACTTTCAATGAGTGGAACGGTAAGCGGATCGGTTGAAATCAGAATATTACGGAAATGGTTTGCCAGACTGGTCAGGAAAAGATGAAGGTCGAATCCTTTTTTTACGATTTTGTCGAGGATATGGAGACAACCGCTAATGTTGTTTTTCGCAATGAATTCCGAAAATTCAAACATCAGCATTTCATCCAGCATATGCAGGTTTTCTGCCACTTCATCGCGTCGGAGTATGCCTTTTCCAAAGGCCACTTGCTGGTCGAAGATGGAACAGGCATCACGC
>JAOAHO010000116.1 GCA_026415195.1 Bacteroidia bacterium | reverse complement strand
GTACAGGCACATCCCAAATACAGAGCTACTCCTACCGATTTACAGGATTTATGGATTAAAAATAAGTTTGATAAAATGGTTCCGCTAAGTTCTGTTGTCAAACTCCGAAAATTACAAGATGCCAATGAAATAAACAGATATAATTTATATCCAACTGCTTCTATCAGAGGAGATGCGGCCAAAGGGTATAGTAGTGGCGAAGTGATTGATATTGTAAAAGAAATTGCTGCAAAAAAATTACCAAAAGGGTATGATATAGATTGGGCATTTTTATCTAAAGATGAAGTAGATAGAGGAAATGAAGCTATTTATATTTTTCTTATTGTGCTGATTTTTGTTTATTTAGTTCTTGCTGCTCAGTATGAAAGTTTTATTTTGCCAATAGCCGTCTTGTTATCCATTATACCCGGTATGTTTGGTTCATTTTTCCTCGTTAGAGGAATGGGGTTAGAAAACGATATATACGCCCAGGTAGCATTAATAATGCTCATAGGCTGTCTCTTATACACA
>JAOAHO010000115.1 GCA_026415195.1 Bacteroidia bacterium | reverse complement strand
GTATGTGTACTCCCCAGTGTGATTAGAACTTCCACTAAAACAAGGATTGCGACGATTTAGCATGGGGACACCCGAGAACTAATCCCCCAGTGTGATTAGAACTTCCACTAAAACAAGGATTGCGACTCATCATCAGGATTTTCTGATCTCTCTCTTTCGGCGTGTGATTAGAACTTCCACTAAAACAAGGATTGCGACAGCCGTAACCTGCTTGTGTCAACTTCATTACTCTTGTGTGATTAGAACTTCCACTAAAACAAGGATTGCGACCGGTTCTCGTTACACTACAACGGGCAGCTTGCACTGTGTGATTAGAACTTCCACTAAAACAAGGATTGCGACACAATTCATTAAAAATAATATGATTCAATTCAATGTGTGATTAGAACTTCCACTAAAACAAGGATTGCGACAGTTCTAAATCTACTTTACTACTTAATTCTAAACTTGTGTGATTAGAACTTCCACTAAAACAAGGATTGCGACACAATTCATTAAAAATAATATGATTCAA
>JAOAHO010000114.1 GCA_026415195.1 Bacteroidia bacterium | reverse complement strand
GAATTTTGTAGGGCAAATAACTGTAGTGAGTAACCCTAGAGGTAGAGATTATGGTGGAATAGCTAGAATGCATGATTATATAATAGTTTATTCAAAAAGTGAAAATTATGAAATGAATAGATTAAGAGATGAGAACAAACAATTTGATTTATTTGATAATATTGGTGGTTTTGAACTAAGAGAATTAAGAAATAGGAATATAAAATTTAATTTTAATAATAGACCTAATTTATATTATCCTTTTTATGTTAATCCTAATTATGTAGATGAAAATGGACTCTATGAGGTTTCTTTAGAAAAAAAAGCAGGTTGGATAGAGGTCTATCCTGCTGAATCACAAGGTGTAAAAACAGTATGGAGATGGGGAAAACAAAAGTCTAAAGAAAATTTAAATATTAATGTTAAAGCGAGAAAGATGCCAAATGGTAATTTTCAAATAGTAGAAAAATATAGAGAAGAAAAAGTAATGGCAAGATCAGTATGGTGGGATAAAGATGCGAATACAGAGAGAGGGAC
>JAOAHO010000113.1 GCA_026415195.1 Bacteroidia bacterium | reverse complement strand
ACTTATAACTTTGTCCAAATTAATTAACCCTGCCCCCATACATAAAACCACCTTTCTACTTTCTAACTATTTTTATTTGATTATAATGTATGTTAACTAGTACTCTATTTTGTAAACATATAATATACATATTAAAACTTAATGCATGTTAACAAAAACACATACATTACATAATGTATGTGTTACTGTTAGACTTGAATGTTATATTTTTTATCACTACCAAATTAGACTTTCTGTTGTTATTATTACAACCATCTAAATGTATAACCTTATAACCTTTATCCACCCCTAAAATATATCTTGCCATTCTCATAACCGTTTTCTTTCCATTATCATTATAAATATTAGTCACTGCATTTCCTACATGATCCACACACCAACAATAATTATTAACTTTGTTAAAATCTTCTGTATCTATGTAAATTTCCTCATTTCTGTATGTATATATAATTGTCGTACCATCACCTAAATGTTTATATGTATTATATTTCCTCCTCCCTCGTAAATGTTCCATTT
>JAOAHO010000112.1 GCA_026415195.1 Bacteroidia bacterium | reverse complement strand
TACTTTACCAGTAGTTCTATCAGTAGATGTATTATATTTTTATGATGGATTGGTGAAATTTTTGCATAAAAAATGGGGTTTTACTACCTATTTTATGCATGGCCACCATTAATTCCGAAGTCTATTTTCTGAATTTTGACGGATCCTATTACTTTTGCAGTGTTGTTTTTTAAGGCCTCGTAGTTCAATGGATAGAACGGAAGTTTCCTAAACTTTAAATACAGGTTCGATTCCTGTCGAGGCCACTAAGTATATGTATTTCTATTATCACCATTACAATATTTATAAATTATAAATTTATTACTAAAGGAAGTTAGAATGATCATTTTAGGGAATATTTGGAATATTTCAAAGTCATTTCCAGCTTCTTGCTTTTTTAAAAACAGCCACATCCGGAACTATTTCTTTTCTTCCTTCTTTTAAAATCGGAACTTCTTGCCAAACCACATATTCATCTTTGTTTATTTTCAACCACAAGCCTCGTTCAATCCTGTGCAAAACATCAATATGAGTATATGAC
>JAOAHO010000111.1 GCA_026415195.1 Bacteroidia bacterium | reverse complement strand
AGGCAATATAGGAAATGTATATTCTGATCAAGGAGATTATTCCAAAGCCCTGGAGTATTACTTTCGGACATTGAAGATTTGTGAAGAGATTGGGGATAAACGAAGTCAGGCCATTAATTTGGGCAATATAGGGGTTGTGTATAAAGAGCAAGGTGATTATTCCAAGGCCAAGAAGTATTATTTTTGGGCATTAAAGATACATGAAGAACTTGATAACAAAAAAGGACAAGCAGACAATTTAGGTAACATAGGGATTGTGTATAAAGAGCAAGGTGATTATCAAAAGGCCTTGGAGCATTATTTTCGAGCGTTAAAAATCAATGAAGAAATTGGTAACAAGCAAGGCCAAGCTGTCAATTTGGGTAACATAGGAAATGTGTATTTTAATCAAGGTGATTATTTCAAGGCTTTAGATCATTATTATCGGGCGTTGAAGTTGAATGGGGAAATTGGTAACAAACAAGGTCAGGCTGTTAATATAGGGAACATAGGATCTTCATACCTGAAACAAAAAAAATACACAACTGCTGAGG
>JAOAHO010000011.1 GCA_026415195.1 Bacteroidia bacterium | reverse complement strand
CTATAATGCTTGTGGATGATCGCACTCAATTTCTTCCAATCCAATAAGGTATTGATTTTGGATAAAAAATTAGCCCTGCGGCTTGTTCTCCTAATAACAAATTTACTACTAAAACTCATATGTCCTTGATTTATTTTCATTACATCAAAGATACCATCATAATCTATATAATAAAAATATTTTTGTATATTTTTATTAACAACTTAATTTTGCAACAATCTCTAATGGCTGCCATAAGAAAATTGATTCTTATTGACAATTTTGGATTAATAATCGTCCAGTAAGAAAGATTAACTATCCTAAGGTTAACTAAAAATGCTACTCAAAAAA
Organism: Bacteroidia bacterium; assembly: GCA_026415195.1. Taxonomy (GTDB): domain Bacteria; phylum Bacteroidota; class Bacteroidia; order B-17B0; family Aurantibacillaceae; genus JAOAHO01. Next base: position 27,736 of record JAOAHO010000011.1, on the reverse strand, counting down.
ATTGTAAATATTACTTGAACTTACAAATTACAAAAATTTGTATAGTTTAATTTTTTTAAAGTTTTTGTAAAACTTAGGAATTTTACATCTTGTAAAGCGGAAACCAATTGTTGAAATAAATGATTCATTGTTAAATCCTACAAATTTATTTGAAATTGGTAAGTAAAATAAATCATACTCGCCTCCCCAAAACCAAAAGAAATTATATCCATTGTATCCAAATTTTAATGATATTTTATAATTTCTAATTAAGTCCATTTGAATTTTATTTATGTCTTTATCTTGATAATTATGTTTTTGAAATTGAAATGCAGGTAAATAAAAGTTTTCAAGTTGAATGAAAAATCTTTTAAATAAAACCAAATTATAAACTGCTCCCACTACAAAATTTAAACTAAATGCATGTAAAGAAATTAATCTTGTAACAGGATCTAATGTATCACGGATGTTCTTAACCATTTTGATATCTTCAAAACCAAAATTAAAATTTGAATTAAGTATTTGCCCACCAAAAATGAATGAACCACGAGATTTTAACTGGCGATAATTTATTGAAGGAGATTTATATGCATATTTTTTATAACCAATATAATGTAATTTTCTAATACCAAAAAAAGCAACAGATGTCTTATTGTAAAAGTAGTTACCATTAGTAAAATAATAAACACTATCAAATAAACGAGTTTTATAATCTTCAAAACCGATAAATTTATAAAAAAACAAAGATGTTTCTGATTTAATATTTCCTATTCTAAAATTTATCTCATATAACTTACTATCATTTCTAGTGATAGGTACTTTAACAGTGTAACTTAATGTAAATTTATCATAACTTATTGATAATTCACTAAACTTATTTTCTAATGTTGATAATAGAAATAATGTATTAGCATTAAAAATATTTTTAGAATTACCTAACATAAAATATAATTTTTTTTCTGAATTTTTAAAAGAAATAATTAATGCTGAGTCAAATTTCATGTAATATTTTTTTGATAAACTATCATCATCTTGTAAGATGAGATTAATATTTGAAAAAAAATAATTTTTTATAAATAAAAATATTAAAATTATAATTATTTTATTTTTAGTATCCAGCTAAGTATAATTTTTTAAATTTACCTACTTCCTATTAAGGCGTTTCGGTTTTTTCCTTCCGGGTGTCGGAGGCCTCCCGGGGGCCTGTTGCCAAGAACCTGTGTGAACGGCCGTTCGTTTTGTTCTTTAGGAAATTTTCTTTTCGTCTGCAGCCAAAAAGAAAAAATTCCTGCACCAAATTTATATTTTAAAATTTTAGTTTACAATCGTTTTTTTGTTTTGTTAAAATTTTGAAATTCAATAAATTAAAAATGTTAATAAATGTTAATGATAAAAGTACAATATAGTAAGATATTAAATGAGGCATTTTAATTATTTTTAATCAACAGGTCCTTGGCCGCTTTCAGGGCATTCTCTCCCGGGTTGGAGTGGCTCAGCATGGTGGCCAGTTCTTCCACCCTTTGGGCTTCATTCAATAGTTCAATGCGGCTTTCGGTTTTTTTGCCCGGCTGTGTTTCTTTGATTACCTTGTAGTGATGGTGCGATTGCGAAGCCACCTGCGGCAGGTGCGTAATGCAAAACACCTGTTTTTCCCTGGCCATTTCCCTGATGAATCTGCCCACCTGCAGGGCCGCCTGCCCGCTGATTCCGGTGTCTATTTCGTCCAGCACCAGGGTGGGAGCCGAGGAATGATCGCCCATACATTTTTTGATGGCCAGCATCACCCGGCTTAATTCCCCTCCGGATGCCGTTTTTTCAACGGGGTCGGGAGGCATGCCCGCATTGGCCGAAAAATAAATTTGAATATGGTCCGTGCCCCAATGGTGCGGGGTATCGGAAGGTTCAATTCTGATTTCCAGCCGTGCAAAAGGCAATGCCAACTGTTTTAAATATTCCTCCATTCTTTTTTGAATGACGGAAATGCTTTTTTTTCTTTTTTCCGACAACGCCATGCCCGCTCTTCGGCATTCTTCAAATATTTTTTGTTTTTTATTTCTTAATGCTTCGGCAACTTCATCCGAATTTTCCAGCAGCTTAAGCTTTTCTTCCACTTCTTCTTTCAGCAAAAATAATTCCCGGACGGATTTCTTTTTATGCCTGAAAAGCAATCTGCTCAAAGCATCCCAATCGCTTAAAATTTTCTCAGGATGGAAATCGGGATTTTCGCCTTCCTGAATCATGTTTTCAACCGTAGAAGCAATGGTTCTTATCGAGGAAAGGGTTTCATTCAATTGCCCGCATATTTCCGCTATTCTTTCATCCGACAGCCACTTTTCCGTTTCGCGGAAATGCTTAATGGCTTTAATAATTTGAGCCGAAGCGCTGTTTTCGGAATTTTCAAGGGCATGAAAAGCGCCCGATAATTGTTCCAGGATATTTTGTTTTTTTTCCAGCCATTGCACTTTTGCCTCCAATCCCTCAAAATAGGCCTGTTCAGCGGCAGATAAGATTTTTAATTCATGGGCCTGAAATTCCAAATATGATTTTTCTTTTTCAGATTCTTCAGTTTTCCTCAGAACTTCGGCATAGGCCTTTTCCAGTTCCTGCCATTGCCGATACAGTGGCAGGTAGGTTTGACGATAATCATCGAAGCAGCCCGAGGCACGATCGATGAATTCATAGGCAAATGACTTTTTTTTAAGTTCCAGCACGGCATGCTGGGAATGAATTTCCAGCAAGTGCCTCGCAATATTTGCGGCTTCCTGTTGTGTGATGGGAGAATCATTCAGGAAAAGCCGGCTGCGCCCGTCGGGATAAATTTCCCGGCGAAATAAGAATATACCTTTCCAATCTTCTGTTGTTTCAGGAAATGTGGGGGTTAGTTCAGGATTATAGAATTCTGCCTCCAGGATGCATTTGAAATTCTCATCCCTGATTACTTTTCCCGTCATGCGATCACCGGTGGCTAAAAGCAAAGCATCCACCAACACTGATTTTCCCGCTCCGGTTTCGCCTGTAATAGAAATCATACCGGATTCAGGATACCATTCTGCTTCGTCAAAAACGGTGAAATTTTTTATGTAAAGACGTTGAAGCATTTTCACTCATTCAAAAAGCCTTCTTACTCATTTTTTCACGCTACCTGCAAATTTAATTGACTTTTTTTATCCTGGCTTGCGTATATATAAAGGTAATCATCAACCAAAGTATTATGAGACAACTTAAAATTTCACGCCAAATCACCAACCGCGACAATGCATCGCTTGAAATGTATTTGCACGATATTGCCAAAATTCCCATGATCACCGCCGATGAAGAAGTGGAACTGGCTTCCAGAATCAAAAAAGGCGATAAATCTGCATTGGAAAGGTTAGTGATGGCAAATCTCAGATTTGTGGTTTCGGTGGCCAAGCAATATCAAAATCAGGGGCTGAGTTTGCCCGATTTGATTAATGAAGGTAATTTGGGCCTCATTAAAGCCGCAGAGCGTTTTGATGAGACCCGTGGTTTTAAATTTATTTCCTATGCCGTTTGGTGGATCAGGCAAGCCATTCTGCAGGCCATTGCCGAACAATCGCGCATCGTTCGCCTGCCGTTGAATAAAATCGGGGTTATCAATAAAATATATCAACATTCGGCAGCCTTTGAACAAATGAATGAAAGGGAACCCACGTTGGAGGAAATTTGTGAGGCTATGGATTTATTGCCTTCGGAAGCAAAGGAATTGATACGTAATTCTCCTAAACCGGTCAGCATGGATGCTCCTCTGACTGATGGAGAAGATGCCGGTAATATGTATGATTTGCTTGAAAACATGGAGGCGATGAAGCCTGATTCGGAAGTGATGAATGAAAGCCTGCGTAAGGACATTGATTTTATTCTTGCCAATCTTGATAAGCGGGAAGCTGATGTGGTAAGGCTTTACTTCGGCCTGAATGGAGGCAGGGCGCTCACATTGGATGAAATCAGCGAAAAGTTTCATCTTACCCGCGAAAGGGTGCGTCAAATCAAAGACCGTGCAGTGAAAAGAATTCGTACAAACCCTAAAGTAAAAAGACTGAAAATATATCTCGGTTAAGAAGTAGCAAAATTGTGAAGTTTTCCAAGCAATAAATCGAAGGGAAGGCGATTTTCTGTGTAATTTTAGGTGTGTTTTTGCGTTCGCTTTCCCTTTTGAATTTTCGCAACCATCATGTCGTTTCCTTAAATTTTTCTTCAAGGTTTATCATTATTACCGGAAATAATGGGACGGGGAAAACAAACCTTTTGGATGCTATACACTATCTTTCCATGGGTAAAAGTTATTTTCACTTACGTGATGAATCGGTTGTACGGGAAGGAGAAGACGCTTTCTGGATATCCGGAACAACCGATTGTGACGGACGATCGGATGAAATAAAAGTTTCGTTTGTAAAGGGAAATACTGAAATCAAACCAAAGAAAAACATTTTCAAAAACGGTAAAGCTCTGAGAGTTTTATCTGAACTCATGGGCACCTTTCCCGTGGTGATGGTATGCCCGCAGGATATGGAAATTATTGCAGGAGGTTCCGATTATCGGAGGCAATTTGTTAATGAAATGGTGAGCCATGTGAGCCGTGAATATCTGGAGGCACTCATCGGATACCGAAAAATTCTGTTACAACGAAATCAATACCTGAAGTCCATATCGGGAACTTCTCCTGCCGATCCCCATTTGTTGGAAGCCTATGATAAACAATTGGAAAGTTATGCAAGCGAATTGTTCAGGTTCAGGGAATCGTGGCTTCAGGATTTTTCAGTATTATTCAAGGAGTGTTACCGTTTTTTTTCTCCACTGGATGAATCCCCGTCCATGAAGTGGAAATTCAGTGCAACTCCCGGAAATTTTTATGAAAAGCTGCAGCATTCCCTTGTAGCCGATCAATGGAAAGGATACACATCAGTAGGCCCGCATAAGGACGATTTGGCGTTTTACCTGAACGGCAAGCCCCTCAAGCCAGTTGCTTCTCAGGGACAACAAAAATCTTTCCTGCTTGCGTTGAAAATGGCCAAACACCTTTATTTATTACAAAAAACAGGCAAAGTTCCTCCCTTATTGCTGGATGATATTTACGACAAACTTGATGAGTTACGATTCAGACGGTTCATGGAATGGTTAAATGAACATACGCGTGCCCAGGTTTTCATAACCGACACCCTGTTTGAACGCATGAAAATCCTTAACGATAGATTAGGTTTGAATGCAGATTTTGTTAATACAAACAATGGTGTGATATTCTATTCCGGAGATGTTGTTACTGCAGGATGATTTTTGTTTTAATAAAATCACTTAAATTCGCTATCAATGAAAGCAATTAAAAAGATTTTTTTCCCACTGTTACTTTTTTTTCCCCTTTGCTGTTTTTCACAAAAGAAAAAAAACATTTTCGATAAAGCGGGCGACAAAGTGCAACTCACCCTGGCCAAACAACATCTTTACGGGGGGCGCTACAACAAGGCACTGGCATTGCTGAAGGATTATAAATCGTCCTATCCCAACGATCCTGAAGTATATGGATTAATGGGGCAGGCCTATAAGGGGCTGGGGCGTCTTGATAAAGCGGGAGAGTGTTTTAAATTATCCATTGAAAAGGGTTCTGCAAACGCGGAAAGTTGGTATTCCTACGCTCAGATTCTTCTGCTTTCCGACAGTGCTGAAAAGGCTGCCGAACATGCATCACGGGCATTGGAGCTCGGGGGAAAAAAATTCGAACTGAAATCGGATGCGGAATGCTTACTAAGTCAATGTAAAAATGCCATTAAGTTCAAACAATCACCATTGCCTTTAAAACCTTTTTTGTTGGAGGGTAATCTGAATTCGGAGTTCGAGGATAAAAATCCTTGTCTATCGGCCGATGGTAAAACCTTGGTTTTTACAACACGCAGACCACTAACAACCAATGATGAACCTGACCATGAAGGAGACGGTAAATATTTTGAAGATATTTATATTTCTTACTTCGACTCCGTCAGGAAAAATTTTGTACATGCCATCCCTGTACCGGGAAGTGTGAACACCAAAGCTCATGATGCATGCACCAGCATATCACCCGATGGAAAGCAGATTTTTATTTATAAGAATGACATTAACGATAAAGACTCGCGCGGGGGAGATGTGTTCGTAACGAAAATAAACAACAACAAATGGAAAACACCTGAATTATTTGGTAAGCCCGTTGCTTCTTCCTATTGGGAAGGGGGCGCTTGCATTTCTCCCGACGGAAAACGTCTTTTTTTCACCAGCGAACGTCCTGGAGGATTGGGAGGAAGTGATATCTGGATGGTGGAAAAAATCAGTAAAACCGAATGGGGAAAACCTGTTAACCTTGGAGCACCTGTAAATTCTGAGTTCGATGAAGGAGGTATGTTTTTGGCTCCCGACGGAAAAACCCTCTTCTTTTGCAGCAACGGTCCAAGGAGCATGGGCAGTTATGACATTTTTAAAACCGTTTTTCAGAATGGAAAGTGGTCGGAACCCCAAAATCTCGGTTATCCAATTAATACTACATCGCGTGAAGGCCAAATCACAATTTCGGCCAACGGTAAAGTGGCTTACTTTTCTTCCGACAGACCCGGGGGAAAAGGAGAAAGCGATATATATTATCTTGATTTGTCTGATTATTCCTTACTCGACCATGATCCTCGCAAAAACATTCCAAATGAATATGGCATAATTCGTGGAGTAATTCGCGATGGTTATGAAGGGTTTGGCTTGGCAGACGTTAATGTGCGTATTTTCGATCAGAGCGGTACGGAAGTGGCATCGGTTACAACCAATGAAGCCGGAGAATATTTTGTAACCTTGAAAGGCGGGCAAACATACAAACTGGAAGTTTCGAAAAAAGGCTTTAAAACCATCAGCGAGAACGTGGAATTAAAGCTGAATCCGAAAGAAACCGTTTCGGTGGAAAAAGGATATCTTCTTAAAAAAGAATAATGACGATTTTCTTTTTCTGAAGAAATTATTTTTTGTAAGTTAGGGCACGTATTCAATTATAAAGGATAATGAAGCTGTCATATCTGGCTGAAAACATTATTGGTTCGGAAATCATTCGCATTGCCGGCGAAATCAACAAAAAAATCAAAGAAGGTGAAAAAATTTATAACCTCACCATTGGTGACTTTGACCCTAAAATATTTCCCATTCCTTCCGAACTCAAAGAAGAAATCATAAAAGCATATCATTCAGAACTCACAAATTATCCTCCGGCTGATGGATTGCTGTCGCTCAGAGAAGCGGTGACGGACTTGATTCGCCGCAGATTAAATCTGAATTATGACCCTGACGAGGTAGTGATTGCCGGAGGCGCAAGACCTATCATTTACAGCATATTCAGGGCTATTGTGGACAAAGATGATAAAGTGCTATATGCAGTGCCTTCCTGGAACAATAATCATTACACTTTTTTGAATTTTGCCCAGGGAGTTGAAATTCAAACTTCTCCGGAAAACAATTTTATGCCCACGGCTAATGATATTGCTCCATATATCAAAGACATTTCTTTATTGGCTTTGTGCTCTCCTCAGAACCCGACGGGAACAGTTTTTAGCGAAAGCCAACTTTCAGAAATCTGCATGGCCGTGTTGGAGGAAAACAAACGCCGGGGGCCCGGGCAAAAACCCCTTTACGTCATGTATGACCAGATTTATTGGGAATTAACTTATAATGGGATCAAGCACGTCAACCCTGTAAGTTTATACCCTGAAATGAAGCAATACACGGTTTTTGTGGATGGTATTTCTAAATCGTTGGCAGCCACGGGTGTCAGGGTGGGCTGGAGCATGGGCCCCAGGCACCTGATAGATAAAATGAAAGCCATCCTTACTCATGTGGGCGCCTGGGCGCCAAAGCCGGAACAGGAAGCCACAGCCGTATATCTTTCAAAAGAAAAATCCTACCAAAGCTTTCTTGAAAACAGAAAAAAAGAAATTTTTGACAGGTTGAATGCCCTTTATCTGGGCTTCAGGGAATTGAAAGAGGCCGGATATCCGGTGGAGTGCATACAACCGCAGGCGGCCATCTACCTGACGGTTCGTTTTTCCCTCAAAGGCATGGCTACGCCCGAAGGCGCCGTAATCAAAACGACAGAAGACATTACCCGATTCTTACTGAACAAAGCCAAACTGGGCATAGTACCCTTCTATGCTTTCGGCAGCAACAAAGAAAGCGAATGGTACAGGATTTCGGTCGGGACTATTCGGACATCAGATATACCCGGAATCATTGAAAACTTAAAAATTGTTTTGGAAGGATTGAAAACCCCGATGAAAAATTCGGTTTAGAATTATTTCTCTTTCTTTTTTGTTTGGAATACAATCCTGACGCCGGCACTTGCCCAGAATGGCATTTTAATCCTACCGCCTATGCCCTGGCCGATGGTGCCGTCAATCTGAAGATCGTTATTGAAAAAATACCTGAAGCCCAATTGATAAGCCGTTCCTGTCCCGGGTATGTAGGGGTCACCTGAAAACAATTCCATAACGGCATGCATACCTTTATATACCTTAATTTGGCTGCCGAATCCCCAGGTATTTATAAACTGCTCCATTCCGTTGTCATGAAGGTAATTACCTCCCACATTTCCATGGATCAGGACTTTTTCACCTTCTCCAATGCATTGTGAAATGGTAAGGTATCCGAACGATCCGTAGCCGGGTGGGCGGAAAGCACCCAAGCCAACAGGTAAGAATGTCCCAAATACTGCCCCCACTCCGGGGTAATCGCCGGGAAAATACTCTTTGAACAATACTTTTACCTGAAGCAAAGGGAAGGCATAGCTGAATTTGCGTTTATGTACATGATGGTTTTCATCTTCTTCATTAATTACGGCATAACCATGTACTCCACCGAATGTCAGCTCCAGGTTGGCGTTGGGGCCGTAAGCGCCTAATATCCAATGTTGCCCGCTTTCTTTGTCAAACCGAACCCAGCTTTCAATTTGAAATAGTTTGTCGCCCACCACCCTTGCATCGTCTGTGATAAAAGGCCTCACTTCGGGCTGTTTTTTCTTTTTTGTTTGATTGAAATATTGAAAATCCCTGTAAGGCCAAATTCCTTCACCGGCCCTGATGCATAAGGCCCAAAATATACATAAAACGAGAATGAAGCGCACCATAAGAAGGTGCAAAACTAAATGATATTTTGATTTTGCTTAACTTCTTGCGAGGGATGCTTTTAATTTAACATAAAATTAATTTTTAAAAACCATCTTTTTTATCATCATCAGTGCAAGACATAAGAGAATGGCCGTTAAAATATAGTTGGCAATCTTATATTGGTCGTTTGGCTTATGGAGAGTTGTTGAATACGAGTCGTCCGTTTGGCGATTTTCCTGATACAAACTGTCGGAAATATGCAGGTGTTTAAGCAATTCGGTAAATGCTTTTGCGGTATCTCCCGAAAGGGCCAAGCGAATGCTTTCCCACTTTAAAAATTCCTTTCGGTTTTCCGGAACCGACATCCATGCGCTCACCTGTTGAATTTTTTGGGAAATTTCATTGGCTTCTGTAATATTATTTTCCCTTACACTCACTTGCAAAAGGTTTACCAGGGCATCCGTTTTTCCGAATTCGTTTTCCGTAATGGAGTAGTATTTTAAGGCATCTTCCAGCCACGGCCTCGAATTTTCCCATCGGTTTTGAAGCAATAAAATACCGGCATAGTTGTTACAAGTCATGGCTAAAAGTTCATAATTATTTTTTTGTAGAGCCGTTTTATATGCCTGATGCATAAGCGAAAGAGCTGTGGCATATTCCCGCCTGTTTGCATTCAATACGCCAAGGTTATTCAGTATGCGAATCCTGTCGGTATAAAGATGAAGATGTTCGGATAGCATTAACGCCTGATGATACATGCTGTCGGCTTGCGTAAGCATTTTTCCTTCTTCCAGCGCATTAGCCAGATTGATCATCGAATAAAGCATGCCCACACTGTCGGGAATTTGCTTTTGAAGGTGGATGGCTTTCAGGTAATACGGAATGGATTTTTTCCAGTTTCCTTTTTTGTAAAATCCCAATCCCCAAAGCATTAAATGTTTTGCCATCCACCGTTCATTGCCGCATTTTCGTGCTTTATGATATCCTTCTTCGGCCAGTTCAATGGTGATATCCGGATCGGAATTCCTTGATTTAAAACCGGCTTCATAGCACAATCGTGCACCCGAAGTGTCTTCACCCGAATTTAAAGCCAGGGAAAACAGTTTTTCATCCGACTGAGAAATCAGCTTGTTTAAAAAAAGTAAATTTAGGCACAAGAATAGTAATTGCCTTACTGCCATGAACAACAAAGATAACATAATCCTGTATGAATTTTCTGCAGAATTCCCTTTTTCTCATTTTCTGGATTTAAAAGCGGAATTCCCCACGCTTAAAAAACAGGAACTCACGCTGGCCATATCTTTCTGGAGGCCAGGCCGGTATGAACCCGGAAATTTTTCCAAAAATATCAGGGGCTTCAGGGCAACCGATGAAAACGGAGAGCCGTTAAAATTCAAAAAAACAGACAAACAAACCTGGAAAATTTTTTGTAAAGGGGCCAAAAAAGTGATCTTACATTATCAGTATTATTCAGCTGAACTCAATGCGGGTAGTTGTTATGTGGACGAAAATCAAATTTATGTAAACCCCATTCATTGCGTTTTTTATTGCCCCGATTACATGGATATTCCCTATGAATGTTTGGTAAAAGAAAAAAAAGATTATCGGCTTGCCTGCCCCCTGAAAGTTACAGACAATAAGTTTGTTGCCGAAAACTTTCACCTACTGGCCGACAGCCCGTTTATTTATTCAAATCAACTGATTTCACATGCTTTCGAATACAACCGTATTCCATTTTTCATCCATATTAACGGTACCTGTGAACCCGATTTTAAGCAACTGGAGCATGATTTTAAGTTGTTTATACAGGCCCATTTCGATTTTTGGCAGGAAGTACCGTTTTCAGAGTATCATTTTATGTTTCAGATAACTCCGCATCCGTTTTATCACGGGGTGGAGCATGCCAACAATACGGTGATTGCCATAGGGCCGGGCCACGAGATATACAACCGAAAGTTATATGTTGATGTACTGGGGATTACGTCTCATGAACTTTTTCATGCCTGGAATGTTAAGGCCATGCGCCCTGCCGATTTCCTGATCTATGACTATACGAAAGAAAATTACTCTGAACTGGGTTTTGTTTATGAAGGGTTTACCACCTATCTGGGAGATAAATTGTTGCTGACGGCAGGCCTGTATTCCCATCGCGAATTTTTAAATGAGCTTTCCCTTCGATTGAAAAGGCATATGCATAATTCCGGAAGACATAACTACAGCGTGCTTGAAAGCAGCTTTGATACCTGGCTTGATGGTTATGTGCCCGGAATACCGGGAAGAAAGACAAGCATCTATGATGAAGGATGCCTAATTGCTTTTATGTTGGATGTGATTATTTTCAAAAACCAACAAGGGAAGAAAAGTTTGAGGGATTTGTGCCGGGCTTTATGGAAAAAATTCGGTTATTTAAAAGAGGGGTATACTTACGGGGATATCAAGGAAACGGCAATTGAACTTGGCGGAAAAGAGGCAAAATATATTTTTGATGAACTCATTGAAAAACCGTCGGATTATATCGAAGATGTATTAAAATGCCTGAATTATTTAGGAGTTGAACTTATATTAAATGAAGCGGAGGATTTATGGGAAAGGTTTATAGGATTAAAATGGGAGAAAGGTAATGTGGGCTGGAGAGTAACCTCGGTAGTTCAGGGCGGCCCTGCCTGGAAAGCCGGTATTTTTGCGGGGGATGAAATAGTATCTTTCAATGGTCATATCATGGCCGAACATCCGTCTTATTGGTTAAAGCATTATTTGTACAGCAAGGAAGCAAAAATCAATGTTTTAAAAAAGGATGTAACTAAGGAATTAAATTTAAAATGGAATTTGAATGAACAATATTTTCAAAACCCGGTTTTGGAGCTGACTAAGGTAGAGTCAAATGACAGATTGTTTTTAAAATGGATGTTGGTATAGTAAACCAGTATCTTACGAAAGATAACTCATGTTTTAATAATTTATAAAGCACCTTTACTCAACCGCCAAATATGTACACAATTGATTAATTATTTTTGCAAAAACATGTTATTCAGAATACTAATTACTTTCTTGGCGACCTTGGCTTTTTTTGAGTGTTATACTCAACCTATTGCGGGCACCATTAATTCTTATGCCGCGGTTACGGGAATTGCCGGCACGAACTTAAATGTCTCCACAACAGCCGGATTTGCTGTTGGGGATAAAATAATGATTATCCAAATGAAAGGGGCAACGGTAAACGGGGGGAATAACATGAATTTCGGAAACATAACCGCTTTGAATTCTGCGGGTTTTTACGAATTCAAAAATATTACAGCTATTGCAGGAAACCAAATTACCGTTAATGCTCCACTTCAGAACACATATAACACAACAAACGGTGCCGTTCAAATTGTAAAAGTTGCACGTTACTGCACACCTGTTGTTACCAGTACGATTACATGTCCGAATTGGAACGGAAGTGTGGGAGGCGTAATTGCCATCGAATGCGCTACGCTTACGCTTAATTCTGATATAAATGCCAACGGATGTGGCTTCAGGGGAGGATCTTTTACTACCGGTTTTTTTCAATGTAATTCTAACCTATGGGCAGCAGGCGGAACTTCAGGCGGTCAAAAAGGGGAAAGTATTTCAGATTGGATAGTTAATTTTAATCAATGCAAGGCCAATCAGGCAAATGGAGGAGGAGGATCAAATCGTGGTAATTCAGGTGGCGGAGGAGGGGGTAACGGAGGTGCGGGTGGTTTGGGTGGAAATCAGTGGAGCGGTTGCGGCAATTTTGACGACAGGGGACGCGGCGGTTTGGCTTTGGTTCCCAATGCCAACCGATTGTTTTTTGGAGGCGGCGGAGGCGGAGGCTTCAGGGACAACGGACAACCGTGTTCCGATGGCGGAGCAGGAGGGGGTATAATTTACATTGAAGCTCAAACTATCATTGGTAACAACAGAGTAATTTCTGCTAATGGAGCAAACGCTACACCTGCCAGTATTAATGATGAAGGTGCCGGAGGAGGAGGAGCCGGTGGTACTATATTTATCCGTTGCAATAATTATGTCGGAAATCTTACTGTAAGAACAAACGGTGGTAATGGCGGAAGTAATTTTAATGTGATTTTTCCTGGTAATTGTCATGGCCCCGGTGGAGGTGGCGGTGGTGGTGTTTTTGGGTTTTCAGGTCCCGGAATACCAACCGGAGTTGTTTATCAATCAAACGGTGGTAATGCCGGAACAGTTAATAACCCGATGGGTGTGTGTTTTGCGAATAATCAAACTTTTGGCGCCCAGGCCGGACAACCGGGCATGGTTTTACCCAACCTTCCTCCTCCGCCCGCCATTACCATCCCCACAATCAATGTTACGGCAAGCCCAACTAATATCTGCTCCAACAATTACAATAATTCCGTTTTTCAGTCAACTTTTACGGCCACTGGTGCACAAACCTATAGTTGGATAAGTTTTAATAATCTGGTAAACAATTCATCGAACACTCAATCTGTCATAAATGTAAGTGCTAATGCCGCAAATGGTGTCGGAACCGCAACAGTAATCGGCTATGACCTTTTGGGGTTGTGCCCCGATACAGCCACTGTAAGTGTGAACATTTTGCCCAATCCGACTGTGGCGGCATCCAACACCTTCTTTTGTGCCGGAGGCCAGGTAACGCTTAGTGCATCAGGCGCTAATCAATATACATGGTCGCCGAATAATCATTTATCCTCAAATACCGGCCCAACTGTAGTGGCTAATCCACCACAAACTACCAATTACCAGGTTTTTGGTTTTGACGGGAATTGCTACAGTGACAACGTGAATGTGGTGGTTACGGTCTATCCCATACCACAAGTTACAATTTCAGCTCCTACCAATACGGTTTGCTTTGGAAATAACCTGAGTTTGAATGCAACAGGGGCAAGCAACTATACTTGGACTCCTTCAACTTTCGTTAATAACATACATCAATCCAACATAACCGTTACACCGACGACAAGCATCACCTATACCGTAATTGGTGAAGCTAATACATGCACTAACTCAGCCGTATTCAGCATTTCTGTTATTCCGATTCCCACTTTAATAATTTCAAAAAAATCGGATACCCTTTGCCTGGGATTATCGAAAAATATCTATGTTAATGGTGCTAACCATTACATTTGGTCACCCAATACAGGCATCAGTTCCGTTAATTCAGGACAAGTTTCGTTCAACCCAAGTGTAACCACAGTTTATCAGGTGGTTGGGTTTAATGGCCTTTGTTCTGCCACAGAAAATGTGACTATTCATGTTTTGCCTTTCCCGCTTTATGAACCGTCTGCCAGCATGAATAAAATATGTTCTGGCATGACTGTTCAACTTAGTGCAAGCGGAGGACATGCCTATTCCTGGCAACCTGCGAATCTCCTGAACAACCCTAACCTTTCTTCCCCAACTGCCTCACCTCAGACCAATACAAATTTTACCGTTACGGTGCATAATATTTTAGGCACCTATAGTTGTTCCACCACCAAAGAAGTACATGTGGAAGTCATTCCAAAAGCAGAAATTATTGGTCCGAACAGCTATACCATATGTCGGGGAAGCCATGTGTTAATGAATGTGGGAGGATCTCAGTTCTATTTCTGGAACCCCACCACATCTTTGAGTAGCCCTACTATTCCTAATCCGATTTGTAATTCTTCCGTTTCCATGATTTATACGGTAACAGGAAATAATGCCGGAATTTGTTATGCACAAAAGCAAATTACTGTTACAGTACATAACAAACCTGAAGTAAATGCCGGGCCTGATTTGGTTTATAATTTAAACGAGCCGATGTATCTCTATGGCAGCGGCCAGGGAACCCTGACGTGGAAGACGGATCCTTCCATTTATTGTTTGCCTTGCCCCACAACTCAGATTTTTACCGAGAATTCGAAATGTTTTGTCCTTGAAGCAGTGAATGAATTTAATTGCAGAAATCAGGATGAAGTGTGTGTGGATATAACAAAAGAGTATGAAATTTATATTCCTAATTCTTTTAGTCCTAATGGAGACGGTGTGAATGATGAATTTTTTGTAAAAGGAAACGGAATTCTGGAAATTGATTTTATGATTTTTGACCGGTGGGGAAAATTAATTTTCAGAACAAAAAATTTTGGCGAGCCGTGGAACGGCGAGTTTGAAGGAAAGCCCTGCAAGCAGGATGTCTATGTGTATAAAGCTAAAATTAAAGGGCTTGACGGAAAGTGGATACACAAAACGGGGCACATTACACTACTAAGGTAAAATTAAATTAACCTACATTTTCTATAATTACGGCGTACCCTTGTCCTACGCCAATACACATCGTAACCAAAGCATAGCGTAATTGCCGGCGTTGTAATTCAATGGCAGCGGTCAGTATAATTCGGGCTCCGCTCATACCAAGGGGGTGGCCCAAAGCAATGGCGCCTCCGTTCGGATTAATGCGGGGGTCGTTGTCCTTAAGTCCCCATTGCCTGATGCAGGCAAGCGATTGGGCAGCAAAGGCCTCATTCAATTCAATAATATCCACTTGATCCCAGGTTAAGCCGGCTTTTTTCAATGCTTTATGGGAAGCTTCCACCGGCCCGATTCCCATGATCCTGGGTTCCACTCCGCTTATTCCGCATGATATTACTTTTGCCAGGGGCTTAATTCCATATCTCTTTACCGCGTCATCCGATCCCAAAAGCAACGCACATGCACCGTCGTTTAATCCGCTTGAATTTCCGGCCGTCACGCTTCCGTCTTTTCTGAAAGCAGGTTTTAATTTCGATAACACTTCAGGCGTGGTATTGGGCTTTATAAATTCGTCTTCACTGAAAATTTTTGATTCTCCTTTCTTTTGAGGAATTTCCACGGAGATGGTTTCCATGGCAAATCTTCCCGATTCTTTTGCTGCTTTGGCTTTCATTTGACTGGCATAAGCAAAAGCATCCTGGTCTTCCCTTGAAATCTTAAACATTTCAGCCAAATTTTCCGCAGTTTCGCCCATGGAGTCAACACCATACATTTCTTTCATTTTAGGATTAATGAACCTCCATCCGAAGCTGGTATCATACATTTGTTGGTCACGCCCATAAGCGCTTTCTGCTTTTCCAATTACCCAAGGCCCTCGTGTCATATTTTCAACACCGCCTGTCACCACCAAATCAGCATCACCGCACCAAATCATCCTGGCGCCATCCATGGTGGCGCTCATGCCCGAAGCACACAAGCGATTCACGGTTTGGCCGGGAACCGTATAAGGATAACCTGCCAGCAAAAGTGCCATACGGGCAACATTGCGGTTATCTTCTCCTGCTTGATTGGCACATCCCAAAATCACGTCACCAACTTCGGAAATATCAACTTCGGGAAATTTATTTTTTAAACCCTTTAAGGCATGCGCTGCCAGGTCATCAGTTCTGACGGAAGCCAGCGATCCTCCAAAATTTCCTATGGGCGTGCGAACTCCTCCTAAAATATACGCGTTTTTCATGCCCTCAATTTAATGACTATATTTCAAAGGCTTGAAAAGTGTAAAAGAAATTTATCAAATTCACGATTCTGCTTTTTAAATCAACACACTACCATCTTACCAAATAACAATTTTTCAGTTATTCATGAAAAGCATATCATATGGTATTTTGATAAAATGTTTCAAAACACATAATATCCATTTTCATATCAAGAACTGGGGCCTTTTTAAGTAATAAACCGAGATATATCGGTTATTTTAACTTTGAGAATTTTTTTAACTCAGAGTGGGCTTCATACCCAATGCAAATAACAATAGCAATATTGCCCCCACGATTATCCGATAATAACCGAAAGGTTTGAATCCGAATTTATTCAGCAGGGAAAGAAAACTCTTAATGGCCAGCCATGCAATCAAAAAAGATACCAAATTTCCCATCAGTAGAATTTTTACCTCTTCATTTTCCAGAATTACTCCTTCTTTCATCAGATCATAGGATTTTTTAACTGTGGCCCCCAACATGGTGGGCACTGCAAGAAAAAAAGAAAATTCTGCTGAAAAAGAAGTGCTCAATCCGAGCGCCCTTCCCCCCAATATCGTGGCGCCGCTGCGGCTTACACCCGGAAATAATGCCAGGCACTGAAAAAAACCAACCTTTAGCGATTGGATAAGTGTAAGTTCTTTTTCATGAAAGATGTTTTGTTTTTTGAACCACTTATCGGCAAATAAAAATATTATTCCCCCGGCAATTAAGGCAATGGCCACTCCCAAAAGATTTTCAAGCCAGGCATCTATGTAATCGCCAAGTAATACTCCCGCTACCGCAGAAGGTAAAAAAGCCACAAATAATTTCAAATAAAAGTCGAATGTTTTGAAAAAGCGTTTATAATACATTACACAAACACTGAAAATGGCGCCTAATTGGATGCACACCGTGTAGAACTTAACAAAAGGGGTGGATTGGATTTGCAGGAATGCCGAACCCATCATGATATGTGCCGTGGACGATACCGGAAGAAATTCCGTGAGGCCTTCTGTAATAGCTAATAAAACGGCTTCAATAAGGTTCATTTAATTTAAATTTTCGAAGTTTTTTTATTCATCGCAAAATAATTGAAATACTGGTAACGATACCAGAAGCATGCAGAAAATTATAAATGCTTGTTATTTGATAAATTTTCTAAAAATATTTAAAAATGATTTAAATCAGAACTTTAAAAATGTTCGCGTGTTTATTTTTGCTGTATGCTCCTGAGAAATGATATCGAGATCGTTGAAGGCACCATTGACAGGAATACTTTTACAAAAAAATACTTTCATGCCCAAAAGCCCGTCATCATCAAAAATGTCGCGAAAGACCAATTTGCAGGAAAGCATTGGACCTTCGAGTGGCTTAAAAACAATGTAGGCGACCTGGAGGTTGATGTTTTCGACTCGCAAAAAGCTAACCAAACACGCTCGGCCATCACCACTGCCCATATCAAAATCAAACTCAGGGATTATATTGATTTGCTTGATAAACCCACACATTACCGCATTTTCCTTTTTGATATTTTTTCCAAGGCGCCATTCCTGAAAAGTCACATCAAAGCCCCTGAATTTTTTCGCAGCATACTTCGAAACAAGCGATTCATCTTTTTCGGCAGCAGGGGTAGCAACACCAGAATCCACCAGGACATCGACATGAGCAATGTGCTGTTTATTAACTTACAGGGGCGCAGAAGAGTAATTCTATTTCCACCCGATCAGTCGGAGCTCATTTATCGGCTCCCCTTCAATACTTTCAGCATGGTGGATTTTGCCAATCCCGATTTGAATAAGTTTCCCGCACTGCAATTTGCCCGTGGGTATGAATTTTACCTGGAACCGGGCGACGGATTGTTTATGCCTTCAGGGTATTGGCATTTTATGGATTATGTGGAACCCAGCATGGGGGTCAGCTTCCGAAAACCAGGCCCCGGCATTAAAGAATTATGGAACGGCTTTAAATTCCTTGTGCCTTATCTGGCATTCGACAAATTCATGGATTTTCTGTTTGATGAAAAATGGTACAAATTGAAAACCAAAGTCGCTTTTCGTCGTGCCAATGAGGCCATGAACAAACACAAGGGCCTGAAATGGGCCTGAATTTTACCTGCCGGTTATTCATATTTTGTTTTTTTTTTATATCATTTTTTCTTTTTAATTTCCCTGCATGAAATCCAACAAAAACAAGCGCGAGGGTATCGTGTACAGTACCCTCTCCAATTTTTCTTTCGAACATTCCCCCGATGAACCCGATACCCTCCCCCCCCAACAACAAATGCTCAGAATCTACCTCGACCGCCTGGGCGGAGGCAAATTACTCACCCGCATCGAGGACTTTGTGGGAAAGAAAGAAGATCTGGAAGCCCTTGGCAAATTGCTCAAACAAAAATGCGGAGTGGGCGGAAGCGTCAAAGAAGGCGCTATCCTTATCCAGGGCGACCACCGGGAGAAAGTTCTGGCTATCCTTACACAGTTAGGGTATAAATCCAAAAAAGCAGGAGGATGAAAAAAATTCTTTTCTTTTTAATTATTTTTAAAATCGGAGCCCAGCCGCTCTGTAATCTGAAGGGGAAAGTAACCGAAAAATCCACGGGCCTACCCATACCGGGGGTGTTGGTAACCTTGCCTCAGCTTTCCCTGAATGCCGTCACCGACGACAAAGGCCATTATTCCATCAAAAACATCCCTGCCGGAAGGCATCAGGTGAAATTTTTCATCACCTCCTATCAGCCCGTAAACATTCCCGGATTTCCAGTCAATTCGGGGAAAGATAATATACTCGACATGGAACTGGAAGAAATGATCCGGGAGTTTTCGGAAGTGGTCGTCACTTCCGGTTCCGACAGTTCCGTGATGGCTCAGCGCCTCGAGAACCCCGGCGTGAAAATGTTTTTGGTGGACGAGACCGAACGCTATACGGGCTCACGCCAGGACCCGGCCCGCATGGTGCAGAATTTTGCCGGAGTGCAAAGCAATAATGATGCCCGCAACGATATTGTGGTGCGCGGGAACAGCCCCGCGGGGCTTTTGTGGCGCTGGGAAGACGTGGATATCTTTAACCCCAACCATTTTGCCATTGCCGGCACCTCGGGCGGGCCGCAAAGCATCATCAATAACCGCTATCTGGCCAACAGCGAATTCTTTACTGCGGCTTTTCCTTCCTCTTATGGAAATGCCCTGGGGGCCGTGTTCGACCTTAAAATGCGCAACGGAAACACCGAAAAACACGAAGGTTCCGCACAATTGGGCATACTGGGCACCGAGGCCTTCCTGGAAGGGCCCATCAACAAATCCAAAGGATCGTCTTATCTGCTTTCCTACCGATATTCCACCATGAAAATTTTTTCATCCATCAACTTTAATCTCGGCACTTCTGCCGTGCCCGACTATCAGGATGCCGGATTTAAAATTCACCTGCCCACCCAAAACGCAGGCGTTTTTTCCATTGCGGGAATTGGCGGCATCAGCAATATTAATATCATACTCAGTAAAATTCACCAACGCCCCAGGGAACTCTACGGCGACCAGAACCGCGACCAATACTTCGGCTCTAAAACTGCCGCCCTTACGCTCGGGCATTGGAAATCCTTGGGGTCAAGGACAACACTGAAAAGCGGAATTGCCTGGGGCGCACAAAACATCAATTCCAACCACTATCAAATTATCCGTAGGCCCAACTTCGTGCCTAAAGACACTCTGCCCCTCATTCAGAGTTATCGTTTTCTGGAAACCAAAATCACGGCCTATTCCTATATCCGTCATAAATTTAACGCACAACAAAATTGCAAAGCCGGCATCTACGTCAACCAGTTTAACTTGTCATATCGTGATAAAGTAAAACAAAACGCCCTTACCGACACCATTCCTACCAAAATCGAAAACAAACCCTTTAAAGAACGTATGAATTATGCAGGAAATTTTTACCTGGTTCAGCTCTATTATCAACAACATTCACGATGGTCCAAAAAATTCACTTCACAGGCAGGGCTGCATCTGGTTTGGAACCAACAAAGCAACGAAATCATCCCCGAACCGCGCGCCAATCTGCTCTATCATCCCAATAACAAGCATTTGATATCCCTCTCAGGAGGCCTCCATTCCCAGTTTCAACCCCTTTATGTGCTGTATGCCATCCCCGACAGCATCATTACCAACGGGGTGCAGGTTCCCAATGTCAACAAGGAACTTTCCAATCGTAATTTGAAAATGAGCCGCAGCGCCCATGCCGTATTGGGACATGAATGGCTCATTTCCCAAAAACTCAGCATCAAAACCGAACTCTATTACCAATGGCTTTGGAACATTCCTGTATATCCTACTCCATCGGGAATTTCCCTTATCAATCGCGGCGCTACCTTTACCCGCTTCTTTCCCCTGAAAACCATGGTGAATAGCGGAAACGGTTACAACTACGGCATAGAACTTACCCTCGATAAAAAATTCAGCAACCACTATTACATCCTGTCTAACATCTCTCTGTTCGACAGCAAATACCTTGCTTCCGACAACCGCTGGCACAATACTGATTACAACGCGCGTTATTTCATTAATTTCCTGACCGGATATGAAAAGCCGTTCGGAAAAACCAAACAACACCGCTGGAATGTGGGGACGCGTTATGTACGCGGCGGAGGCAAGCTTTACTCACCCGTCAACCTTGCTGCCAGCAACGCCATTATGGACGTGGTTCCCAAGAACGACAGCATCAACACGCTCAGCTTCCCCGACTACAGCCGCCTCGACATTCGTGCGGGCGTTCGCCTGAATGCAAAAAAAGTTTCGTGGGAAATCATGCTTGATATATTAAACATACTGAACACCCGTAATATTTTGGCTTTGGTTTATGCCCCCGACCCTGCCAACCTGAATGCCAACCCCTTGCAGGAAAACTATCAGTTAGGGCGGTTGCCCCTTATTTATTTCCGGCTTGATTTTTAAATTTCGTAGTAATCGGCAGGCAAACTTTTTTAGGGTATGATTTTAATATAAATAAATCTCGGTGGCTGAGTAGGGCGATAGCCCATATCGAAGCTACCGCCAAAGAAAAAGTAATCCCCGGTGGTTGAGTAGGACGCAGTCCGAATCGAAACCACCGGTTAATGAGCAGGGATCAGCCCATATCGAAGCCACCGTAAGTTTCCGTTATCTTATTTGGGCGTGTCCCTTCCGCTATCGCGGAAGGGCCGGGCTGCTTCGGGCTTCGCTGTCGCTTCGGCGCTTCCTGCATGCGGCTCGCTTCGCTCGCCGCACTCCGGAAGGCGCGCTTACGCCCCTTCGCATCCCTCACGCAAAAAAATTACCGGTGGTTGAGTAGAGCGAAGCTCGTATCGAAGCCACCACCAAAGAAATCACACACTCAGCGGTTGAGTAGGACGAAGTCCGTATCGAAACCACCGCCTGCATTTAACAAAACTCAAAACATAATTCCCTAAATTTGTTTAAATTCTTACTACTTTGAAAAGATTTTTTCTTTTAATTATATTTTCCCTTCAACTCTATTCTCAAAATCCAAAAAAAATTGATTCCTTATTAAAACTTCTAAAAACCGCCCGCCACGACACCACGCGCTTTAACGCTTATATGGAGCTGGGAAACGTATTTCAAAACACCAACCCCGACACCGCCATTTACTTTCACACACAGGCCGAAAAAATGGCCGAAAAAATACCGGGATCGGACGGGGAATTAAGAAAAGGTGAGGCAATAATGGTAAAGGGCTGGGATTATTATGTTAAAGGAGATTATGCCAAGTCCATTTTGCATTATGAAAGCAGTTTAAAAATAGCCGAAAAGCACCAGGTTAGGCGTGATAATATTATTAAATTCAAATCAAAAAGACTAAATGCTGCCACACAGAGCAACATAGGGATAGTGTATGAAAATCAGGGGAATTATCAAAAGGCCATGGAGAATTATTTTCGATCACTGAAGATGTATGAAGAAATTGGGGATAAAAGGGGGCAGTCCGTCAGCCTGGGCAACATAGGGGCAGTATATTATAGACAAGGTGACTATTCCAAGTCCATGGAGTATTATTTACGTTCGCTGAAGTTGTATAAAGAAATCGGGGACAAAAGGGGCCAGTCCGTCAACCTCGGAAAAATAGGAGTAGTGTATTATAGCCAAGGATACTATCCTAAGGCCCTGGAGTATTATTTCAGGGCGTTAAAGATCAAAGAAGAAATCGGGGACAAAAGGGGGCTGGCCATCAACCTCGGAAACATTGGGGTTGTGCATAAAGAGCAAGGGGACTCTGCCTTCCGTGCCGGGAATATTCGCCTTGCGGCAGGCAGGTATTCTAGGTCCTTAGAGTATTATTTACGTTCACTGAAGATGTACGAAGAAATCGGGGACAAAAGAGGCCAGGCCGCCAATCTGGGCAACATAGGGGCATTATACCTCAAACAAAAAAAATATAAAATAGCAGAAGAATACCTTAAAAAAGCTGAAAATCTGAATAAAGAACTTGGTACAATTTATTATTTAAAAGATAATTATAATAGTTTATCTGATTTATGCCAACAATCCGGCCGGTATAAAGAGGCCCTGGAGTATTACAAGGAGCATATCAAATATAAGGACAGTCTGATGAGGGAAGAAAACCAAAAAGCCGCCATTCAAAAAGAAATGCAATACAACTTTGAAAAAGAACAGGCCCTGAAAGAGAAGGAACATCAGAAAAAATTAGAACTGGAGCGAAAAGAGAAAGAAAAACAAAGAATTATTACGTGGTTTGTGGCGGCCGGTTTGGTTTTGGTAGTGGTATTCCTGGGTTTTGTAATAAACCGCCTGAATGTAACCAGAAAACAGAAAAATATCATTGAAAAACAAAAGAAAATCGTGGAAGAACAAAAACTGATAGTGGAAGAACAGAAAAAATTAGTAGAGCAAAAGAACAAGGATATTTTAGACAGCATCAATTACGCCAAAAGGATTCAAAATGCCATACTGCCCTCGAATGTAAAATGGAAAGAACACCTTCCGGAAAGTTTTGTACTCTATATGCCCAAAGACATCGTAGCGGGGGATTTTTATTGGATGGAATATGCAAATAATTTTGTATATGTGGCTGCAGCGGATTGCACAGGGCATGGCGTACCCGGTGCCATGGTGAGTGTGGTATGTTCCAATGCTTTAACCAAGGCGGTATTGGAAGAAAAACTCACCGAAACGGATCAAATTCTTAACCGCACACGGGAACTTGTAATAGAAAAACTCACGAGCGAAGACAACATACGCGACGGGATGGACATTTGTTTGATCAGGATAGAAAAAGGAAAAAACAACATCCAATTCAGCGGTGCCAACCGCCCGTTGTATATAGTAAAATCGCCGGTGGCTGTGCTTGTCGAAACCCCGGCATTTGAGATCATTGAAATCAAACCCGACAAACAGCCCATAGGGCGCTACGAAGAATCAAAGCCCTTCACCAAACAAGACATAGAACTAAAAGAAAACACCTGGCTCTATCTCACCACCGACGGCTATGCCGACCAGTTTGGAGGAGACAAAGGCAAAAAAATCGGGACTAAGCAGTTTAAAGAATTATTGTGTGATATTGCGGCAATTAACGACCCCGAAGAACAAAAAGAAAAACTATCCTCTTTCTTCCAAACATGGAAAGGGAATGAAGAGCAGATGGATGACGTAACGGTAATCGGAATAAAAGCTTAAAAATTCCCGGTGGCTGAGTAGGGCGATAGCCCTTATCGAAGCCACGGCCAAAGAAACTACAAACCAGTGGTTGAGTAGGACGAAGTCCTTATCGAAACCACCGGCAGTGAAAAAAAAACTCCAGGTGGCTGAATATAAAGTAACTCGTATCAACCTTACCGGTGGCTGAGTAAGACGAAGTCCGTACCGAAACCACCGGTTAATGATTATGATCATAACTCATATCGAAGCCACCGGAACACCAACCCCCATCATCAATACCATTAAACATCCAATACACATAATTCTTTATTTTTGTATAAACACCAGCTTCATGAAAAGATTTTTTATTTTAATGATTTTACCTATCTTCTTATTTTCCCAAAATCCCAAAAAAATTGATTCTTTATTAAAACTGCTAAAAACTGCCCGGCATGAAACTACACGCTTCAACACTTATTTAGAATTAGGTGACGAATGGCATAACGCAAATCCCGACACAGCGCTTTATTTTCACGCACAGGCCGAAAAAATTGCCGAAAAAATTCCGGGTCCCGACGGGGAATTACAAAAAGGTGAAGCTATACGGAAAAAGGGTTGGGATTATTTTGTAAAAAGCAATTATACCACTGCCCTGTTACAATACGAAAGTGCTTTGAAAGTAGCGCTGGAGCACAATAGCAGTTCAGATAAAAACATTAAAGCACGGGCACAAAAACTATTGTCTGCCACTTGGGGCAACATAGGGGTTGTATATACTCATCAAGGGGATAATCCAAAGGCTCTGGAATATTTTTTTCGGGCGTTGAAGTTGGACGAAGAATTGGGAAATAAAAATGGCGTTGCCTGGCTTCTGGGCAATATAGGGGTTGTATATTCTAATCAGGGGGATTATCCTAAGGCTCTGGAATTTTATTTTCGTGCATTGAAATTAGACGAAGAATTAGGAAATAAAAATAGCATTGCCGGTCATTTGGGCAATATAGGGATTGTTTATTTTAATCAAGGTGATTATCAAAAAGCAATGAATTATTATTTACGTACCTATAAGATTTTTGAAGAAATAGGAGACAAAAAAGGTCAGGCTGACAATCTGGGCAATATAGGAATTGTATATTATAATCAAGGGGATTATCCCAAGGCCCTGGAGTATTATTTCCGGGCGTTAAAGATGTATGAAGAAATCGGGAATAAGCTGGGCGAATCTGATAATCTACGCAATATTGGGGATGTTTATGCAAACCTGAAGGATTATTCCAAGGCCATGGAGCATTATTTACGGGCATTGAAAATAAAAGAAGAAATTGGAGACAAAATGGGTCAGGCTGACAATCTGCGCAATATAGGGATTGTATATTGTAGCAAGGGGGATTATTCCAGAGGCCTGGAGTATTATTTACGGGCGTTAAAGATAAATGAGGAAGTTGGGTATAAAATGGGCGAGGCTGACAATCTGGGGAATATAGGATTTGTATATATGCAGCAAGGCGATTCGGCCTCCCGTACAGGGAATACCCGCCTTGCGGCAGAAAAGTATTCCAGGGCCATGGAGCATTATTTACGGGCATTGAAAATAAAAGAAGAAATAGGAGACAAAATAGGACAAGCCATTAACCTCGGAAACATTGGGGCATTATATTTGAAACAAAAAAAATATTCATCCGCCGAAACCTATATGAAAAAAGCCGTAAAGCTAAACAAGGAAGTCGGGGCAATTTATTTCTTATTGGAAGATTATTTGAATTTGTCCGAACTTTGTTACCAGACGGGGCGTTATAAACTGGCGTATGAATATTATAAAAAGCATATCAAATACCGCGACAGTGTGATAAGCGAAGAAAATCAAAAAGCTGCCATTCTGAAAGAGATGCAATATAATTTTGACAAAGAACAGGCACTCAAAGAAAAAGAACATCAGAAAAAACTTGAATTGGAAAGAAAAGAAAAGGAAAAACAACGTATAATTACAGGATTTGTATTATCCGGACTGGTTTTGGTGATAGCATTTCTGGGCTTTGTTATTAATCGCCTGAATGTTACAAGAAAGCAGAAAAACATTATTGAAGAACAAAAGAGAATTGTGGAAGAACAAAAATTGTTGGTGGAAGACCAGAAAAAAATGGTTGAGCAAAGAAATAAAGATATTTTAGACAGCATCAATTATGCCAAAAGAATACAAAATGCCATATTGCCCTCCAGTGCATTTTGGAAAGAACACCTTCCGGACAGTTTTGTGTTATATCTGCCCAAAGAGATTGTGGCAGGGGATTTCTACTGGATGGAATATGAAAATAATTATGTTTATGTGGCTGCAGCCGATTGCACGGGCCACGGTGTGCCGGGGGCCATGGTGAGTGTGGTATGTTCGAATGCTTTAACGAAGGCGGTATTGGAAGATAAACTCACCGAAACAGATCAAATCCTCAACCGCACACGGGAACTGGTCATTGAAAAACTCACAAGCGAAGACAACATTCGCGACGGGATGGACATTTGTTTAATCAGAATAGAAAAAGGAAAAAATGCCATCCAGTTCAGCGGAGCCAACCGATCGTTATATTTGGTAAATCATGATAAATCGTTAACGGAAATCAAACCTGACAAGCAGCCCATCGGGCGATATGAAGAATCTAAACCCTTCGCCAGGCAAGACATAGAACTAAAAGAAAATATATGGCTCTACCTCACCACCGACGGCTATGCTGACCAATTCGGAGGAGAAAATGGTAAAAAAATCGGGACTAAACAATTTAAGGGATTGTTATGCGACATTGCGGTAATCGAACACCCTGAAGAACAAAAAGAAAAATTATCCTTCTTCTTTAAAGAATGGAAAGGCAATGAGGAGCAAATGGATGATGTTACCATCATTGGTTTAAAAATCTGAACTTCCTTTTTCTAAACCCTAATCACCTTTTTTCCTTATCTTCGGCAAAAAATACTAAATCATGGCATACGGACTTTTGAAAGGAAAAAAAGGCATCATTACCGGTGCGCTGGATGAAAATTCCATTGCCTGGAAAGTGGCTAAGCGTGCGTACGAAGAAGGCGCGCAAATCATCCTGACCAATGCACCCATCGCCCTTCGCATGGGAAAAATACACCAACTGGCAGAAGAATTAAAAACAAAAGTTATCCCGGCCGATGCTACCAATGTGCAGGAGATTGAAAACTTATATAAGGAAAGCATGGAATTCTTCGGAGGAAAAGTGGATTTTCTTCTACATTCCATTGCCATGAGCGTAAACATTCGTAAGAATATCCCTTACACCGAGCTGAACTATGAATTTTATCAGAAAGGAATTGATATTTCTGCCTTATCGTTCCACAAATTGCTTTCCGTCGCCTACAGGATGGATGCCCTGAACGAATGGGGATCGGTGGTGGCCCTTTCCTACATTGCCGCCCAACGTACCTATCCGTTCTACACCGACATGGCCGACATCAAAGCCATGCTGGAAAGCATCGCCCGCAGTTTCGGTTATCATTACGGTAAATTCAGAAAAGCTGTCTCTTATACACATCT
>JAOAHO010000010.1:27750-33631 GCA_026415195.1 Bacteroidia bacterium | reverse complement strand
GAACCGCCTAGACTGTTTTGCCCAGTCTTTCCGAGCAATTTCTTTCTTGAGCGTATCCAACAAGATTGCACGCCAATTAATTTTAACCTTTTTAATGTCGTTGAAGATTTTTTCAATTATGCCGATAAGCAAAGCCCCCTTGGTAATGCCACTGCCGAAGAATGTGCCGATTATTGCATCACCCTTTTCAGCGACCTGACTCGTAAGGTGACCATGCAAAATCTGTATCACGACGGAGGATATTCAACCACTGGTGTCAGCGCTGAACAATTGGCAGGAAATTGAGAATGGCTTCAGGCCACTTTCTTTTTTTCAGCATCGTCGCTGAAGAATGAACCCTTGATTTTTTCGGCTACATGTGTGGCGGTAATGACAATTTTCTTTTCCGATGCTGCTTTGGATGGGGCATCGAACATGATTTCCTTCATCACCTTTTCGCAAATGCTTCTAAGTCCCCTTGCTCCAAGCTTATATTCTAAAGCTTTATCCACAATGGCATCCAACGCATCATCGGTGAATACCAGGCGATAACCGTCCAGTTCCAAAAGATATTGATATTGTTTGATAAGGGCATTTTTGGGTTCTGTAAGTATTCTTTTAAGAGTATCGCGGTCGAGGGGGTCGGTGTAGGTAATGATCGGCAGCCGCCCGATGAGTTCAGGAATAAGCCCGAAGGTTTTAATATCCTGCGGAACCACATGTGCTAAAGGGTTGGAACGCAGCAAACGCTCGCGCTTTTCGGAAGATACAAACCCAATAGCCCGGGCATCTAACCTCCTACTGATAATTTTATCCAGTCCTTCAAAAGCTCCTCCGCAAATAAAAAGAATATTTTTGGTATCTATTTGTATCATTTTTTGTTCCGGGTGTTTTCTTCCACCCTGGGGCGGTACGTTCACCACGCTGCCTTCCAGCAGCTTCAGCAGGCCCTGTTGCACGCCTTCCCCGCTCACATCGCGGGTGATGCTGGGGTTGTCGGATTTTCGCGCAATCTTGTCTATTTCATCGATGAACACAATACCCTTTTCCGCTTCTTCCACCCTATAATCGCAGGCCTGAAGCAGGCGCGTCAGGATGCTTTCCACATCTTCGCCCACATAACCGGCTTCGGTAAACACGGTGGCATCGGCAATACAAAAGGGGACATCGAGTAATTTGGCAATGGTACGGGCCATTAAAGTTTTTCCGGTACCTGTTTCGCCTATCAGCAAAATGTTCGATTTTTCAATTTCGATATCTTTTTCTTTGGAACCCTGCGCTGTTTTTCCTAAAATTCTTTTATAGTGATTATAAACAGCAACACTCAGGGTTTTTTTGGCTTCTTCCTGTCCGATGATGTATTCATCTAATTTCGATTTGATTTCATGGGGCTTTAATACCGGTGTTTTGGATTTTTTGAATGACTTTTGCGAGGGTGAAAGGGAAGTTTCGGATATAATTTGATAGGCCTGGCCCACACAGGTATCGCAAACGTGGCCATACAAGCCCGCAATCAGCATACTAACCTCATGCTTGCTTTTACCGCATAAAAAGCAATATACTCCTTGTTGTGGCTTGCTCATGGTTGCTTGATACAAAATTAGAAAAAATGGCGTAATTGTCGGTGATTTGAAACACATCAGGAGTTCATTTTAAACAAATTGTTATGAAAAAACTGTTGATATTAACCATTTACAAAAAAAAACATAACATTTCATTCATTTTGATTTTTAGTTAAAGAAATCCAAAAAAATGAAAATTGCATTTAAAAATTTTTTTCATGTTGAGGGAAGTGGATTTGGTGGTCATCAGCGACATTCACCTGGGCACATTTGGCTGCCACGCAGGAGAATTGTTGTCTTATCTGAACACCATCCAGCCCGGTGTACTGGTGCTGAACGGAGACATCATCGACATCTGGCAATTTTCCAAGCGTTACTGGCCGGCTTCCCATTCGGCCGTGCTGAAAAAAATTATGGATTTTATCCACAAAGGAACCAAGGTATATTACCTTACAGGAAATCATGATGATGCACTGAGGAAATTTTCTGATTTTGAAATCGGGAATTTTAAATTGGCCGACAAGCTTGTCCTTGAACTGGACGGCAAAAAAGCATGGATTTTCCATGGGGATGTTTTCGATGTCTCGATTAATCACGCCAAATGGCTGGCCCGATTGGGTTCCATAGGATACGATATCCTGATCCTGCTTAACAGAGGCATTAACTTTATTTTGGAAAAACTTGGAAAAGAAAAATATTCTTTAAGTAAAAAAATAAAAGACAGTGTTAAAAAAGCAGTCCAGTATATTTCATCCTTTGAACAGGTGGCTGCCGACCTTGCCATCATGAAAGGATATGATTATGTGGTGTGCGGGCATATTCATCAGCCCCAGATGAAAACCCTTTCGAACAAAAACGGTTCGGTAACCTATCTGAATTCCGGCGACTGGATTGAAAATCTTACAGCACTTGAATATCATCATGGTGAGTGGACCATCTATCGCCATCCATTGAATGCCAAAGTGGACAAAAACCTTCCGTTAACCCTGATTAAGCAAAAATCCTTTACCGTATTTACCGAAGAAATAACCCTGGCCATCTTAAGGCCGGCTGCAAATTCCTGAGTAAAATGAAAATATTGTACGGCGTACAAGGCACCGGTAACGGGCATATTACTAAAGCCATGGAAATGGTACCCCTTTTGAAGGAGTATGCTGATGTGGATGTATTGGTGAGCGGAAAGAATTATGAGTTGACATTGCCGTTTGAAGTAAAATACGACCTTAAAGGGTTCACCTTCATTATGAACAAAAGCGGAGGCATAGATTATATTTCAAGTTTCAAAAACATGGAACTGAGTCAGGTGTTATCGGACATTCGCAACCTTCCCGTTACTGATTATGATTTGGTGGTAACCGATTTTGAACCCATTTCGGCATGGTCGGCTAAAAGAAAAAAAGTTCCGGTGGTCGGATTTGGACACCAGGCCAGCTTTGCCTACCGCGAAACGCCCATGCCAAAGTCAGCTTTCGATCCGGGCAAATGGGTGCTCAAAAATTTCGTCCCAGCCCTTGCCAATATCGGAGTGCATTTCGCTCCGTATCACCCGAATATTTATACCCCGATCATCCGGCAAAAAATCAGGGACCTGAAGCCGAAATGCAAAAATTATGTGGTGGTGTATTTACCGGCCATTCATGAAGACCTTATCGCGGAAGTTTTGCAATACATTCCCAAATATCACTTTTGTGTTTTTTCAAAATATGCCAAAAAAAACCAATCATATAAAAACACAGAAATATTTCCATTGTCGGAAGAGGGCTTCACGGAAAAAATTAAAGATGCCATGGGAGTCATTACCAATGCCGGATTCGAGACGCCGGCAGAAGCCCTTTTCCTGGGAAAAAAACTGATGGTCATTCCGGTAAAAGGGCAGTTTGAACAACAATGTAATGCGCTGGCCTTGATGAAAATGGGAATCCCGGTCCTGAAAAACTTCGGCATGGAACAACTGGAAGCCATTAAGAACTGGATTGACGCACCCCGCCCCGATATCCCCATCGTCCCAGCCGACGTTAATGAAATAAGAAAAAAAATATTCAAAGAGTATGAAGGGTTGGCATCGCGAAGTGGGTTAATCGGCAGTAAAGGAAAAAAAATTAAAGCTGCAGGAGCGTCGACGGGGGGGTTATAATTCCAGCGTCCATTCCTTTCCCAGGCGGTCGAAGTTCTTGTCTAACCAATCCTGGCAAGCTTTATAGCCCTGCTCTTTCAGGTGCATTAAAAAATCCCACGAGGTATTCAATTTGCTCGATAAATTCAGATCATTCAGATAATTTTCCGATTTGATGTTGTGTATCCTGATTTCATGAAATGCGTGGTTTTTAATGTTATTTTTTTTCAGCACTTCCTGCTTGAGTTTGATGTATTTTAATTCATGAATCAGGGAAGAATTAAAGCTGATTTCATTGATGCGGTCTTTAATTTCCTCTACGGTTTGGGGCACTTTATGAATACGTATGGGATTGATTTGAATCAGTAAAATATCATCGGTGTTTTCGGTGTGCTCAATAAGGGGCCATAATGGCGGATTTCCCATAAATCCTCCGTCCCAAAAATATTCCCCGTTGATTTCCACGGCATGATACATATAAGGAAGGCATGCAGAAGCCAGGATACTTTTCAATGTTATTTCATCGGGCCCGAACACTTTGGGTTCACAGGTCAGAACGTTAGTAGCGCATACAAACAGGCGTGGAGGCTGTAATTTATGTAATTCGTCGAAGTCAATCAATGAATTCAATATCTTTTCTAAAGGATTAAAACCAAACGGATTAAACTGAGCAGGGGAAAGAGTTTCGGTGGTTAAGCTGAACAACTTATAACCCGGAGAAAAATCCATGTTCCCTTTACTGACCATTTTGTCGAGAAGTGTAGGTTGTAGTGGGGAAAACTTACCGGCTTCCGAAATTTTAAACCATAATTTAACCAACAAATGCTTGGCCAATTTTGTTCCGCCTTTCATCAGTCCGTATGAGGTGACTACTCCGTTCATGGCTCCGGCACTGGTACCGCAAATGCCGTCTATTTGGATCCGATCATCATCCAAAAGTCGATCGATTACGCCCCAGGTAAATGCACCATGCGATCCGCCACCCTGGAGAGCCAAGTCAATTCTTTTTTTTTCCATAAGTTAAAATTTTTTTAACGAACTAAAGTAACATTCCCTTTTTTAAAGTGTTCTTGCCCGTCATAGCATTTTACTTTTAAATACCAACCGAAAACTCCATTATCGGCGGGCCTGCCTTTATAATTTCCGTCCCAACCTTTTGATTTGTCGTAGGTTTCGAAAACCTTTTCGCCCCAACGGTTATATACGGCAAAATAAATGCTTTCCATTTTTATTCCGCGCACATAGAGCACGTCATTAATTCCATCACCATTCGGTGAAAAGGTATTCGGTACAAAACTTGCCCCTTCTTCACAGCCCTTGGGAAGCACTTCCACAAGTACCTTGATAGTTTGTGTACAGACCCCTTTGGTAAGCACAACCGAAAATTCGGTAGTAACGGGTGGCGAAGCGCTAACGGTATAACCGGAATTTGGTGTAACAAATTGGGAAGGATACCAATATACGGTTGCACCGGGATCGCCAAGATAGATTAATGTAGAAGCATCACCGCCTACGATTACCGGGGGTTGGGCGATAGCTGAAGGCGTGGTGCTCGATAGCACATCCACTAAGACGGAAGTAGTCAAAGTGAACACACACGTTTGGCTTCCCTGAATCACTGTGATGTCGACGGAATAGTTCGTGGAAACGGAAGGGTTGGCTACCGGATTAGAAACCGTGGCACTGCTCAAACCGACCGGGGGGTACCACAAATAGTAGCTCCCGCCGCTAGCCTGAAGTTGTGCCTGGTTTTTTCCGGCACAAATGACGGTAGCCGGCGACACCGATACAGGCGGTGGGGCAGGAACAGAAATGGTTTGGACAGTTTGATGAGAACAGCCGAAAGAATTTGTCACCAGAAGTGTAATGGAGTAGTTCCCTCCGTTTGGATAAAAATGCCATGGATTTGTTACGGTAGTAGTTTGGTTGGAGTTTAGGGTCCATTGTGTTGATGCATTGCTAGGTGTTGAAAGGTTCGTAAAATTTACATAGCCGCCGCAAGGATGGATGGAATAGGAAAAATCAGCCGTGGGGGTGGGGTGTACAACCGCAAGGACAGTTTGGTTGAAAATACACTGTTGATTCAAACTTTGGCTCAGGATGGTAACTGTGTAAATCGTTGTTGCTTGTGGATTATTGATGGTTGTGGTGGCTCCATTGGGCGAACTCAGGTCGGTTGAAGGTTGCCAGGTGTAGGAATTTCCTCCGCTTGCAGATAACACTATAG
>JAOAHO010000010.1:0-27740 GCA_026415195.1 Bacteroidia bacterium | reverse complement strand
GGCACAAGCCGTACCCCCGGCAGCCGACACCGTGGGTGAAAAAACATGCAAAGTTTGGGATAGTGTGGAAGCACATCCATTGGTATGCGTAGTGGTAAGTTGAACAGTATATACGCCATTTGCGGTGTATGTATGAGAAGGATTGGTAAGGGTAGAGGTAGGCGAACCGTCGCCGAAATTCCATGAGTAAGATAATGGTGGTGGACCGGTGGAATTATTGGAAAACTGAACGACAGCAGGATTAACGCATGGAGTGTAATTCATCATAAAAGATGCATTTGGCTTAGGCAGAACTGTAATTTCAATGTAGGTACTGTCTTTTACATTGCAGGTGGTGGGATTAATAACGGTAAGAGCCACCGTATAGGTACCGGGAGCCGTGTATGTAACAACAGGGTTTGGATTTACAGAATTGGTCTGGCCGTTACCAAAGTACCAAACAAAGGTGGGGGAGCTTACTGCGTTAGTAAAACTCACAGTAAGAGGAGCACAACCCTGAAAAGTGTTGGATAAGATGGCAGCCACCGCCACCTGAAGTTGGAAGTCTACTTTAAAAACACCATTGTTGCAATTGGTTGAAAGATTGGGCCCGGGAGGGCAAGGAGTAATGAAGCCGCAAGGCCAGGCTCCAGGGCTTATGGGAAAATCATCGTATGCACCGCATCCGGCGCATACCGATTGATAAATAACCCCGCGCGGATCGAATCTGGATGTGCCGCCGTCCACATGTTCCTGACTTTGAGGGCCGCCATAATATGAACCAAACTTCAATGACGCAGCATTCGAATCGAGGGCCATCATGTAAAAATCGTAACCTGTAGTGGTGGAGTGGTTGGGTAAAGCATTCAATATTGGCATGTTTGTCATGGCTACCGTATTGGTAACCAATCCTCCTCCCCAACCGGATAAATAAATGTTCAAGCATTTATCTACGGCAAAGGCAGATGGAGAAATATCTACACCGTTAGTTTTATGACCGAAAACCGTTGAAAACCATAACGAAGTAAGGTTTTGATTATAGGCCTGAATGAACTGATGAGTTCCGGGAACATTGAAAATACCGCTTGTGGATGTTGGGGCCGCCTGAACGGGTAAATTTCCGAGCGATTGGCCGTAAGCATAGATGCGATTATATTTATCACCGGTAACAAAAAAAGCATTATCGTATTGATTAGTGCCAATAAAAGTACCATTCAAAAGCATGGAACCGTTCGAAGATATTTTGACTACATAACCGTCACATTTTCCCCCTTGATAGGTGGTTTGATAACCGTTAAAAACAGGAAAGTTGGAACTGCATGTGCCGCCGGCCACATAAACTTCCTGATTTTGATTGACAAAAATTCCGTTGCCCACATCATTGTTTGAGCCGCCCAGATAAGAACTGAAAATAAGCTGGGTCAAGGAAGGATTAAATTTTGCAACCAAAGCATCTTGTCCGCCATTATAGGTGTTATCAAATCCGCTTACGATGGGAAGGTCTGAAGAACGGGTCGAGGAGGCAATGTAGATGTTGTTGAATTTATCCAATTGGATTTCACCTCTGAATTGGTCTCCGTAATTGAGTTGCAGGCTGTCGTAACCGGTGGTTGGTACGGGGTTCATACATGAACCTCCACCGACTGGGGTGAGAAAAGTATTGGTCAGATTATTAATGCCATCGTTAGCCGTTCCACCAAAAAAAGTGCTACCGGCAAGGACAGATCCTGAAGCATTGAACTTAAACAAAACAATGTCGGTGCCGCCGCAGAACAGAATTCCATTGGAAATATACCCGATGCTGGAGCCCCCTTTAAAGGTTGGAAAAGCAGCACCGGGGGTAATGGGAAAATTTGCCGAAGAGGTAACTGCCAACGCGCAAAGTTCATTGTTGGGCGTAACCACGATGCTGCAAATGGCTTCATTACCGCTTCCTCCTATGTAAGTGGAATAGATAAGACTATTACCTACGGCATTGTATTTGGTAATAAACAAATCGGTTTGGCCATATCCGACGGAACTGTTGAAGGTGTTGTCGTATGCGCCCATAGTTGTAGGATATCCGGCATTGTAAACCATGCCGCCGCTGTAAAGGTTACCGGCCATGTCATAAGTGGCCGTCATGCCAAAGTTGTCGGCCGAGGAACCAATTTGAGCCGAGAACACCAGCAGGGGGTCGATATACAAATCGTAGTCGGGGTCATAAGAAGCAAGCAATTCAAAAAAAACTTTTTTTCCTTTCACTGCATAACGGCAGGGAATTTCTTTTCTTATGCCGTTAATGATTTGCAGCGCCACGGGCTTTTTCTCTTTAAGCATGCCAACCGATGTTTGAATGACAAGCTCATTATTTTCGGTTCTGACATCATCCGCCCCTTCATACAACATTTGAATTTTCCGGTAATCAACCCCTTTTCGTATACGGAAATTATATTTGATTTCAACATTATTGGTTAGCAATTCCAGATCGATACCATCGTACAGGTTTTCGAACACCACTCTTTTATAGGAAAGCACACCTGATTTCCATCGTTTGGGATCGTTACCTATGAAAAAGTTTTCATAGAAAGGAAAGCTTTCTGTTCCATAAATATGCGAAGTTGAGGAAGCACCCTCAAATCGAACTCTGAAGGCATGGCCTTTGATGGGCATCAATTCCTCCGGATTTACCGGCTTTCCGTGCATTTTGGCCAGTTTGTGTGCTTCATAGAAAAACCACGTCAAAGAGTTCTTTTCCACAAATAAGTTGCCTGAGGGGACTTTGCATTTAAAAAAAAATGGGTCGCTCCATTGCCCTTTGTTTTCGGTAAAGCAAACACCTTTTTTATCCAGCGGAATTTTTTCTTTCCTGAATTCGGCGAAAATGTAAAGCGGAAGCAAAATCAGAATTAACCCATTCAGTCTCCTCGCCAGGTTCATCATAACAAATATAATACTTTTAAGGCAATTATTCTAATTTTGCGCCGATAATGAAAAACCTGGTAGCCATTGTAGGCAGGCCAAATGTAGGAAAGTCCACTTTTTTCAATCGCCTGATTGGTGAGAAGCTTTCCATTGTGGATTCCACACCGGGAGTAACGCGTGATCGCATTTACGGTCAATCCGAATGGAAAGGTAAAAAGTTTATTGTGGTTGATACCGGTGGATATTTGGAAAACAACAACGATGATTTTCAGCCGCATATTTCTGCGCATGTTAAAATTGCATTGGAAGAATGTGATTATATTTTTTTTCTTACAGATTTAAACGACGGGATTACCGAGGATGATAAAATCATGGCTCGACTTGTTCGTAAGTACGGAAAACCCGTTTTTTTAATTGTAAATAAATGCGATTCACCCTTACAATCGAATTATGCTGCAATATTTTATGAGTTAGGATTTGATCGCATATTTCCCATATCTGCCATCAACGGTTCAGGTACCGGAGAATTGTTGGATGCCCTGACGGATCTGATGCCGCCCGACCCATTGGATGCGGATACAGAAATTCCGCGTCTGGCCATTGTGGGAAGACCAAATGCAGGAAAATCTTCTTTGGTGAACACCTTGTTGGGTGAAGAAAAAAACATTGTTACGCCGGTGGCAGGTACTACCCGCGACAGTATAGATTCGTATTTTAATAAATTCGGACATGAATGGATACTGGTAGATACTGCCGGATTACGAAAGAAAAGCAGGATAAAAGAAAATATTGAATTTTACAGCCTGCTCAGAACAGTAAAAGCCATTGAACGTGCTGATGTATGCCTTTTGCTGCTGGATGCCGAACATGGTATGGAAGCACAGGACTTATCCATCCTTCAATACATACTGGACAACCGAAAACCGGTAGTTATAGCTGTGAATAAATGGGATTTGATTCAAAAGGACAACAAAACGTCTTTGGAATGGGAAAAAAACATTCGCGAACGCACAGCGCCTTTCCGGGATTTTGAATTGTTTTTTGTTTCGGTGCATGAAAAGCAACGATTGCTGAAAATATTAGATGCCGCTAAGGAAGCATTGGAAAGAAGTAAACAAAATATTTCAACATCAGAGCTGAACGACTTCTTTCTTCCCCTGATGCAAACCTTCACACACCCCATTGTGAAAGGAAAGGAAGTGAAAGTGAAGTATGTGAGTAAAGTGAAAGGCGAACCTGTTTTTATTTTTTATTGTAACCTTCCGCAATATGTGAATGATAGTTATAAACGTTTTCTTGAAAACAAATTACGTGAACGTTGGAACTTTAAAGGAGTTCCGATTGTTATATCTTTCAGAAAAAAATAACGGACATGCAGGTAATAAAAACCATCAGAGAAAAATTCAAGTCCAATGTAGGGCTTGCCGACAGGATTTTCAGGTTTGTCTTAGGTGTTCTATTCGTTTTGGTTTTTATTTATGTGGATTTGCCATTCATCACTTCCTTACTTGTTCTTGCGGCAGGACTGCTTTCCATAGCATCCGGCTTGTTGGGTTTTTGTTTTTTTTATTATTATTTTAAGGAAGATTTTACTTCAAAAGGTAAATCGAATTGCGGGAAATAAATATTTTGTTATCGGTTTTAAATTAAATTTTCAGTAAAAAACAGTTTAGTTTCCTAAAAAAAAATCAGGTTTCTTATTCTTTAACAAATTTTTGTTTCAGCGAACCCAATTGTAAAAAATATACTCCTTTGTCCAGCCCGCTTATGTTTAAGGGATGCGATGAGGAACGCATAATTTCTTTTCCGGCCATATCGGTAATGATGACAGGATTTGTCTCGCTTATGCCTATAGGGTTCAGGATAAATATTTCATTTGAAGCAGGATTTGGGAAGATTCTGAGGTCTTCATTCTTTAGCGAGTTTACTTTAAGGTCGGTCAGATGTGTAAGGCAACCGCGTCCGTAGGTAGTTACCAAATTCCAAACCATGTTTTGTGCATAAGACGCAAACTGCGGTGTCACGGTGGCATTCGTAATCAGTTGGTTGCTGAGGCCGGTGGGGTTGGCATTAAAAACACAGGCATAATGTATCATCGTTACCAGATATGAGCCGCGGTTATTCAAATGGACCCCGTCGGTAAATATTTGTGAAACGTTGGTTACACCGGGGACCAGATTGGCTTGAACGTCATCATAGAACTTTGCCATCATGCGGTTGCCGGGAATGATACAAACATGCGGGCAATTTGTAGGTTTTTGCTGATTGGCGTAATCCTGCATTTGGTGCCAGCGTATTTCCATGCTGTCGAGTTGCTGCCGCCAGCCGGTGGGCGTAAGGGATGAATTGGAAGGATTGATGCCAAAACCATTAAGCCAATAAGAAGTACCATCCAGTCCTCCCCAATTGGTCCAGAGCATAGTGGCAGCCCCTTGGCCGTTGTTGCCGAATTGCCAGTTGCGATTAACAAAGTAGGAAAGATGCTGCAAGGATTGATGGGCATTTAGGTTTATCGGGCCATAGTTGTTTTCTGTAATTACCATCAGACGATAAAGGTGTATGTCATCTAATGGGCGCATGTTGGTTTCATAACATGCAACGGAAGCTGTTTGTCCGCACCATGTAAGGGAAGTGTCCCAGTGATGGCGAATCCAAGAACCCGGTATGGTGGCTTTTCCTACAAAAGTTCCCCAGGATTGCCAGGGTTGAACACTGTTGGCGGCTGCTACGGCACCGTTATACATACCCGGCCATGGGCTGAAAAGCGGGTCGGTTAAGCTATGGCCTACATGGATTTGTTTTATATTGAAAGGATATGCCGGCTTTGGAGGTAAAACGGTTTGCGCAAAAGCCAAGTGGCTCAATAACAGAATAATAATTTTTTTACTTTTCATACACAGCAAAAATAACTCATGGTTTTTGGAAGGCAATTATTATAAACTCATTCAAAATTCCCTTTTACTCAAGCATACTTTTTTTCTGACGACTGCGGGATCTGAACCATTCCCATAACACAATTCCGGCCGAAACCGATACATTAAAAGAGTGCTTATGCCCAAATTGTGGTATTTCAAATACTTCATCGCTGAGGTCAATGGCCTCCTGCTTGATACCATAAACTTCATTACCCAAAATAAATGCACATGGCTCTGAAAGATGAGAATGAAGTTTTTCCAAAGGTGTGCTATGTAGGGTTTGCTCAATAGAAAAAATTTTAATATTTTTATTTTTTAAATTTCTGATTAACTCCACCACATTATCGGCATGTTCCCATGGCACAGACTCGGTGGCTCCCAAGGCCGTTTTTTCAATTTCCCGGTGTGGGGGACAGGGGGTGTGGCCACATAACCAGATTTTTTCGGCCAGGAAAGCATCAGCCGTTCGGAATATAGCCCCAACGTTATTCATACTTCTCAGGGCATCCAGCACCAGGCTAATTGGCAATCGTTCGGTACTTATTGCCTTTTCTTTACTCAGTCGGCCTAATTCAGCCATGCTTAGCTTTTTTCGTAGTGATAAGAATGGTGGCATTCGTTTTTTATTTGTTAAATTTACATTTTATTCTTTGGCCATGAACTTTAAGGTAAGCCGTGAAATGAAAATCGGAATCATCATGGTAGTGGCCATTGCACTTTTTATTTGGGGAGTGAGTTTTCTTAAAGGGATTAATCTTTTTAACAAAAAACATACGCTGTATGCGCTTTACCCTAAAATAGACGGACTTATACCGGCCAGCCCTTTGATGATTAACGGATATAAAATCGGCCAGGTGAATGACCTGAAACTTATTCAAAAAAAAGGAAATTATTATGTGCTGGTTCGCTTCATTGTGACGGAAGACCTTAATATCCCAAAAGGGTCCATAGCCAAGGCTTATAGTTCCGACCTCCTGGGGACCAAAGCCGTGGAAATTATTCCCGGTGAATCTTTGGAAATGGTAAAAGACGGGGATACCCTTACGGCCATGACAGAGGAAGGGCTCAAGGAGTCGGTGGATAAAAGAATAGCGCCTTTACAAGCGAAAG
Source organism: Bacteroidia bacterium (assembly GCA_026415195.1). Classification (GTDB taxonomy): domain Bacteria; phylum Bacteroidota; class Bacteroidia; order B-17B0; family Aurantibacillaceae; genus JAOAHO01. The sequence continues at coordinate 20,832 of JAOAHO010000010.1, read as the reverse complement.
CAGAAAACCTTATCAGCAGCATCGACTCGGTAATGACCGTTGTGAATGCCGTGCTGAACAAAAAGACCAGGGAAAACCTGACTCAATCTTTTGAGAGCATCCGTAAAGCCATACTGTCATTGGAACAAACGGCATATCATCTGGATGATTTGGTAAAATCCGAAAAAGCAAAAATTTCCCAACTGATTACCAATCTTAACCGCATCACCGGAAATCTTGCCGAAAACGAAAAGAAAATAAACCAAATTATTTCCAACCTGGGCTCAGTGAGTGATAGTTTGTCAAAAAGCCAACTGAAGCAAGCTATAAACAATGCTGAAAAATCCCTTGGAGAACTTAACCTGCTTCTGGCCGGAATTAATTCTGGCAAAGGTACTTTAGGAAAGTTGGCTAAAAATGATTCACTTTATATGAACTTAAATAAATCCATGGAAAACTTAAAATTGCTTTTAGGTGACCTTAAAGAACATCCCAAACGTTATATCCATTTCTCGCTGTTTGGCAAAAAAGATAAAAAATTAAAAAACTAAGATATGATTTAAATTCCCAAAGCATGTTTTAATACCTCGTTCATTTTTTCTACATACACGAATTTCAATCCTTTAATATAGTTTTGGGGTATTTCATTCACGTCTTTTACGTTTTCTTTCGAAAGGATGATTTCTTTAATTCCTGCCCGCTTGGCTGCCAGAATTTTTTCTTTAATTCCGCCCACCGGTAATACTTTGCCCCTAAGGGTGATTTCACCGCTCATGGCCAGAGCCTTTTTTACTTTTTTGCCGGTAATGGAGGAAGCTAATGCCGTTAGCATGGCAATACCCGCGCTGGGGCCGTCTTTCGGAGTGGCACCCTCGGGCACATGAACATGAAAAGAATGTTCATCAAAAAAAGCAGAATTTTTTCTTATTATTTCCGGATGTTGCTTTAAATATTCCAGGGCAATGGTGGCACTTTCCTTCATCACGTCGCCCAAATTTCCAGTTAGGGTGAGTTTGGGTTGTTTGGAAGCATAATGCGAGGATTCCACAAATAGGATTTCACCTCCGGTCGGAGTCCAGGCAAGGCCGGTAACCACTCCGGGAATTTCATTTCCTTCGTATTTTTCTTTGACATGGGAAGGGCCAAGAGTTTTCAAGATAAAATCCTCGTTTATTTCAGGGGGTTCTTTTTCCTGTGCTTTGTAAACGGCAACCACTCGCGCCAGTTTGGAAAGTTGGCGTTCCAGATTTCGCACACCCGATTCGGATGTATAGTTATCAATAAGATGTTCTAATAACTTTGAAGAAATTTTTAAATCCTGTTTGGAAATTCCGGTTTGTTCACAAATCTTAGGAATGAGATGTTTTTTAGCAATTTCCATTTTTTCTTCCACCGTGTAGCCCGATAATTCAATGATTTCCATTCTGTCGCGAAGGGCAGGTTGAATGGTATTCAGTTGGTTACAGGTGGCAATGAACATTACTTTGCTCAGGTCATAATCAATTTCAAGAAAATTGTCATGAAAAGCGGTATTTTGTTCGGGGTCCAGAACTTCCAATAAGGCAGAAGAAGGATCTCCATGAAAATCGTTACCGATTTTGTCGATTTCATCGAGTACAAATACAGGATTGGAAGATTCGGCTTTTTTCAGGTTAGAAATAATCCTGCCAGGCATGGCACCTATGTATGTCTTCCTGTGCCCTCTGATTTCTGATTCATCTTTCAATCCACCCAAACTCATCCTGACGTATTTTCTTCCCAAGGCCCTGGCAATGCTTTTGCCCAAGGAAGTTTTTCCAACTCCCGGTGGACCACACAAACACAGGATGGAGCCTTTTAAACTTTTTTTCAATTTAAGAACGGCCAAATATTCAATGATTCTGTCTTTTACTTTTTCTAATCCGAAGTGGTCTTCATCCAAAATTTTTCGGGCGCGGTCAAGGTCTAAGTTATCTTCGGTGATATTGTTCCATGGTAGCTCTAAAAGCAATTCAATATAATTTGTTTGAATTGAATACTCTGCCGCATTCGGATTCATGCGTTCAAGCTTTTGAATATTTTTTTCAAAGGCTGTTTTTGCATGATCGGGCCAATTCATTTTTTGGGCTTTTTCCTTGAACTCTTTAATTTCTTGTTCAAACGCACTTCCGCCCAGTTCTTCCTGAATAGCCTTCATTTGCTGGTTCAGGAAATATTCACGTTGTTGTTTGTCGATGTCCTGCCGGGTTTTGTTTTGAATTTCATTCTTGATTTCCAGCAATTGGAGTTCTTTATTGAGAAGTTCAAGGAGCTTAAGCGAGCGTTCTTTAAGGTTGGAAATTTCCAAAAGTTCCTGTTTTTGTTCCAATGAACAATTCAGGTTGGATGCCACGAAATTCACAATAAAGCTTCTACCTTCCATGTTGTTCAGAGCAATGATGGCATCGCTGGGGATGTGCGGAGATTTTTTAATGATCTCGGCCGACACTTCCTTGATGGAAGACAGGATAGCCTCGAATTCCTTATCGTCTTTAGGAGGCCTGAGGTCTGAAACAAATTCTACTTTTGCTTTCAGATAGGGGGATGTCTGAATGATTTCCGAGATGCGAAATCTTCTTTTGCCCTGAATGATAATGTTGGTGCTTCCGTCGGGCATTTTAAGCACGCGGATAATCTGAGCCACGGTTCCGGTGAGGTATAAATCTTCCATAAGGGGATCTTCCACGGAATCTTTTCTTTGTGCAACTACACCGATGATTTTAGTACCTTGATTGGCTTCACGAATCAGGTTAATGGATTTATCACGCCCCACAGTAATAGGTAACACCACACCGGGATAAAGCACCATATTCCTGAGCGGTAAGATGGGCAATACGTCGGGAATCCTTTCTTTCTCAAAACGTTCTTCATCACCCGCATTATGCAGGGGTATAATGTCAATTTCTGCTTCAATTTCTCCTAATGGATCGCCAAAAACATTCCAATCTCGCTCCATAATCAAATTCATTAAAGATACACAAAATATGCCAATCGGAATATTTTTGACTTTTTGTCAGTTTTCAGGCAGTTTGAGCAGTATGGAGTAACCGAATTTGGTTCTCAATGCTTTAAAATTCGAGTAATATTCTTTGAAAACATCTGGTTGATATCCTTTATAAACCAAAATTACAGGTTTTGATAATCGGCTGTTTATAAGTATATGATGGTATTTGCTATTAAAAGTAGGGAATTCATCACGAATTTCGGACAGCGGAATTTTGATTTCTTGTCTTGAATAATGCACGGGCAGGCGTTCTCCGTAAAAAAAATACGCATAGCTCTTAAAGTTAGCAGTTTCGGTGTAGGCATCAAATTTATGGATGATCTTAAAAATTTCAATCAAGCCTTTTTGACTCAGGATTTCAACTTTGTAAAGGTTCGATATTAATGAAGTAAAAAAAATCAAAACAATAGAAATCCCTGATATTAAAACAACACTCCAATTTGTTTTTATTATTAACAAGCATGCCAAAAATGCAAGCGAAAAAAACAGGGAAATCGAAAACATGATATAGTTATCTGAACCAAGAAAATGCATGTTACTTAAGATAATGTCATCTTTAATTAAATATGAATAACGGTTTAGAAAAACCTTTATAAGATAAGCGGAATTAATGCTCGTCAGGATTAATAGTGATGTCAGAATTAGAAAAAACCTGATAATGTTTGGAACCGGTTTACCATGAGCCAAATTAGAACATATATAGTCGGTGGCCAGGAAGGAAATAGAATAATAACAAAAGGAAGAATAGTGGACAATTTTGGTTTTCACGACAGAGAAAATAAATAACACCCAAATTAAGGAAACGGCCATCATAAAACTAAAAATTCGGTTATCGGATTTATTTAAGTGATAAATCCGGGGAACAGCCAAAATGCTTGCCGGAAAACATCCTAACCACAATATGGGAATATGATACCAGAAAGGACCTCCGTGACCACTGTCTTCCTGAGAAAAAAGGCGCACCTGATAGGAAATAAATTCCTTTAAGAATTTTCCATTCCCCGATTTCCATAATATTATTATGTAAATTCCAATGATTGATAATGCCGGAAAAAGATGTTTGACGGCATTAAGGACAGAAAGCACAATGTTTCCGTAGACATAAAATTCAGTAGCCATAACTGTAAATGAAACTATCAATATGGCTACAGGGCCTTTTGTAAGAACTGCAAAAGAAAGAAAAAGGGATGATGATATAAAATGAAGCAGCTTCTTCTTTTTTATATATAAATAATACTCTATTATCGATAGAAACATGAACAAATTAAACCAAGGATCGATGATCCCCGATTTGAAATAAAGAAACGGTAGTACTCCGGCGCCAAACATCATTGGCCAAATAAAACCTTTTTGATTAAAAAAATATTTTTTACCGTAATGAAAAAGCAAGAGTAACGTTAATAAGCCTGCAAATGCATTAGGCATCCGCGCCGAGAATTCGTTAATACCAAAAACACGCATGCATATTGATTGCAACCAGAAAAACAATGGAGGTTTTTCGTAAAATGGTTGAAAGGCGATGGTGGGGAAAGCAAAATTTCCGGTAATCAGCATTTCACGTGCACAGGACGCGAAATTAATTTCATCCCAGTCGAATAAATGCAGATTGCCGTTACCAACAAGAAATAATATAAAAGCCAATAGTATCGATAGGTATGTAAAAGGATGCCTGGTCATTTTCTTTTCATGATAAAGTCTAGCACACTTTTTTCTATCCAGGGGAGGGAGGTTTTCTTAAATTGGTAAAGCATCCATGCCAAAATTGAAAAAAAAATTCCTATACATGCCCCGGCCGTAATATCCTTCCACCAATGCTGGGAGAGATATACCCTGCTGAATGCACCCAGACAAGCCAACAATAGCCAGAATAAAGAAACGACCTTGTTTTTTGCAATTAATGAAAAGGAAAAAAACAAGGCAAAGCATTGTGCCGCATGCCCGCTGGGAAAACTCCTCAGAATCATTAACTCAGTATCATGAACGGTTTTTAGGGGCTCGTGCAATATCCATTGGAAAATATACCAGGGACGCGGAGCATCGGGGAAAAACCAGTATTTTAAAACATTAACTGTTATGGAAGAAAACAAAAGTGCCAGTGCGGGAATTAAAAAATATGAAAAACGCATAAAAAGCAGAATCGCCAATACCACCAGTGCCATAGCTCCTTCACCTAATTTATCGATATAATAAAAAAAATTATCCAGTCCTTGGGATTTTCCCACCCAACTGTTAATGGTACGATGGAATTGAATGGGATTGGCTGTGTTTAAAATTAAAAATGCCAAAGCAATCAGCAGGATTGTTGTGGATAAGAGTAATATTTTTTCTTTAAAAATTTTCATTCCAAAAATTTGGCTTCTTCCCAAATGGCATTCATTTCGTCTAAAGTCATTTCTTTAAGTGTCTTATTGATGGTTTTTGATTTATTTTCAAGATATTGGAATCGTTTAATGAATTTACGATTAGTTTTTTCCAAGGCATCATCGGGATTAATACTCAAAAGTCGGGCATAATTCACCAGTGCAAAAAGTACATCGCCAAACTCTTCCTTTGCTTTTTCTTTGGTTCCCGAACGGCGTTCTTTTTCAAATTCTTCCAATTCTTCTTTCACTTTATCCAATACTTGTTCGGGTTTGTCCCAGTCGAACCCAACGGCTGAGGCTTTTTCCTGTATACGATAAGATTTGATTAAGGATGGCAATCCTGAGGGCACCCCGTCCAGAACCGACCGGTTTTCTTTGTTTTCGTTTTGTTTGATTTGTTCCCAGTTGGATTTCACGGCATCAGGGTCATCGGCTTTCACATTTCCGTAAATATGCGGATGTCTTCGGATAAGTTTTTCACAAATGGCGTGAATGACGTCACCCAAACTGAACCAGCCTTTTTCCTCCGCCATTTTGGAATAGAACACCACATGTAGCAGCAGATCGCCTAACTCTTTTTTTATCTCATCGGGATTTTGCTTAAGTATGGCCTCGCTTAGTTCATGAGTTTCTTCAATTGTAAGATGCCGGACGGAATCAAAGGTTTGTTCTTTGTCCCATGGGCACTTGGCCCTGAGTTCATCCATAATGTTTTTTAGTCGGAGGAATTCTGTTTGGATGAACTCAGGGGAGAGGTTCATTGATGTATGTTATTTATTTTTGAGTAAATCCCTGATTTCAGTCAACAGTTTTTCTTCAGGTGAAGGCCCGGGAGGGGGGGGAGCTTCTTCTTTCTTTTTCATCGCCTTATTAACGGATTTCAAAAGTACAAACAGTGCAAAAGCTATGATAATGAAAGTGATAATATTGGATAAAAAATTCCCATATTTAATGGCAGTTCCGGGAATGGTTAATTCAGAAAGGTTGGTAAGGCTTGCTGCCTTCAGAGCAGGCGTTAAAATGGCAGGAGTAATGACATCATCTACCAAAGATGAAACAATTTTCCCAAAGGCTCCACCGATAACTACCCCCACACCGAGGTCGATAACATTGCCTCGCATGGCAAACTCTTTGAACTCTTTAAGTAATCCCATTGGTTAATTTAAAATGATTCGAATATACTAATTAGTTTCTAAAACTTTAAAAATTTCATCAAGTTTAGGTGTAAGGATAATTTCCGTTCTTCTGTTTTTTCTCCTGGCTTCAGGAGTGTTGGCAGGATCCAAAGGAAAATGTTCGCCCCTTCCAGCTGCAATGATCCTTTTGGAATCAATTTTGCCTTTCGAGAGGATGATTTTTGTTACGCTTGTAGCGCGCATAACACTGAGGTCCCAATTGTCTTTTATTTCTCCGGTCCCTTTCATAGGTACATTATCGGTGTGGCCTTCCACCATAATGTTGATGTCGGGATTATCTTCCAGCACTTTGGCCAGTTTGGAAAGGGCTTCAATCCCTTTTTCGTTCACGTCGGTTTTACCACTGGCAAAAAGGAGGTTTTCTTCCATACTCACATACACTTTTCCGTTCTTTTGTTGGATGGTTAGCCCTTTGTTTTCAAAGTTATATAATGCATCCTGAAGTTTTTTTCTCAGGTCCTGGACTGCTTTATCTTTTTGCTTTAATATTTGTTCTAGTTCATTCACGCGGGCTTCGCGTTGTTTGAGTTGAGCATTAAGGTCGTCCAAATCTTTTTTCTGTTGGTTCAATTTGGCTTCCAGCAATTTCAGTTCATCTTGTTTTTTCAGCAATTGCTCCATGGTACTTTGAAGGTCGGCGCTAAGTTTGGCATTGTCTTTCTCGGATCCGGCCAAAAGTTTATTCAGCTTATCCATCAACTGTTCATTCAGGAGGTTAAGTTTGTCATATTTTGCAGTAAGGTTGCGATAGTTACTGCCAATGATCCCCGTATCTCTTCTTAATCCCTCCAATGCCTTTTGGTCCTTAATCATTTGTTCCTTCATTTCTGCAATTTTACTTTCATTTTCCTGAGCAGCCTTTTTTGTTTGCGCCAGTTCTGTTTCGCAATGGTTTAATTTAGTTTTTGTTTCTTCAAGTATCCTATGGGGGACACAAGATGCCCCCAGAAAAATGAATGCCAGCAAGATTTTTTTCATAATTAGCAAATATGATAAAAATGTTGTGTATAACAGATTCAGTAAAAAAAAATTATTAACAAAAAAACCCGCAATTTTGCGGGTTTTTGAAGAAATTAAAACATACGATCTTAAATATTATTTTGTCAACTTTACAATACGGAACTCCGTACGACGGTTTTGGGCATGTTCTTCCTCCGAACATGTAGATTTTTGGGCGCCCTCACATGCACAACTGTTAACCAATTTCGACTCTCCGTATCCTTTACCGTAGATGCGGGTTTTATCGATACCTCTACTCACAATGTATGCTGCGCTGGATTTGGCACGTTTATCAGAGAGGGAAAGATTACTTGCGGCACTTCCACGACAGTCGGTGTGGGAACCTAGTTCAATTACCATATATGGATTATCCTTCATTACCTGAACAATTTTATCCAACTCAACGGCAGCATCAGGGCGGATGTTCCATTTTCCAAGGTCAAAGTAAATAGGCTTTAAGTCGATAATCTTACCAATATCGGTACCCACTTTTGCCTTGTACATTTTGGTGTTCATATATTCGTGTAAAAGGATAAAACCTTCTTTGACAATGGTTATGTCAACAGGTTGAACCTTGGTGATATATCCCTCTTTTTCCAATTTTACGATTAAAGACAATTCATCACCAACTTTTTTGTCTTCGTAAATATGCCTAAAATCACCATCTTTATTGGTAACGAATTTAAGAACATTGTTTTTATTGAAAGCATCGGTTATAGTAACCGAGACGCCTTCAATGGGTTTTAGGTCGTCGGCATCGGCTACAATACAAAGCAAGCCGATTTGCTTTTTCTCCATGAAAATTTCTTTTTTGGAGTTACCAGTTGTTTCGGCATCTGTGAGTGCTTCTTCCGCATCTTTATAAGTTTGTTTAGTGGAAATTACTTTGTACTTTTTGCCTGGAACAAGCGAAAATTTCACTTCTCCGTATTGACCTGTTTTGGCTTTTTCAACTACTTTACCGCTTTCGTCAACCAACGAAACATCTGCCCCTGGAAGAGCTTCTTTAGATTTTTTATCACGGACAATGATATTTATACCGATATTGATGATGGGTTTTTCTGATACAAAATAATAAATATCATCTTTTCCTTTTCCTCCGGGCCTGTTTGAACTTAAGAATCCTGATTTCATGTCTTTTGCAAAAAGCCCGAAATCATCATAAGAGGTATTAATCGGATATCCAAGATTTTGGGGTTCAAAAAAAGCATCTGTGCCCGGGACCGCATAAAAAATATCTAAGCCGCCAAGCCCAACTTTCCCATCACTGGCAAAAAATAACACTTCGTTTTCAAAAAGCATGGGGAATAGCTCCCGCCCTTCAGAGTTAATTGCCTGACCGAGGTTTTCAGGTTTAGTCCAGTTGCCGTTTTCAAAATTAGTCTTCCAAATATCGGTTTGGCCTATCGAACCGGGCATATCCGAAACGAAGTACATCGTTTTTCCATCATCAGTTAAGGTAGGATGTCCACAAGAATAGTCATCGGAATTATAAGGAAATTCTTTCCAATCAGACCACTTGTCGTTTTCAAGTGTTCTGTAAAATATTTTTAAGTTTACTTCATTATCAGAACCTTTCTTCAATTTCTTTTTGTAATAGTTGTTTCTTGTAATAAACATGGTTTTATTATCCTTAGTAATAAATACCGGACCTTCATGATAAGGTGTTTTTATTCCTTCCCCGACACGAGAGGCATTTTTGATTTGATTTCCTTCCAAAAAACCGCGATATACATCAAGGAAATAAGAATTGTCCCAACCGTATCTGCGTTTGGTTAAGCCTGTGTTTCTCCTTGAAGAAGCAAAATATACTTCATTTCCCACTACATATGGGCTGAATTCACTTTCTTCTGTATTAACTTCATTGACGGGAATTATTTTTTTAAATGAGGAATCTTTTTTGAGCTTGGCCTGGTAATCTAATTGCTTTTTATATGCTTCACGGATATTTTTATATTCATTAATATTAATTTTTCCCAGAACTTCATGGGCTTTGTCGTATTTACCATTATACCTGAGGGCCTGGAAATAATTATAAAGATCTTTATCAGTCATTCCTTGATTTTCATAGGCTTTGGAATAATAAAGTTCAGCTTTCTTGTAATTTCCAATGTTCATAAAACTTTCTCCTGCCCTTAAATAAAATTTCATCTTTGGGTTTTTCCCCTTGATCAGTTCTTCATATATCAAGGCAGCATCAGCAAATTCAAGTTTGTTAAATTTTTTATCTGCAATACGTTCCCTCAGACCTTGAGAATAAAGGGACAACAATGGAACAAATAACAAAAGTTTTAATTTATTTTTCATTTTCATTGAATTTTAAGGTTTAGAAGTAGCGTGGCGATCGCATGGTGGGATTTTTCTTTACCAAATCCCAACCAAATAATATTTCATGAGTTCCAAGGTTATATTTATTCATGTTTGTAATGGAATAATCATAGGAATATCCCAATCGGATGTGTTCGGTAAAATGATAAACAATATTAGCTCCAGCAGCCGCTCCATGTCGATACATTACGCCAAACCAAATTCTTTTGTTAAAAAATGCATTTAAGTTAAGGTCAACCGAAAGAGGAGCATTTGCCGTATAACGTACGGTGGTAGAGGGCTTTAAATCCCATAAACTATTAATTTTGAATACATATCCAGCAATAAAATAACCATGTATTACTTCTTTAGATTGAATGCCGGCACTGACTAATTCAGATGGAGCTAAAGTGTTCGGAATAAATTTGGGAATGGTAAATCCAACGTAATATTTGTTTCCATAAAGATAGATTCCTGCTCCTGCATTATACAATGTACGGGTAAAGCTGTTTTGAACGATTACAGGATCGGTATTGTCGTTTACTTTCAGACTTCCGAAATTATTATTAATCAAATCAACACCTGCCCTTAAACCGAAAGCTAAACGATCGTTGTTTTTATTTAGCCGGATTCTATATGCAAAATCAGCAAAAATGGCATTTCGTTGTGATTTACCGATTTGATCATTCATAAAGTTTAATCCCAGGCCGACACTTTCGATGGTTAAAGGTGAATGCATAGTGAACATGATGGTTTTTGGAGCACCTTCCCAGTTAAGCCATTGGGATCTGTAATCAGCCACAATGCTCAACGCATCCCTGCTGCCCGCATATGCGGGATTAAGCAAAGAAGGATTGAACATATAGAACGAGTTTTGTACTTCCTGCTGTGCCCATGAATTCAAGGCAACAAGGATCGTACTTAAGCCTAAAATTTTATTCCAAAAATTTTTCATAATGGTCTGCAAATTTATGAATTTTTAAACACTGATTGTTAAATATTGGTTAATACTCCAACTTCAAAAATCCTTTTTTGACGGTATTATCCTTGTCGTACAAATAAAGGATATAGAAATAAGTTCCCGTGGGCAATTTGTCGGTTCCCATAGCCTGCACATTGGGCCTGCCGTCCCATTTATTATCGTAGGGCTCCATCTTAAATACCAGGTTGCCCCAGCGGTTGAATATTTCCACTTTGTTTTTCGGGTAGGCATCCAATCCTTTGATAAACCACACATCGTTTTTCATATCCCCGTTGGGCGTTACCAGTTCCGGTATCATCAAAGCATCTTTCACCTGTATTTCCAAAGTATATATTGCCGTACAACTTCCGTTCTGAGCGGTTAGGGTTACCGTATAATTGCCCGGCTGGTCGAAGGTAAAGTTGGGATTGGTCATGTTGCTGCTTCCCGCTCCTCCGAAGTTCCATGAGAAACTGGTAGCCCCGCTGCTCTGATTGCTGAAAGTAACCGGCAAAGGTGCGCTTCCCGTAATCGGGTCGGCCGTAAATTGTGCCGATACGGTTATTTGCGTAATACCGATAGTGTAATTGGCACTGCATCCGTTCTGGCTGTCGGTAACCTGCACGCTGTAGGTTCCTCCCGTGCTCACCGTAATGGCTGAAAGGGTATTGGATCCCACAATACCCGGTCCGCTCCAGTTATATTGATAATTCGATGGCCCCGATGCGTTGATAGCCGTGGTGCCTCCCCCGCAAGGCAAGGCCCCCGTCGGGCTTATGCTTGGCGTGGGTGCCGTCGTTGCCCCGGCTACACTTACCGTGCCCGTGGTGCTGCAATTACCGCTTGTCTCCGTGATCGTTACCGTGTATACACCGGGCATATTCACCGTAATTTGCTGACCGGTGGAACCGTTACTCCAGTTGTACGTTAGGTTGGTATTTGAACTGTTGGCCGTTAATTGTACGGTATTGCCTCCGGGCAGGCAGGTGATACCCAAGGTGCTGGTAGTGCTGATGGTCAATGTGGGCGGAACGTTATTTCCGTTCACCTGTACCGTCAGTACCCCACTGCTGCAACCGGTAAGGGTATTGGTGATTTGAACCGTATAGATGCCCGCCTGGTTCACTGTAATACCAGGCGCATTCGGGCTGCCCACTATACCGCTTCCGCTCCACGTGAATGTTAATTCCGAAACCGGCGTATTGTATTGCGGATTTATAATGCTGGTGCTTTGCGTACAGGTGATGGGCTGGGCCGTTCCGCTTCCCGACGTAAACTGCGGGCTGGTAGTATTGGTGCCCACCTGCAGGGTCGACGACGTAATACATCCGTTCGTGGCCGTTACCACTACCGTATAGATACCTGCCTGCGTAAAGGTGGCAAAGCTTAAGTTGTTGGGGCCGCTGATGCCCGAAGCCGGAATCCACAAGTAGGATTGTATTCCTACCGTGCTGGTAAGGTTTACGCTCACCGTCGGATTGCTTGTCTGGCAGGTAATGCTGGGATTATTGGTACTGAAATTAAACTGGGGTGCGTTCGTGTTGGGGCTTACCGTAGCCGTGGTGGCTGCCGTACAGCCGTTGGCTCCCGTTACCGTTACCGTAAACACTACCGTACTGCCCGAACTTACCAATACCGTATTGCTCGCACTTCCGCTTAAAATATTTCCTCCCACAGGGGCTGTCCAGTTATAGCTGTTTCCGCTGCCCGAAGCCGTGGCCGTCAGAATGGCCGTTTGTGACGGGCAGGCCAGTATCACATTATTGGGGCTGACGTTCAATCCTGTCGGAGCGTTCGTATTGGCCACCACCTGTACCGTTTGGGTGCCACTGCATCCGTTCAAAGGATTTTGCACCTGCACGGTATAAACTGCCGTACTTGTGGGGCTAACGGCCACGGTGGGCGAGGTTACCCCGCTTACTCCAGGACCGTTCCAGGTATAGTTGATCACCGCTGCCGTAGGCGATGGATTCGCACTCAAAGTGGCGCTGGTAACGTTACAGTTGATGCTGTTGCTGCTTACCGCATTCGGGGTTAAAGGTGTGTTATTGGCACTCACCACAAACGACACCACCGATGAGCAGTTATTCATGGTGTTGGTTACCGTAAGGTTATAGGTACCCGCAAGGGTGGCCGTTACGGCTGATGTATTCGAGGCTCCGCTGATGCCCGGCCCCGTCCATGTGAATGTTACACCGGTGGAAGGTATGGTATTGGCTGTAGTGCTGACGGCCGTTTGAAGGCAGGTCAGCGTACCGCTGCTGCTGGTTAAATTCACTGTGGGGGTGTTAATGTCCGGAATAACCGTATAAACCAAAGCACTTGTACACCCCGACACCGGATGCGTACTTAACAAGGTATAGGTGGTGGCCGTGCCTACGCTAACGGTACTGCTGTTAACACCGCTCAGGAACGTTCCGCCCGACGACACCCAGGTATAGGTACTTCCCGCAGGATTGGCCGTTCCGCTTAATATCGTACTGGTTGCTCCGCACACCAGATTGGCCGTCTGTGTTACCGCCGAAATAGTAGGCGTTGAAATGTTTTGGGTAATGTTTACAAAAGCAGGGGTGGGATCCGTGCAGCCGTTATTTGTAGAAGTAATGGCAAGGGAATAAACCCCCGGTGCATTGATTTGAACGTTGGCGTTATTGGGGCTTCCCACTATGCCCGGGCCGCTCCAGGTATATGTTACTCCCGATGTTGGAGCTCCGTTTAATGTTACTGTTGGATTTGTACATGTTAATACGGGAGTGTTTTGAATGATCCCATTGGGCTGAACGGTATTAATCGGCAAAGAAACAGTTTGAGCCAAAGTACAACCATTGACAGGATTTTGTGCAACTACAGTATATATACCCTGACCGGAAACTTCAACAGTTGGAGTAAACTGACCAAGTAATATAGAAGCACCCGTAGGAGGTGTCCAGGTGTAATTGTAGGAACTTTGATTTGCTGTGATGGTAGCAAGGTTATTCACACAAGTGATAGTACCGTTTGTAGAACTGCCAAATGAAACAAGGGTGTTTTGAGGAACAACCGTAGTAATGGATGCACTGCAACCATTAGAAATATTTGTTGTAGTCAGAGTATATGTTCCGGGTAAGGATACAGTAGGATTTTGCAAAGTAGAATTAAAACCTGAAGGACCATGCCACTGATAATTTACCCCGCCGGCAGGGGAACCGGATAAAACCAAATTAGGATTTGCGCAAGTCAAACTTCCGGAAAAAGAAATTCCCGGAGTGGGTGGAGTAGTATTTGCAGGTACAGATACGACAGCATTGTTTGTTGAGGTACAACCCGCGGCAGATCCTACAACAAGCGAATAGTTACCGGGTTGATTTACAATTGGATTTGCAGAATTACTTCCGGAGACTATTCCGGGCCCCGTCCAGGTGTACGTAACACCGCCGCTACCATTAAGTGTTACATTAGGATTATTACAAGTTATGGTAGGTGCACTTCCGGCATTAGCAATAGGCAAAGGATTTACTATAATTTGGCGGGTAACGGTTTCTACACAAAAACCTGAAGAAATGGTGGCTGTATAAACAGTATTTATGGTTGGACTTACGGATATGGTTTGAGTTGTTTGTCCCGTACTCCAGGTATATGAAGCAGGGCTTTGCGGGGCGGTTGCAGTTAGAATAGCAGTGGCCCCTTGACAAATGGTTCCACCCGAAGTGGCATTTATGGTTGATATGGCAACACCGGTATTTGCATTAACAGTGTAATTACATGCATTACCCGCATAACCATCCACCATGATATAATAGGTTTGGCCTGGAGTGAAGAAATTATAAGAAAGGTTAAATGTAGAAAAAGGGCCAGGGGCAGTGGATTGTGAAAAACATGTCAGTTGGGTAAATGCAGCACAGTTTGCAGAACTATATAATCCGGCTTGAATACCAGAAGCTGTGGAGGAACAAGCGCTAACAGAAAATGTAATGCTGGCAGAACTTGAATTGGGAATGAATTTTATCCAAGAATTATTTTCAATTGAACCCACACTGCCACAAAACGGGCCTCCCATATCAACACCTAAATTGATATTGTCGGCTGTGTACCATCCGCTTGTATTACCACAATAACCATTTAAGTCGCAAATGCCAGGTGAACTTGAACAATTATCGGATGCGGGAATGTTACCATTGCAATTTTGCGGCTGACAACCTAAAATAGCAATCCATCCCCAGTCATTTATAGTTGCATCGGAAGTAAAACGTAATGTTAAATAACCACCTGTAGATGTGAAAAACAAAGGATAAGTCGAGTATGAACCTGTTAGGCTTGCCAGCAAAGGACTGGCAATATTTGGACCATCATAAATCCTTAGGTAATCAAATCCGTTTTCGGTCCAAAAGGTGTTGGCAGTTGGAAAACCAGCCCTGTTCAGGGGTAAAAACGAGATTCTAAGAGGAATTGAAGGATTACCCGAATAAAATGTTACGGTATAATTTTCATTATTACAATATCCAGCATATAAACCCGGACCAACGCATAACCAAGACGGTAAAACATTTCCTTTACATGTAGTAATGGTTTGACCATTTACAACATTCATGTAATAATCCTGAGCCTGTACAAAATATATTAAAGAAAATAAAAATATTATTCTTTTCATATTTCAGAAATTAATTTCTTTTTTCAAATGTACGGACTTCCGGGTTTTCGGGATGCATATAATTCTCATCAATCTGGCTTACCAGTATATTCTTCCCAAGGTATATTACATTACTAAACCCTTGATCAAACAACCATTTTTCCAATTCTTTCAACGAATTTATTTTGCCGTTTATGCTAAATAAGACTTGTGGTTTTTCAGCAGAAGTTTGATAGGAAACCTCCCAATGATCATTATTTTTAAATTCCATTAATTTCTTTGATTCGTTAAGTGACTTTATAGCGGAAATTCTTAAAAATACATTTCCATTCTTAAAAATTAAGGCATCAATGGTTGGAACATTATTAGCAAAAAAGTTAATTAAAAAAAAGGAAAAAAAGAAATGACAAATAATTTTCATAGGATTTTTTTGGCAAATATAAAAAAAAACAACAGATTTCCAAAAACAATTAAATTATTATTTCATCCATTTCCGAATTATAAAAATGATATTCCATGAAAGTACAACTATTTACACCTACTATTTTCACCCATCTTTTTAGTTCAAAATACCATTTCCATTGAATACTTTTAAATAATCCTCCTTTTTTTAAATATGCCTCAATATAAGGGTGCACGTGAAGCGTAATCTTTTTTTCGTTTTGTTCTTTTACGATGAATCTCAAAGCGTTGGTAATTTGTTCGGTAAAGAGCACACTGGGCTGAATTTGTCCGGAACCGCCGCATGAGGGGCAGGTTTCCAGCACTTCCACATTAATTTCCGGACGCAGGCGCTGGCGCGTAATCTGAATTAGGCCAAAGCGGCTGGGTGGCAAGATGTTGTGCTTCGCCCGGTCGGACTTCATTTCATCCTTCAATTTTTGATAGAGTACCCTTCGGTTTTCCGGATTCTGCATGTCAATAAAATCCACCACAATAATTCCGCCCATGTCCCTCAGGCGCAACTGACGGGCCACTTCCACCGCTGCTTCCAGGTTCACTTCCAGGGCATTTTCTTCCTGTGTATTGTCGCCTTTGGCTTTATTTCCGCTGTTCACGTCGAACACGTGCAAAGCTTCCGTGTGCTCGATGACCAAATATGCCCCGCTTTTCAGATAAACCGTTTTTCCAAACAAACTTTTTATCTGCTTTTCCACCCCAAAGGCTTCGAAAATGGGAATAACACCTTTGTATTGCTGAACTATTTTTTCTTTATCGGGTGCAATGCTTTTTACATACTCCCTGATCTCTTCCGTAAGTTGAGGATTGTCGCAATAAATGGCTGAAAAGGATTCATTTAAAAGGTCGCGAAGCAAGGCATTGGTCTTATCTTCATCTGAAAGTAATCGTGATGGAATTTGTGCTTTCTTAATGTTTTTAAAACATTCTTCCCATTTTTCAAGCAAATCGTTCAAATCGTTTTCAAGTTCTTCCACGCTTTTTCCTTCGGCCACGGTGCGGATAATAACCCCGAAGTTTTTGGGTTTGATGTTTTGCAAAATTCCCCTCAATCGGTCTTTTTCTTCAAACGTCCTGATTTTGGAAGAAACGGAGATTTTATCGGAAAAGGGGATCAGCACCAGATAGCGCCCAGGTATGCTAAGTTCGCAGGTAATCCTGGGACCTTTGGCGCTGATGGGTTCCTTGGCAATTTGTACCAAAATGCTTTGCCCGCTCTTTACCACATCCGTAATTTTTCCGTCCTTGGGAATTTCCGGCTCATTTTTAAAATACATGAGCTTGCCGGTAGTTTGTTTTCCTTTCAGCGTTTCTTGTAAAAATTTATTGACGCTTTTGGCATGCGGGCCAAGATCGGAATAATGTAGAAATGCATCTTTTTCATAACCCACATCCACAAAAACCGCATTTAAGGCCGGCATGATTTTTCCCACCTTACCCAAATAAATATCCCCCACCTGAAATTTGGCATGGGCATTGTCGCGGTGCAGTTCTACCAATTTTTTATCCTGCAACAAAGCAATAACATTCCCCTTGCCGGATGAGTGAATCACCAACTCGTAGTTCACAGCAAAAAAATTTAAAAATTAAACCGTAAGAAAGGGCGGACACAGCATGAAGAAGCGCCCGCCATAAAAAAATTATTTCTTTTTCTTATGCCTGTTTTTTCTCAGGCGTTTTTTTCTTTTGTGAGTGGCCATTTTGTGGCGTTTTCTTTTTTTTCCGCTAGGCATAATTTTTTGATTTATGGGTTAGACATGATTTGATTTTCCAATTCCCTGATGAATTCTTCCGCTGCTTTTTTTTCCTCGGGATTCAGAGTTCTGGCAGCAAAAAATTTCAGGTGCTTCAGGGAATTGGGAATATTTTGATTTTGACGATAAGCATCGGCCAGGTAAAGATGAGCATCAAGGCGCATTGAATCAATATTAATTGCTTTGGTAAGCCTTTGGATGGCTTTTTCCGTTTGACCCGACTGCATGGAAAACCTTGCTAGTCGAACAAGCAGTTCAACGTTATTCGAATCATTAGCTTCTAGTTTCTTAAGCATGCCAATACCTTCCATGGGATTAAGCCCCGACTCTACTAAAACTGTTCCTTTATCCATCAGATGTTCTTTATTACCGGGATTTAATTCCAGTGCTTTGTCAAAAGCTTCAAGTGCCAAATTATAAAAATTTTTTTTTTCTTCATTAATACTTTCCAACATGGCCATACGCACAAACCATTTTCCTGCATTCGACCAGGACGTATCGGCTTTTGTTATCAATGCATGTTGAGCCCATTCATAAGCCACGCCCATGGGACGGTTTAATGCTTGCCAGAATTTTACTTTTGAATTAAAATCAAAAGCAGAACTATCATATTTTTTTTTAATATCAACGGGTATGGATTTTGCAAAATCCTTGACAAATGAAGAAATCGATACGGAAGAATTTTTAACTACCGATTCTTCGAAATGGTTTTTGGCTTTTGAGCGAGGTAGGAAAAATAACACCAAAAACAAAGCCACTGTTCCAAAAATTAAGAATATCCTATTTATAGGCTTAAATACAACCAATTTTTAAAAATTAAAATTAATTTTCTGAATCTTCATCCACTTTTACGTTTTTCTTCACCCGCTCCATGAAAATTTTTGAGGGCTTAAAGTGGGGAATATAATGAGCAGGAACAACCAAAAAAGTATTTTTGGTGATGTTACGGGCCAATTTTGCCTTCCTTTTTTTAACCTGGAAAGTCCCGAATTCCCTCAGATAAACGGGTTCTCCCTGAGAAAGAGCATTCTTAATGGATTTCATGAATTGCTCAATGGTTACCTGTACTATATACTTTTCAATACCCGTTTTATGGGCAATTTCGTTTACAATATGCATCTTAGTCATAAGTTATTTAAAATCAACAATTTAGAATAGCAAAAATAAGGTTTTTTCAATAAGCAAACAAATTATTGCCCTTCGCCTCGAATGATAATTTTCAAATCAGGGCAATTTTCATTCAATTTGATTTGACAAGAAAGTCGGGATGTGGGAGTAATATTGGGTAATGTATCCAACATGGCCCATTCATCGGATGATGGTTCGGAAAGTTGGTTATATCCTTCCAAAATTTCCACATGGCAGGTTGCACACAAGGCCATACCTCCGCAAGTGGCTAAAATATCATATCCTTCAGCTTTCAGGCACTCCATTAGGCTTAGACCCATCTCTGAAGGAAAAACGTGTTGTTTTTCTCCGTCGTCAGATTTAACCGTTACTTTTATATCGCTCATTTAATTTAGAACGGATTTATGCCGTTAACTGTAGTATATTTCATGGTATATTTTATGCCCGGATTAATGTATTTGTAAGCACTGTGACTCATTAGTGCCGCTTCGTGAAAACCACACAAGATTAATTTTAATTTGTTTTTGTAAGTATTGATGTCTCCAATCGCGTACACCCCCGGGATATTTGTGGAATAATCTTCAGTATTTACTTTTATGGCATTATCTTCAATTTCCAACCCCCACTTTGCAATAGGACCCAGTTTGGGGGTTAAGCCAAATAAGGGAATTAGGTTTTCTGTAGGAATTATAGTTTCTTCTTGAGTTTTGATATTTTTAATTTTAACACTTTCCAAATGTCCATTTCCAGCCACTTCACTAATAACTGAATTTAATTTCAGGTCGATTACACCATTCTGAGCCAGTTCCATCACTTTTCTGACACTTTCGGGAGCACCCCTGAAGTTTTCACTACGGTGAATCAATGTAAGTTTTTTTACTTTTCCGGCCAGGAAAATAGTCCAATCAAGCGCCGAATCACCACCACCGGCAATAACTAAAGTTTTATCATAATATTTTTCAGGATCTAGAATCATATAGTTGATACCTTTTCCATTTTCAAACCTTTCCAATCCATTGACTTCAGGCTTACGAGGTTCAAAGCATCCAAGTCCACCGGCAATAACCACCACTTTCGATTGAATTTGAGTACCCAAATGGGTGGTCAGTAAGAAGTCTCGTTCTGCTCTTTTTTCCAGTTTTTCCACACGCTCACCCAGAGTAAAAGTGGGCTTAAATGGCTCTGCTTGTTTAAGTAAATTATCAACTAATTCCTGTGCGTAAATGATGGGAAAACCGGGAATGTCATAAATAGGCTTTTTAGGATAAATTTCCGATAGTTGACCACCAGGTTGAGGTAAATAATCCACCAGATGGCAACGCATTTTTAATAATCCTGCTTCAAACACAGCAAAAAGACCAACGGGACCTGCACCTATAATAGCAATATCAGTTTGTATCATATTTTCGTGCAAAATTAACAATATCTGTCAAGATGTTGTTCTAATTTAAAATTTATTATTTTTACGTAAAAAAAGATATGAAAAAGATTTACTCTTCTTTACTTTCAATTGTGAGCATGGCTCTTTGGGCTCAGGCACCACAGGTTTCTCCTTCATGGTCGATTATTCAATCACCAAATTTCAATCTTCCGCAATACTCAGGCGTTAGATTTCTAGACGCCGTTGACCCGAATGTGGTTTGGGCAATCGGGTATGACGGAACGGCTCCGAACAGGAACTACTGCTTCTTTTCCAGAACAACGAACGGAGGAAACACGTGGAACTCAGGCGTGGTGTTCAGTTCAACGGCTAACCCAACAATCGGCGACACCAACACTTATGTAATTGCCAACATGGAAGGTATTGATGCCAATACGGCCTGGGTATCTGCTTATTTGAAGCAGACTCAAAATAAAGGCGGAATTTTCCGAACCACCAACGGCGGAACCAGTTGGACCAACATGACTTTTACAGCCGCCGGCATGTACACCCATGCAGCATCTTTTTGCAACTTTGTCACATTTGTTGATCCAACAGTTGGTATTACTCAAGGCGATGCAAACCCCTTCACCATGAATGAATTCGAAATCTGGCGCACAACCGACGGTGGTGTTACC
>JAOAHO010000110.1 GCA_026415195.1 Bacteroidia bacterium | reverse complement strand
GGGGCATTTTCTAATGGCGGTCATTAGAAATTTCTGTATATATCTCATTGAAAAACAAGCACTTAAGTTGCCTGATTTTACAAAATTTTGTTGCTTTTTAACGTATGAAATTCTTACATAACAAAAACTGATATTAACTAATTCTTCAACTTTACTTAGCTTAGAAATAATGAGATGTTTGTGGGAATTCGTTTGCTAACAACATTGAACAATCTTTCGTTTTTGGTTCTAATGACAATTTTGGGTTTAACTTTCGATAATGTTAATGCCTTTGCTTTTCACCAACAAATTGCTCGCAAATATGGGGTTAAAACTTATTTTACTCGTCCATATTGCAGCCAGGATAAAGGAACTATTGAAAATAGAATAGGAACATTAAGAATGTTTATACCAAAAAAAACAAACCTTAACTTTGTTACGGAAAAAATGTTAAACACTATACAAAACAGAATTAATAATCGTCCGGTAAGAAAATTTAACTATCTTACCGCTAACCAAATGCTACTCAAAAAAATTGCACTTATTACTTGAACTTACA
>JAOAHO010000109.1 GCA_026415195.1 Bacteroidia bacterium | reverse complement strand
ATAGTATTCAATAAACTGATTGATTCGGTCACCCTCCATGAAATGTCGCAATCCTTGTTTTGTTGGAGTATAGTATTCAATTATTCTTTATAGAAGGTCTCCTGAAGAAATTCAGGGTCGCAATCCTTGTTTTGTTGGAGTATAGTATTCAATGGTGGTACTTGATTATTCGCTTCTTTATCAAGGGTCGCAATCCTTGTTTTGTTGGAGTATAGTATTCAATCGTGAAAAGAGGGCTGCCCGTAAGGCAGCCCAGTCGCAATCCTTGTTTTGTTGGAGTATAGTATTCAATAAAATAAAAATGAAATTTTTTGGAAACAAGGTCTAGTCGCAATCCTTGTTTTGTTGGAGTATAGTATTCAATCGTTCCACCAAATATCGTTTGATGAATTTGTTTGGGTCGCAATCCTTGTTTTGTTGGAGTATAGTATTCAATGCCGGTGGTTTCAGGGAAAAGCCATAATCCTGAAGTCGCAATCCTTGTTTTGTTGGAGTATAGTATTCAATCAACTTCTTGAAATTAGTGGAGGCATCGTCCCTCGTCGCAATCCTTGTTTTGTTGGAGTATAG
>JAOAHO010000108.1 GCA_026415195.1 Bacteroidia bacterium | reverse complement strand
AATCTGGGACTTTAGGGAGTACCATGCCCCGGATAGGTTTATCCCCCTCTCGGAAGCAGACCTTAAGCCCTGCGAGCCCCTGCTCAATTATGCGGTCACATATCGGGCGTCTTCCCTTTCTCTTTACCCTGCCAACACGTCAGGAGAAAGGAAAAAAATCCTCCGCTCTCTCAAGACTATCTATAAATACGTCTCAAAAGGGGAGAATGGTAGCGGGGACGGGAATTGAACCCGTGACCTCAGGGTTATGAATCCTGCGCTCTAACCATCTGAGCTACCCCGCCTTAGGGCCGCAAAAGTAACTATTTTCTTCTATTAATTTCACTTTTCCTCTAAGATTCCCTCCTATATGAGAGATTTGCCCAGCAAGGACACTGCGAGCCTGTGAATTTGTCCGACTGGCACTAGCCGAAGAAACTATGTAAGTACCTCAATAAAGGATCCTCGCATGTGATAAAATGATTGATAATTAAATAATCCTGTACGAATCGAAAAGATGAGTTGTTGGTAGAACTGTCAGAAATTGCTCAATTGAAGGCAAATTAATGGCCAATAAGATGCTTAAAATAG
>JAOAHO010000107.1 GCA_026415195.1 Bacteroidia bacterium | reverse complement strand
TAATAAATCTTTAATAGTTACGTTTTTCTTATCTAGCAATACTTCAATTTTTAAAGGAATTTTGCATAATATTTTCAGTTTTATATTGCTCGTAGTTTCGTCTTCTTGGTAATATTCTTCTAATTTTATTTCATTTGTTTTTAAATTTATATTAGAATATTCTTCTAAATTCAATAGATTTAAGTTAAATATTTGAAAAAAATCAACGTCGTCAATTGTAAATTTCAAGAGAACATATTCTTCATTTTTTAAATTTAAATATTGCCCTATACTTATAGTGTCAAATATGTTGGTGTTTTTATTGTATTTTGTAAGTATTCCATTTAATAAATTATTGTTTAGTTCAGTTATAAAATCGTTTACTGCATCTTCATTAAAAAAACCTACAATTTGTTTTATTTTTTCTATTAAACCATTTGAAAAAATATAAGCATTGTATTCTTTTTGGTTAATTGAAGTTATATTTAGTTTATTTAATAATTCAGTTTCTACTTGTACTATGCTTGTAATATATTTAAATTCTTCGCATTTAACAAAATTAAAACCAAACATATTAAAAATAGGCAGATAAATTTCTGTAATTT
>JAOAHO010000106.1 GCA_026415195.1 Bacteroidia bacterium | reverse complement strand
GCCAAAATGTAGATTCATACTACTGGAACGGAGAAGGCGCTAAAAAGGATTTATTAAAATCTAATGACGATAAACACGCTATTCGCTTTGCTCACCTGTTGGAAATGGTGGCAAACATTAGCCCTGAACTCAGAATTCGCTTTTCTACTTCTCATCCTAAAGACATGACCGATGATGTACTCAAAACCATTGCCCAATATCCTAACATCTGCAAATACATTCATTTACCCATTCAAAGTGGTAGCAATACAGTTCTTGAAAGAATGAACAGAGGATATACTGCCGAATGGTATTTGGATAGAATAGCAGCTATCAGACATTACATTCCCGATTGTGCTATTTCAACCGATATCATTGCCGGCTTTTGTGGTGAAACCGAAAAAGACCATCAGGATACTCTTAAACTAATGGACCAGGTAAAATTTGATTTTGCCTATATGTTTATGTACAGCGAACGTCCTAAAACATTAGCCGAAAGGAAATATAAAGACGATGTGCCCGAAGAAATCAAAAAACAACGATTGAATGAAATTATTGCCCTGCAACAAAAACACAGTGCAGAAAAAGTAAAAGCACAGGTAGGAAAAG
>JAOAHO010000105.1 GCA_026415195.1 Bacteroidia bacterium | reverse complement strand
CTTTTACCCCATTAACCTTTATTTCTATCAACCTTTATTCCTATTAACTTTTATTCTTATTAACTATTTTATTTTACCTAATAACTTTTACTCCATTAACTTTTATTCCCATTAATTTTTACTCCATTAACCTTTGTTCCTATTAATCTTTATTCCAACTAATTTTTATTCCTATTAACTTTTATTATTATTATTAACTTTTATTTCCATTGACTTTACTTTTTATTAACTTTGTTTTTATTAACTTTTGCTATAATTAATTTTATTAACTTTTATTCTTATTAACTATTTTATTCTACTCATTAACTTTTATTCATATTAACCTTTATTATAAACTTTATTATTAACTTTTATTCTTATTAACTACTTTATTTTTCACCATTAATCTTTATTCCTACTAACCTTTATTTCTATCAACCTTTATTATTAGTAACTTTTATTCTTATTAACTATTTTATTTCACCTATTAACTTTTACTTCATTAACTTTTATTCTTATTAACTATTTTATTCCACCCATTAGCCTTTATTATTAACTTTATTATTAACCTTTATTCCCATTAACTTTTACTTCATTAACTTTTACTCTCAT
>JAOAHO010000104.1 GCA_026415195.1 Bacteroidia bacterium | reverse complement strand
ATTTAAAGGCCTTATTAGACTGACACTATCATAGAATGTCACATCAATGAATCTACAATAGTAGAAATTTAAAGGCCTTATTAGACCTTGCGCAAGCTCCTTACAACGTTGTATCTACAATAGTAGAAATTTAAAGGCCTTATTAGACCTTTGGCTATTCCGATGAAATTGTAGAATCTACAATAGTATAAATTTAAAGGCCTTATTAGACTTTTAGAAATTGACCTTGATACAGCTCATCTACAATAGTAGAAATTTAAAGGCCTTATTAGAATTTTTCATATGTTTTTCCGTTGAATTTATCTACAATAGTAGAAATTTAAAGGCCTTATTAGACTTGCACGTATTAATGAACTAATGTTTGAATCTACAATAGTAGAAATTTAAAGGCCTTATTAGACAATAATATACACGAAACCCAGCATGACGGATCTACAATAGTAGAAATTTAAAGGCCTTATTAGACCCTGTATTTTCAGCAAAAAATAAAGTATCTACAATAGTAGAAATTTAAAGGCCTTATTAGACTTAATCATCGATCCAAAATTCAGGGTGATCTACAATAGTAGAAATTTAAAGGCCTTATTAGAC
>JAOAHO010000103.1 GCA_026415195.1 Bacteroidia bacterium | reverse complement strand
ATACTATACTCCAACAAAACAAGGATTGCGACGTAATCATACGAACCTTAGGCAAGTCCCGAATAAATTGAATACTATACTCCAACAAAACAAGGATTGCGACTCCATATTATTTATTTTTTATTTTTTCAATCTCATTGAATACTATACTCCAACAAAACAAGGATTGCGACACAAAGTTAACGGCTGAAGATGAGGAATTGTTATTGAATACTATACTCCAACAAAACAAGGATTGCGACTTTAAATACCCCTGCTCCTCCAGCGTTGTGAATTCATTGAATACTATACTCCAACAAAACAAGGATTGCGACCTGTCCATTTTCATCGAATGCTCTTATTTTGCCGTATTGAATACTATACTCCAACAAAACAAGGATTGCGACCAGTTTTGACTTAAAATAAAACAAAATTTTGGATTGATTGAATACTATACTCCAACAAAACAAGGATTGCGACTACGACCAGTTTCTATCACCACACCCACTATAAAACCATTGAATACTATACTCCAACAAAACAAGGATTGCGACTTCGCTTTCGCCTTTGCCTTAAATTGTTCAATCTGTATTGAATACTATACTCCAACAAAA
>JAOAHO010000102.1 GCA_026415195.1 Bacteroidia bacterium | reverse complement strand
GTATTCAATGGTCATCGTATCCCACTTGAGTGGGCAATACCCCCCCCCACCCCCCGTTTTGTTGGAGTATAGTATTCAATCGAGCCCAAAAAGGGCGAGGGCGATAACCAAAACCGTCGCAATCCTTGTTTTGTTGGAGTATAGTATTCAATTCTTGCCCGATGCACTGAAAAATCAGTGACCGTGTCGCAATCCTTGTTTTGTTGGAGTATAGTATTCAATCATTGGTTCTTAAAGAAGGGAATTTCCTAAAGTTGTCGCAATCCTTGTTTTGTTGGAGTATAGTATTCAATATTGGATTTCAGAACTGAAATCCTGATTATAAAGGTCGCAATCCTTGTTTTGTTGGAGTATAGTATTCAATCCACCCAGAAGAGTGGTAAGGCCAAATTCCCCATTGTCGCAATCCTTGTTTTGTTGGAGTATAGTATTCAATCTCTGAGTTGAGGGAGTACCTTCAAGGGATTGCGGTCGCAATCCTTGTTTTGTTGGAGTATAGTATTCAATTGGGTAGCTTTTGGGTTAAAGCCCGTGAAGCCAGGGTCGCAATCCTTGTTTTGTTGGAGTATAGTATTCAATAAACCTGTCTCTTATACACATCTGAC
>JAOAHO010000101.1 GCA_026415195.1 Bacteroidia bacterium | reverse complement strand
CACTGATACTGTGTCGGCTATTGACTCCGCACCAAACGGTGTTGTAATATACGATGAAGTACTCACAATGGAGGAGTACGACAACACCATATTGGCCAACTGCGGCCTTACTCATAAGGACTTCGGTTGGCATGATGAGGATAGGGTTAGGGTGGTTGTCTATCAATTGTAAGAAGTCGGCGAAAGTCGCAATCCTTGTTTTGTTGGAGTATAGTATTCAATAATATGAAACTAACCCAAACCAAACCAATCAAGCTAATCAGCATCGGCGGTAGTTCAATCGCTGCCGTGCTGGGTCTGTCGAGGTTTACTACTCCTTATCAAAAATGGCTCCTGCTAACCGGCAGGAAGTCATCAGAAGATAGCCCCTCACTTCGAAGAGGGGTGATAGCGGAGAGGTTCATCTCTGAGTACGCTGTCAGTGAGGGGTTGGTTTCTATATACGAGAGTCAAAAATACATATCCTTCGGTGCTGCCAATGGCACGATAGACGCCATTGGGGATTATCAGGGGGAGCGAGTTATTATTGAGTTTAAGTCGTCCGCATACATTAAAGCAGCCGACGACGTACCGAACGATTATCGGCTGCAGTGCGTCTGGTACAT